>CAKZGI010000338.1 GCA_936914905.1 uncultured Trichormus sp. | reverse complement strand
TTTGTAGAATGTAGTAATAGTCATATTCCTGAGCATATGAGTGAGGATGTGCAGATTTATATCTTAGTGACTGCCATTAGATCATTACATGTTGGAGAAGAAATACTAGTTAATTATCCCTGGCGTAGACAGGATCGAGCTCCAATCTAATTCCAGTCTATTTTGGTTTTAATTTCAAATGTTATGAAAGAGAATTTTATCAGAATTTCTATTTTGGTTTTAATTTCAAATGATATGACAGAGAATTTTATCAGACTTTCTATTTTGGTTTTAATTTCAAATGTTATTTTATCAGAATTTCTATTTTAAATTTGATTTAAAATAATATGATAGATCAGAATGAGATGGGAATATTGTATCACAATTTCTATATAATTCTAGTATTTAACTACCAATCTTTTTCTAACTATTCGTTTTTTGTTGTTTATTTATGAGTATATTCTATCACAAATTTTTAGAGATATCGATATGGACTATCACCATATAATCTCTAACGAACGTAATATGCCTTTCCCTGACGAATATATGAATGTGCTTCGTAAACATGATCGAGATTCTGTAACTAATATTTCGGAGGATGATCATGATGATGGGATGGCGGAGTGGATAGACACTTGGTTTGAAAACACAGACCACGTTTCCTCGCATGTACAGTTTCTTCGAGCTGAAGCAACCAAAAAGCTATATTCTGGTTGTTCTTTAACTCGATTAAGTTCAAGCCTTTTAATCTTGAACTTACAAAGTCGGTTTGGTTGGAGCAATGTTTCAGTTACAGCTTTATTATCGTAAGAATCTAGGTTACTCTTATATAAAAGAATGTTATTTTAATTTAGTATAAATATATGCATCGTTAACAATGTTTGTATTTTTTTATGTAGTTTGCTTTCAACAAAACTCCTTCCTCGAGGAAATATCCTTCCAAAATCATGTGATGAGGAAAAAAAGATAATCACCAAGCTTGGAATGCACTATAACTCAATTTATGTTCTCGAAAATGATTGTATCTTTTTTTGGGGTAAATCAATTTTCAATGCAATCGTCCAAATGATTAACTTGGTCAGTCATTATAATAAATTATAATCTACCACTATATTTAGAAATAAAAAAGGAACATTTGATCTTGTCTTTAATAATCCTGGGTAAAAGACAAATTATAGATATAAATATATATTTAGCTCCTCCAATTGACGACCTTAAGAATTTGTGAAGGGGTATAAGTTCTATTAATGTAACAAAACTTAAAGACCAACAAACTATAATGATACATGGGGTTTTGGCATGTTGCATGTAGGTTTTGTTCAGGTTTTGAGACAATGGATATAAAGCATACCCCCCCACGTGGTGATTGGTTAAGATCCACATATTTAAAGTCACGAAACAAAAACATTTATCTTAGGCATATGAAATTCTTGCCTAATGATAATCTTTTACGGATGAGATCCTAAGCTTGTCATTTTGATAGCAAAATGGAACGAGGAAAAACCTCTACACATCAAACTCCACAAGAGTGGTATAGGAAATCGACTATTGGACCCTTAATTGATATAGATGCTGATATACTAAGTGATGATGATGATCAACGATGAAATCGTGTATCTAACAAAAGAGGGATGGAGCCTAATATGTCTATATGGTTTACGTTAGAATATTGGAGACATCTAAAAATTTTTCATTTATTAGATCCCATGCATATATTTAAGAATGTAGGACACTCGCTTTGGAAACATCTCGTAGGTCTTAAGGACTCTCCTGCATCAAGAGCATCCTTAGTAGAGTATAACTCGAAGCCAAAACTTTGGCCTCGAGAGAATAATGTGTCAAGAAATATCGAGCACCCTAAGGCACCTTGGGTTTTGACACCCGAGGAAATATCAATCCTTAATAACAGGATAAGATCAATCAGAACACCTACAGGACATGGTGCATCATTACGTAATATTTTTATGTTGGATGACACGACACTCTCTGGGCTCAAAACTCATGACTGGCATAATTTCATCAAGGTAAACTCTTTACGTACTATATATGTTTCATGTTATTTTCTATGATTAAATCAAAACTTATAACATAACAATCTATTTTGTGTAGCATGTTCTCCCACTTGTCATCGATGGTTGTTTGACACAAGCAATCCGCGACATTGTATATCGACTAGGATCATTGGCTAGGTGGATTTCTTCAAAGGAAATACACCTAAGTGAAATACCACAACGTAAAAGGGAAGTTATTGAGCTTATGTGTTTAATGGAAAAAGAACTTCCAATATCTTTCTTTGATATTCAAGTCCATCTTCTAATTCACCTTGTTGAAGAAATTGAAATTGTAGGTGTAGTGAATACACGATGGATGTTTTGGGTGGAACGATTCATGTGTGTGTTAAAGGGATTTGTTCGTCAGAGAGCACGGCCTGAAGGATCTATGGCAGAGGGATGGTTACACCAAGAGTGCATGTACTATCTCTCCGAGTATTTACCAGGAGCACATGAGAAAGCTCCTCTCACTTGGACGCATGATGAGTCAACTACAATGACAGATGAAGTCCTTTGTGGGAAAGGGACCCCAATTCGGCTTTCACATGAAGAGCAAGAAAACATCACCACGTTCATTATCAACAATTCACAATGCATGGGTCTATTTTTGGACGAGTTTAAGGTGAATTTTAATAGTGAGGCAAGGGGCCGAGGGGAAAAAGCTAGAAAACTACCGACACTTCTTGAATGGATACGAGACAGGTTAAAACAAGCTCAACAAAATGAGGAGGCAATTACAAGAGAACAACTAGAGCTTACTATTCGTTGCGATAGAATGGTATAATCTCTTAACCTTAATGTATAATAAGTCAAAATTTGGCCTTGTAATTACCATGTGTATAATCAATTTTCATTTTATTTCAGGTGCGAGCTTATAGTAGTATGTGGGCTTATGGGCAACATCTACGTATCCAAAAGCTAGATGACTTGCACACCACACAAGAATCATGTGTTGTAGCATCTTTTGAACAACAATCACGTGCAAGCAGTAAGGACACAAATATGATTGAAGACGAGTTAGGATATACAGGTGTTATACAAGCAATTTATGAAGTGAACTTCCGTGTATTTAAACAGGTATTTCTTTCATTCTCACATAGAATTACTAACATTTAAATTTAGGGTTATCACTTAATGCTGTAAAATTGGTGTTACAGGTCATTATAAAAGTAGATTGGTTTCGGGCAGCGTATAAAGGCTCCCGTGCAACAATGAGACGAGAGCCATCTGGGTTTTGGTCAGTAGATTCAACGAAGCTTTTACGTGCATCTAAGGAACCATATATTTTGCCTACACATGTTCAACAAGCTTTCTTTTACAAGAACCCAAATGCATCAGAGAGCTCATGGTGGCAGATTGTGCATATTAACCCACGAGGAAGGCGAATATTTGACTCAAGTATAGAAATTGTAGACAATTTCCATGTAAAGGCTGATTATTCAGATGTATCAAGACAAAACATGGTCCCTTTAAATGAGTCAGAGGTCAATAGTAACGACGAGATTGAAGACGTCGAGGACGATGATCAAGATCTAGTAGACACAGAGAGCGTGGATCTTGAGGACAATTTAGAGTTGGATGAGCTACAGCTAACCATTCCACTAGATGTTACAGAGGAGGAACAACAGGAATTAAAGGATGACATTGAAAATTCTAATATGTATATCGAATAATGTAACAAAGACTCACCCTAAAGGCACATTTGCGGGATGTGTCAATATGATTGTCATATCAAAAGGGTAATTAGTACATTTTTCAAGCTTATTTCATAGATTCCTAAACTTGTTAATATTCTAACATTATGGGGGGGTGGGTAGGGGAGTCTCATGGTGAACGTTATAACGTTTTAGGGTTCGATCCCCTTAAGACTCGGTTAAAGGTTCGATTCCTATTAAAGTTAGTTCAAAATAATATTATATTGACTTAAATGTAACTAGAACAGAAGAATTATATATGAATCATTAAATAAGGATCTTGAACAATACCGTGCACGATCTCTTCTATGCCGAAGGAGGCCAGAGATCTCTTTCAGTATTGTCTTTGTTTGCCATCCTGTTCAAAACTCCCTTTGCAAGCACTCGATGACAAACTTCTTGTGTTTCTCATCTTAAACTCTATCAATAAACATTACAAGCATTAAAACCTATACTGTTACGAAACTTTCAGTTTAATTGTAATAAACGTACCTCCAAGGAGTCTCCACTCGTGGTAAATATGTCTCCACTAAGTCCTTTAACCTTCTCCTAAATAGCGTTCCGTTTCCCTCAAACAAAGAGACAAAGCAAGCAACACCTTACTGGTACCTCCTAAAATCTAAGAGCATGAATTAGAAAAAGAGTTTAGGGTTGTAAACAAAAACAAAAACTCCTGAACTGCGTTGTCATAGTGGTGGTACAAGCTATACTTTCTACGTATCTAGTATTAATTATCAGATTGGAAAGTACATCTATCGGGAAATGCAGATTATTTGAATGAACTGTGAGTTAAAAGGAGTGACCAGCTGAGGAGAAAATGTTAGCTGACATGCCAAGTGGATAGATTCGGTGGCATAGATAGGGAAACTCGTGGATTTTGTTGGATGATCTATCCAAGCATGGGATAAAAGTTGCATATACTCACCGATCCTGTTTCTCTCTTCAATGATCTATTAGCCAGTTGTGAACACATCGTATGGCCAATCTTGCCCATGAATCACTAGAGACACTCCTCTACATTTCCTAATCAGAAGTAGCTTGATTATGTGGGGCTGTGCACAGCAACCACTGATGAAAAATTGGGCAAGAAGTTGCAAGTTGTCCAAAATATTCAATAGGATAGCTATTAGAACGGAACCAAACATAGGAAAATATGGTAAACGAAGGCATATAATATCTGATGCAAGATGTTGTGATATACTATTGTGAGATAAGTATTGTAATTCAATAGGACACATTGTTAAAAGATGCTTAAACCAGTTTACGGTGGGATACTGCCAGGATAATTTATACTTGTTCATAAGGTTCTAGCTATATCATCAAATGAATTCGGTCAATCTGATGCACTATCTTTATCTGCATACATCCATGCATAAGACTATAGAATTGAGCTGAAGGGAAACAAAATAAATCATGCCTTTCAAAGTGGGTATTATGAAATACTGTAGAGGATAGTATCCTCACAGAATGAGCTCCTATGACTAGAAAACAACCCTTCAGCTCCTGTGAATTACAAGTCCAACACCAAAAAGGATACCTGATGTCCATAGCTAGGGTAGTGGTGAAATAGCAACAAGCAGGGAAGCTGCAATAGCAGCAGATGGTAGTGAAACAGCAGATGGTCCAACAGCAAAAAGCGGCAGCAGCAGCTGGGAGAAGTGGCAGCAGCAGCTGGGAGAAGCGGCAGCAGTGGTACAGTGCAGTGGCGACAGTAGGGGCAGAAGTGGCAGGAGCAGCAGCAGCACCATGGCGGGTAAGTATGTTGTATGTTAGCCAATAGTTTACCATTTTTTAAAAACTTAAACTAGGGCGTCACTGAGCGACGCACAAAATTTTCAAAATTTGCATGCGTCGCTCAACGACGAGTTCTAGTAAAGGAACGTCGCAAATTTTTCATAGCGTCGCTAAGCGACAGTTTTCGTTATATGTATACACATCTGTATGTATATACTTGTATTCATACATGCATACGCGTCCAATTATGATGTATATACATTTGTATATCTGCATATACGTGTGCTTATTCTGTGTGTACTTGCATGCATCATGCATATTCACTTGTATCCGTGGCATACGTGCATGCATACATGGATATTAATGTGTATACGTACATGTATGATGTATATTCATCTACTTATATGTACATACATACACATTCACCTGTGTTTGCACACATTCAGGTATATCCACCTGTATCTGCTACATAGATGCGTATTCATCTGCATACATCCATGCAAATACATGCATACATGTA
>CAKZGI010000337.1 GCA_936914905.1 uncultured Trichormus sp. | reverse complement strand
AGGTCATGGGTTCGAATCACCCCAAACCCCTTGAGGTATTGCCTACTCATGACACTAGAGGTTACGCAGAAAAGGCAGAAAAGATTGTATGATGAAGGCCGACAAGACATAACTTACCAGAAGGGTGATTTGGTGCTCCTCTACTATCCCGTTCGTTGTCGTGGCCTCAACGAATCTCTACTGCATAGGTGGATTGGCCCTTACAAAGTACTCGATCAGCTGCGTGCAAACTCATACAAGCTCGAGCGAATAGGATCCGGCTCGCAGACAACAGCACACGTGGTTTGGATGAAGAGATACACAGCAATTTCGCCAGCATAAGACCAGATCCCTCGACCTACAACAGAACCCTCTCAAGTTGAAACATGCAGCCCTCGCTCTGACACAACTATCCCTACCACACAGCCTCCTCACCCGGCCTCTGGACACACTCGCCCTGCAGCCAGAGACTCTCCCTCTGCACCTCTGGCCATGCACTCTCCAACCCTCACACAGAACCCAGCCAGAACCTCTCCCTCTGCACCTCCCGCCACGCTACCTCCCACGTAACCCAAAACCCTCACTCTACCTCCCACGTAACCCACAACACTCACCACGCAACCAAAAGCCCTCGCCTGGTTTCACATCTACCCACGGAGGGGGGAGGTGTGGAGTGTCCCACTAATAAGTGTGGACACTCAACCAACCTAACCCACCCCAGAACAACCAACTAGCCAAAGGCAACCTAACTAACTCTAGAGCAACCAACTAGCCAAAAGCAAGAAGACTCTCTAACAACCTAGGTGGAAATCTTGATAACTACCTAGGAGCACCTATAAAGGAAGCAGCCCGAACTAGTGAAAGCCATGGAATGTAGAAGAACCCAATCTATTGTATCTTGAAGCTAAAGGAATATAGTTCTACATTCTGTCTCTGTTTTGTGTCTTGTGTCATCTTACCTTTTGCAGGCTTAGTGACTGAAACGTCACATTGGTGGAGACGACGGGCAGCACCATGAGTTTCTCTGAATCAGTGCAGCAGATGCGATCCCCACCCTACGAAGATGCCTCTATGCACCCAGAATTTCATGCGAACATATCCCCGACTAACCCACCACCACTGGAGCAGATGTTGCACGCCATGTTTCTGCAGATAAACAATACAAATCAAGCCTTGATGACCATGTTGGCACAAAGACAAGAACAGACCATACAACGAGATCCCAAGATACGCCCCAAGACTTTCTCTGGCTTACCAACAGAGGATGTACTCACCTGGCTGGATCACTTTGACAATGTGGCAAGCTACCACCAGTGGGATGATCCAAGAAAGGCCCTGGAAGCAAGAACATTGTTTGAAAATATAGCAGCAACCTGGTTCCTTCAGCAAGACGATACAACAAAAAACAATTGGCACCTGATCAAAGAGAAATTAGTGGAGAACTTCGCAAATCAAGACATTGCCCAAACATCACTCCATCAACTTCAACACCTATGTCAACAAGCATCAGAACCCATAGCTCAATTTGGAGTAAAATTAAACCAGATTTTGCTATGGGTCGACCCAGCCATGTCTGACGAAATGAAACTATTCCTACTTTGGCCGCGCATGCGTCACGATCTGGCACGACGAGTCCGCGATCAAGCACCAAAGACATTCCAGACAGCAATCCAAATAGCTCAGATCATAGAATCTTCAACCATACCTGATATCACAAACCCACCATCTATACCAGTTAGTCGCTCGTACGATCCCGGTCCCAGCCCGATGGACATTGATGTCCAAAATGCTCAAATACTACACCGACGCTCGCTGCCCGATCGCGACAGCAATGGACGCCCTCGATGTTTCCATTGCAACCTCTACGGCCACGTACGGAAACACTGCAGAAAACTGAAACTGCAACAAGGAAATAAACAACATTCTCAAAACGCTCAAATAAATTGGGCAGATGCCGCATCATTAGCTGAATTACCGGGAAACGTTTAAGCGGGACGCTGGTGGAAGAGCAACGTCCCCACATTCAAGCATCGGCATCTTCCAAGCGGCTGATCTGCTCCACAATCATGCGAGTTGCCAATAATTCCCAGGAATTCCTCCTTGACTCAGGTAGTAGTATATCATCTATTAGCGAATCTCTAGTTCACAGCTTGCATCTACACATACAACCAGCATTAGAAATTCATGTCTTGTTTGGTGACAATAAGGAATCCTATACAACATAGCACACATTTACCCATGTACTTTATGTATTACCCCGCTAGCTCTTTGCAATCACATTAGGTTGTGACTGGTTTGTAAAATCCGGCGCACAAGTTCATTTTGACTCACAACAATTAATATTAAAAAACACAGACCCTATCCCACTCTTCATTAGTCACACAGGAGCATACACACCAATCAACTCACAAGATAGGATCATACCCCCGGACATTAGACAAGACGACATCCGTTCACTGCTCCACGGTTTCCCATCCCTATTCCAACCCTCGGTACAGACGGCAACAATGAATTGCCCGACGCGACATAGAATATCTATTGGAGACGCGCCACCTGTTTACATGGCCCATCGACGACGCTCACCACTCGAACAGGAACGGATTAACCAAGCTGTCAAAGATATGCTCGAGAAGGGAATCATTCGACCTTCAAATAGTGATTGGGTTTTCGAACCTCACCTGGTCCGCAAGGATGACGGTAGCTACAGATTCTGCGTTGATTTCCACCCCCTGAACAAGATTACAGTCCACGATAAATACCCCCTTCCACGGATAGACGATCTCCTAGACCAACTTGGACAGTCCAGGTATTTCACATCATTGGATCTAGCTTCAGGATATTGGCAGATCCCTTTGGATGACCGTGATGCACACAAGACCGCTTTTAGAACCAGCCAAGGCCTCTTCCAGTTCCAGCGAATGCCGTTTGGCCTGTCAGACGCAGGCAGCACATTTCAGAGAATGGCAAATTCAATTTTCAAGGATCTTATAAAAGAAAAAGTGGTACTCGTAT
>CAKZGI010000336.1 GCA_936914905.1 uncultured Trichormus sp. | reverse complement strand
ATCAAATCTGAAGATTGTTGTTGATGAATTCTTGCCCCAATGGAATTACACCCCTAAACCAGAGTTACAGGTTATTTAATCCACTATCCTTAGTCTAAAGTCCAGTTAAGTCTGCTTGCCTCCTTATTCTCGTTTCAGGTCTGATAAGATATTTGGAGGCTTTATGAACTTTTCTAAGAAAGAACAAGTTTTAGCTTTTGTTGTTTTAATTTTGGTTTTTGGTTCATTAGTTTTGGCAGTAATTGATCCCTCAACTCGTGGGACCTTTACAGATTTGACAAAAGTAGCTGTAGGAACTTACATAGGTTTCCATATACCTGCACCAAATCAAAGAAACAGGACTTACGTACAAGATCACAAAAGTGGAGGTAATTCATGAATTACCTCTACGGAATAAAAGGGTTTTCAGTCACATTTTGCGTAAGTCATAAAAAATTAGCTTCTTAACTGAATCCATAATTACTATTTAGTGCACCTCTTGCTAAAGTACCTTTTCTCTTTTGTAGACATTTGCAATAAGTCTATTAATTGAATACTGCAAATTACTAAACTAAATAAGTAGAATCTATTTGAGAAAACTCTGCTAAATATTGAATTTACCTTTCTATTAATTGGCGTTTACCATTGATAAAATCTAAAAGTATCGATTCACTTTCTAAAATAGAAACTAAATCTTGTGGTTCTAGGTTAGATTCTTCTAGCAACCCTTGAAGCAGTGCAACACCTTTTAAAGTAGGCATTTTTTCATGTTGCTGTTCATAATCATAAATAAGAGTACCTAGAACCTTGAGATAGTCTCGATCGTCTTGTGTAATATTTCCTTTATCCAAAATAGAATTAATTTGATTTTGGGTAGCAATTAATTATTGTTCATTGGTAATGGGACGTGGGGGAAATGTGGTAAGTAGCTTTATATAGTAGTTACTAGGAGTTATTAAACCACTCGTCATTTTTCCAGTTCTCCTTATCATATTTAGCGTGAGTGAGTACAGCGTGTATAAATAATAGTTGAAACTCGTAATTTATATAGGTTATAAGTCGGTAATGATGACCTTTGATATTAAAAACAGTAAAGTTACCAACTAAGTCCGCTGATTGAAAAATTTTTCTAACATCATTAAGAGTTTCTAATTCAGAATCTGATATGCCCTGATACCAGAGTAAAAGCGCTGATTCTGATTGGGAAGGGAATGCTTTTCCCAAAATTCCCTAAGTATTCTTTTGCTAATAACACGCATTCAAGTAACAAAAAATATTATATTATATCTATTTTCAGGTTAATTTACCACATATTTTGTCTCATAATTTCGACACAGATAATTTTTATACTGAAATGTATTTTCTTAATAACGAAGCTTAAAAAGCTGTACCTCCAGATGGATAAAAACTAACTTCCTCAGCTTTTATAGTTCAAAACTAAATGGGTTTTGACAAGAAAGCAAATCAAGGGGATGTGCTAAATGAGAGCTTTACTACTCTGGCCGATCATGCCTAGTTCTTTCTGGTCTTATCAGGAAACCCTTGATTTGGCTAGGTTACGTGCGACAAATCCCCCACTAGGTTTAATCACAGTAGCAGCGATGTTACCGAGTGATTGGGAAATTAGATTGTGCGATCGCAATGTCCGTCTAGAAACAGATCCAGATTGGGAATGGTGCGATATTGTCATCATCTCTGCAATGATTATCCAAAAACAAGATTTTGGTGAATTAATTCGAAAAGGTAAAAGTTTAGGTAAAAAAGTCGCAGTCGGTGGACCTTTTGCCACATCTGTACCAGAATTTGTCTTAGAAGCAGGAGCGGATTATTTAATTTTAGATGAAGGAGAAATCACCATCCCTGTATTTTTAGAAGCTTTAGAAAAGGGAGAAGAAAAAGGTATTTTCCGAGCTACAGAAAAACCAGATATTACCCAAACTCCCTTACCTAGATTTGATTTATTAGACTTAAATGCTTACATAGCTATGACCGTGCAGTTTTCACGGGGTTGTCCATTTCAATGTGAATTTTGTGATATTATCACCCTTTTTGGACGTAAACCCCGCAACAAAACACCAGAACAAATTTTAGTAGAATTGGAAGTATTATATCAGATGGGTTGGTGGCGTTATGTATTTATTGTTGATGATAACTTTATCGGCAATAAACGCAATGCTAAAATCTTTTTAAGGGAACTAATTCCCTGGATGGAAAAACGAAATTATCCTTTTGCTTTACTCACCGAAACTTCTTTGAATTTAGCAGAAGATGATGAATTATTAGAATTAATGGTGAAAGCTGGTTTTGTTCAGGTCTTCGTGGGTATTGAAACTCCTGATGTAGAAAGTTTAGTAGGAGCAAATAAAGAACAAAATACCCGTAACTCTTTAGTGGAATCCTGCCACAAAATTACCAAAGCCGGATTACAGATTATGTCTGGTTTTATCTTAGGATTCGATAATGAAAAACCTGGTGCAGGTAAACGCATTCAAGACTTTGTGGAAGAAACGAACATTCCCCAAGCCCATCTTAATTTATTGCAAGCATTACCAAATACAGCCATGTGGACTCGGCTGCAAGAAGAAGGAAGGTTAATGGATGGGTTAGGTGAATTTCTTGGTTCTCAAAAATCTTTAATTAACTTTGTTCCTACTCGTCCAATGACAGAAATAGCTGACGAGTTTATCGAAACTTTTTGGAATTTGTATGAACCCATGCCTTACCTCAAACGTACTTTTCGTCATTTTATGATGATGGAAGGTTGGCGGGCTCAATATCAACGGACTTTAACAAAAGCAGAGTGGGATTTTTTAGGGGCTATTTGTTGGAGACAGGGAATATTGCGCTCTACAAGATTTCATTTTTGGTGGCAATTAATAGTTATGGCATGGCGTAAACCAAATTTATTATATGACTATTTAATCGCCTTGGGTGTGGGTGAACATTTTTTCACTTTTCGTCATGAGGTAAAAGCACAAATAGAATCAGAATTAGCATTATTACAGCAGCAAGAATTGGATAAAAGATCACCAAGGGTGCAGTTAGAAACCGTGAGTTAATTACAGTTAAATTATATTCTGAAGTAGCACCTTTTATAATCCATAAAAAAAGATACCCGACTTCTTTAAGAATCCGGGTATCTGAATATTAGGCTAATTTTGTGTTCATGAATGATTTAGAATTGCTATAGTAGTTGACGATAAACTCAGCAATAGCATCACCACGAAAAAATGTCCCAGGTTCTAGAACAATCAATAAAGATTTTTGCCGCTGCTACGGTAGTGGAAAGCTGTTTTACGGATTTAAACCTAATGCATCGTTGGCTTAATCCTGTTCTGCGTTGCGAACCTGTGGGAACAGTGTGGAGTACAAATATTGGTAGTCGTAGTCGGTTTATAATTCAAATTCCTGTGATTAAACCCACTTTAAACAGTGTAGTGATAGAAAGGCAACCAGGTTTACTAGTATGGGGATTTAAGGGATTCTTTCAGGGAAGTGATCGCTGGGAATGTCAACCACTACCAAAAGGTACACTTCTCGTTAACCGCTTTGAGTTTCAAATTCCTAACCCTGTAGTCAGTTGGGGTTTTAATACGTTTGCTGCATCTTGGACAAAAGCAGATATGCAAGCTCAACTGCGTCGTCTCAAACGAATAGCAGAAAGCTTTGAATAATAGATTCTGCACGTCATAGCAGAGTTGAGAAGATATGCGTCAGGTTAAGATTAACCTAGTTTGTCCAATAATTGACGAATCACATCTGCATCTTCCGCATCTGGTATTTTAACTAGATAAGTTTGTAAATCTTCCATAGCTTGAGAAAACATCCCGAGTTGGAAACATAGCAAACCTCTATCTCTTAATTCCAAACTTGTCCCTGGAAACAACAGCAAAATCCTTTCTACCGTTGCAAGAATCTTTTCTAAATCCTGCTGTTTGAGGTAAATATACTTCAAATTCGTCAACATCCGCGCCAAAAATTGCCGATTACTAACTGGTGCTAGAAATTCTGGTTGTAGAGTTACCGATTGCTGATAAATTTGTGACAGCCTATCCTGGCAATCTTGTGCAAAGGTGACTTCACCACCATTGAAGGCATCAACAAAAATCCCTATATCCTCTATATCTGGACGGATGAGGAAATGTCCCGGCATTCCTATTCCCACCATTGGAAAATTAAGCCGCCGTGCCACTTCCATATAAGGTAATAGGAATACCAGTTCTGCGTTCAATTACATCGTTGAAAAAGCTGTTACGTGGGTCATAATAATCTATGTTATTACCACTAAAACCAAACTCTTCGTAAAAATACTGGTTAATACTTTGAATCATTCGCAGCGGATAGCGCCAGGAAGGTAGACGTTCTTGTAACTTAAATGCCATTGTATCAAGGGTATTTAAATATTCTTCTGGGTCAAGGTCGGGATATTCTTCCTGTGCAATATATAAAGCTGCCCTGGCCAAGTTAATAGACTCGTCAGGTCGTTGAATCTCTTCGTAAAAATACTGGCGTGCTGACGAGAAATTCATAAGCAGTAGGGATGAAGCTACATAATCTCATTTTAAGGTAATTGAGGTAGTTTGGAGCAGAAATTCACCTTTGACCCTTTAATAGGGAACAGGTTTGCAAAGAGAGAAATCTATGGTCATCTATACTATCTTATAGTATCTATAGTATAAACAATAATATTTTTACTGCTTCATCATAACTTTAAATATCATTATTCATTAAATCTACCACTCACTTGTTTGAAAGCTTGACAGTTTAAGTGTTTTAACCATACCCCCCGAATTAGTAGTTTTTCATCTTAGTGAATTCTATGTGAAGTTCCCAAAAAAACGCTTTACAGGTATTTAGAAACCGTATTAGTGTAGTGACATTGAAGGCAACAAGAAAAGGGAGCAACGCGATTTTGTGAGGTGGGGCAAAAATTGTGTTTTTAGCTACATAAACCACAGACATCGCTAAAATATTTTTCTGGAATCAAAGTAAAATAAATAACATCAAACAAATGAAATTGCAAGACAAAGTGTCTTCTCAAAATATCGTAAGAAGACTTGCATTTAATAGGAGACTTGCATTCAATAATTTGTGGCTGGTGGGAATAAGTTGCTTACGTCAGTAAGCAAATAACCAGGTATTGATTAGCATAGAAAATTCTGTTAAGTAGGAGTTGTAGGTCTAAAATATTAGACAGTTTGAAGATGGATAAAAGAGGTAAAAATGGAATTACAGAAATTATGCCAACTTCCAGCTATCCATTAGACCTATCTTTAAAATAAATTTTGTGGGGAAATAAACAGAAAAAATCTAACTGTGTATATCAATAATGACAAGTCCCCTAGAAAGAATGGAATTATACCGTCAGGAATCAAAAAGATTAATTGGGATTAAGTATGAAGACTTTATGACATTAGTAGCATTAGCAGAAAAAAGGCATCTAGAGAAACAATCAGAAATTGAAAAAAGAAAAATTAGGTTAATAGCGTCTGGAGGAGGATGTAAAGCAGGAATGACCCCAAAGGAGGGAGTATGTCTATGCCTAGTAGACCTGAAAGAGAAGCCAACATTTGAAGTTCTAGGATTATTGTTTGATGTATCGAGGACAAAAGCAAATAACGCATTTAATTATTGGCTAGAAATTCTGAGGGAAATTTTAGCTGTCTCCCAAATAGAAGAGGCAAAAAAAGATGAGCAAAAATATCAAGAACCATGCGAAGGACTGAGTGAGTATGAATTGATAATAGATAGTGCAGAACAAGCTATAGAAAGACCAGCTGACTATCAAGAGCAGAAAAAATACTATTCAGGCAATAAGAAAATACACACACTAAAAAACCAATTCATAGTATTGCCAGGAGGTGAAGATATAGTTGATATTTCTATTGTAGAATTAGGTAAGATAAGTGATATTACACTATTTAGGAATAATCGCCAAAATCTAGATGCAAAATAAAGATTCTCGGGAGACAAAGCTTATATAGGAGAAGAATTTATTACCAGACCTTATAAGAAGCCAAAAGAAGCTGAACTTTCAGAGATTCAAAAATAAGAAAATAAGAAATTATCATCAAGAGGAATTGGTGTTGAATATCTCATATGTAGAGTCAAAACTTTTCGAGTAGCCAGTGATAGATTTCGTTTAGCTCGACATCGTTATAATCAGGTGATAATGGCAGTATGTGGATGAGTTAGGTTAGATCTAAATTATTCATTTATACTAAATTCATTTATACTAAGTCATAATACTTGAATTATCAGCCTTTAGATTTTCTTTTTTAGAAAGCTACGTTTCTCAAAACTTCTAATAATTTTGATATTTTCATCCCCAAGCCCTTATTCTTGCGTTCAGCCACAATTAGTGTTTCATCCAATTTATAGTTCGTGTAACGCTTTCACAGTAAGTTTTTTATCTTTTGTGGACAAGTCTATTGACAACGAAGATGTAACATAATTTCCGCATTTTGTTTTAACCGGGAAGATGTAACATAATTTCCGCATTTTGTTTTAACCGGAATTTACTGTTTCCTTTCATTCTTAAATTGACAACTTGGCGGATTAAACTTTCGATAGCTCCACTACCAATAGGTAATTTACGGGCTAAAACTTTAGCATAATTCAAAGGTTCTTCCCGATAGGCACGTAAAAGATAATTTCTTTGTTTAACCAGAGTTTTAGAATGCTCTCATACTACTGAAGCAATAAATTCATCCATATTAATGCAGCTTCTCTAATCTTTTCTTCATGGCCCTTAAAAGTTTTTCCATTCCATTCGGGAATGTTATTAATTTCTAAAAGTTTCGTAACTTGCTCTTGAAAATATTTCAAACAAAAGTTTCGTAACTTGCTCTTGAAAATATTTCAAACATTTGCTTAAATCAAGACTTGAATATATATGTTTTGTCATTAATGGTAGGCGTTCCCTATTTTTTATTTGGAAATTCTACCTTTTTTTTGACCACAATACCAGTCTGTCTCAACTTCTCTCATCTGATAAATTTATTTAGGTGATTTCGCTCAATATATATGTATACGATATTTTAATCGTACAGTCAGTGATTTTTATCGATGCCTGTTTTGGGTTTATCGATGCCTGTTTTGGGTTTATCGATGCCTGTTTTGGGTTTAGTGATCGCACACTTTTTGCCCCACCTCACAAAATCGTGTTGCTCCCGAAGAAAACTCTTTCTTCAGGAAGAAATACTATGAGTACAGTAAATCTATTAGCAGAAATATCGATAATTACAGTATTAAGAACAGTAATAGCACTGAGTTTAGTAGTAAATGCTCAAGCTGCGACGATTACTCTTTTAGAGGAAAATTTTAACACCGAGAATAATGGTTCTGGCGTATTAAATTATGGTAGCTTTACTAACTTCGATGCCACATATGGGACAGTTGATATAAATGGATATTCTGACTTCTTGCCTGGTAATGGACTATACGTAGATGCAGAGGGTTCAACATCCAATGCTGGTAAACTCTCATCTAAATCCACCTTTGTGTTTGGTTCAGGTGACTTAGTGAATCTTTTATTTAAACTAGCTGGAGACCAACGAAATAATGGAAATAACTCGGTGATTGTATCTCTGGGTAGCTTGTTTAACGAAAGTTTCATACTGCCATCAACCCAAGGTTTTACTACTTTTACCCGCAGTTTCACCGTTGCCTCAGATACAAGTGCTAAATTAGCTTTTGAGGGAGTTGGTGGAGATAATATTGGATTGTTGATTGATGATGTCAGCTTGACTAAATCAGTTCCCCAACCTCCTTCTCTCATTGGTATCCTAGGCTTAGGTGGTTTTGGCGTTACCTCTCTTCGCAAGCGCAAACAAGAAAAAGTTGCGGTTAAAGTGTAACAAGCAATAAATAAATTTACTCTTAAACTTAACTTCTGCTGTGTCACGGCTTCACTGACATGGCAGTTTTTCTTTTAAGTCAGTGGCATCGGCTTTAAGAGGCTAGCGGCAAAATTGATTCCACAGACCTGTCTTAATAATGAATTTATGGCGAAGAGAGGGGTCGTTAAGTGCTAACCTAAAAGATGATATTACTTGATCTCAGGTCTTAGACGACCGACTCTCAAACATAGCTTCAATCATTTAGGCGCAGCATGGTCACCACCGCAGAAAAAACAAACATAGGTTACATTACCCAAATCATTGGTCCAGTTGTAGACGTTAAGTTCCCGGGCGGTAAATTACCCCAAATCTACAACGCTTTGACCATCAAAGGCACTAACGAAGCTGGACAAAGCATCAGCTTGACCGTTGAAGTACAGCAACTGCTAGGCGACAACCAAGTTAGAGCCGTGGCGATGAGTACCACTGACGGATTAGTACGTGGTTTGGAAGCCGTTGATACTGGCGCTCCCATCAGCGTACCCGTAGGTAAAGCTACTCTGGGTAGAATTTTCAACGTTTTGGGCGATCCTGTAGATAACCAAGGACCTGTAAACGCTGAAGCCAGACTACCCATCCATCGTGATGCTCCTAAATTCACAGAATTGGAAACCAAACCTTCTGTGTTTGAAACTGGGATTAAAGTTGTTGACTTACTGACTCCCTACCGACGCGGCGGTAAAATTGGTCTGTTCGGCGGTGCTGGTGTTGGTAAAACCGTGATCATGATGGAATTGATAAACAACATTGCTACCCAACACGGTGGTGTGTCTGTATTCGCGGGTGTGGGTGAACGTACTCGTGAAGGTAATGACCTCTACAATGAAATGATTGAATCTGGAGTTATCAACAAAGACAACCTCAATGAATCTAAGATTGCTCTAGTTTACGGTCAAATGAACGAACCACCCGGAGCTAGAATGCGGGTTGGTTTGTCTGGTTTGACAATGGCTGAGTATTTCCGTGATGTGAACAAGCAAGACGTATTGCTCTTTGTTGACAACATTTTCCGGTTTGTACAAGCTGGTTCTGAAGTATCCGCACTATTGGGACGGATGCCTTCTGCGGTAGGATATCAGCCTACTCTGGGTACAGATGTTGGTGCATTGCAAGAACGGATTACTTCTACTACCGAAGGTTCTATTACTTCTATTCAAGCTGTATATGTACCTGCGGATGACTTGACTGACCCCGCACCTGCAACTACCTTTGCTCACTTGGATGGTACAACAGTATTGTCTCGTGGTTTGGCAGCTAAGGGTATCTATCCAGCAGTTGATCCTCTGGGTTCTACTTCTACCATGCTACAGCCCAACATTGTTGGTGATGAACACTACAACACTGCTCGCGCTGTACAATCAACTCTACAACGATACAAAGAACTACAAGACATCATCGCCATTCTCGGTTTAGATGAATTGTCTGAAGAAGACCGTCTGATTGTAGCACGGGCGCGGAAAGTTGAGCGTTTCTTGTCTCAGCCCTTCTTCGTAGCTGAAGTATTTACTGGTTCTCCTGGTAAGTATGTGAAGTTGGAAGACACCATCAAAGGTTTCCAGAAGATTCTCTCCGGTGAGTTGGATGCTTTACCAGAGCAAGCTTTCTACTTGGTAGGCGATATTAACGAAGCAATCGCAAAAGCTGAAAAGCTCAAAGGTTAATAGGTAATGGGTAATGGGTAATGGGTAAGAAATTTCTCCCAATTACCAATTACCAATCACCAATCATAAGTAGAAACTAAGAATATGACACTAACCGTTCGTGTAATTTCCCCAGATAAAACTGTGTGGGATGCTCAAGCTGATGAAGTAATTCTTCCCAGCACAACTGGTCAGTTGGGTATCCTGACTGGACACGCACCAATGTTATCTGCCTTAGATACAGGTGTAATGCGTGTTCGTGCTACCAAAAATTCCAATTGGCAAGCGATCGCACTTCTAGGTGGTTTTGCAGAAGTTGAAGAAGATGAAGTTACCATTCTTGTTAATGGTGCTGAACGTGGCGATGCTATTAATTTAGAAGAAGCCCGTCAAGCTTACAACGAATCACAAACTAAGTTGAACCAAGTTACCGCAGGGGATAGACAAGCTCAAATCCAGGCAAATCAAGCCTTTAAACGCGCTCGCGCCCGTTTTCAAGCTGCTGGTGGTATGGTTTAAAACCTGTATTGGTAATTTAATCATTTGATATTGCATGGTGGTTATAACCATCATGCAAATTTTTATGGTTTTTTAACCAGGGGTTTCATAAAAAACCTCACGGGAGTTTGGAAACCCAGTGGCTTTTAGCCCTGGGAGGAAAAACGACAACGACACGGTGGGCTTTAGCCTGTTGCATAGCATCCTTCTAGAATCCCCTAGCCTTTAGGCAGGGGAGAGTCAAATCAGGTGGGTTGTATTTCTGCTGCTACGCGTCCAACAGCTGACGCTAACAACTGGACAAGATATAGGATTCCTATTTGATTTTGGAACAAAACTCCGTATACCTTAAGATTCTGGAATCCTCTTGCCTCTTGCCCCCTGTCTACGCAAGTAATTATGGCTTACGCCACGCAAGCTATAAGGAATCAAACCGGATTCCTATATTACTCCTATTTGTTGTTGAGTTAACTATTTTTTCCAGTAGTAGAAAGTCCTTCAACTATTAATGAAGGAGTATAACAAGCACCATTCCAATCTGCATCTCCACCCAGTTTAACTATTTGTTTAAGGGCTGTGTAAACATTACCGACGACCATTGTATCTTTAACTCTGCCAATTATTTGGCCTTTTTTTACCCGATACCCCAAATCAATATTGATGGAAAAGTCACCAGAAATTCCGCCACTTTCTCCTAATATTTGATCCACGATTAAACCATCATCCATATCTTCAATTAATTCTTGTAAGGATGGGGTACCGGGTTGGATGAGGAAGTTAAATAAACCAGGGGTGGGATAACTACCCAAACCAGGACGAAAACCATTCCCAGTGCTACCAATTCCTAATTGTTGTCCGGTGGTGCGATCGCTATAAAAATTCTGTAAAATCCCGTTTTCGACAAATATCAAAGATTTTGTAGGATTGCCTTCATCATCAAAAGGACAACTATAAGGCCCAGCTTCAGGATCTTGGTAAAGAGTGAGAGTGGGTACAATAATTGGTTTACCTAACCTTTCTGCCCAAGGAGAAGCTTTTTCTAAGACTTGCTTACCATTTAAAGCAGCTTGTACAGTTCCCCACAACATATCTGCCGCTTTGGAAGTGAATAAAACCGGAAGACGACCGCTAGGAGTATAAACGTTTTCTTGCGCCCAATTTAATCGCTGTAAAATTTGATGAGCAACTTTATCGGGGTTGAGTTCACCACGTTGAGTTTGTCCATCAGCAACGCTTAAAAAATCATCACCTCTAACCCATTCTGCGGACATATAGCAACTGAGAGTAGTATCACTATAGTGACAATCTAAACCTTTGCTGTTGATTAACCTGGTATTTTCAACATCACATTCCCAGTCGCTATTACAGAGAACATCAGGATAGATATCACGAATCAGAATAATCGCTTCTTTACCCCAGTTAATCAACATCTCCACTGGTACAGCTTCCCCCAAATCTGGGTAAAATTCCAGAGATTTACTGACCAATTCTACTGGTTCAGGTTGATTTAATTGACTCAAATCGAGCGTTCGCTCTACCATCACCTGGGGATCTACAGAACCGTAAGCCACAGTCAGTCCGGGACGACCGTTTCTCCATAGCCGCAGTGCAGTACCTTCAGATTGACTAGTTTCTAGTTGTTTCAGGCGGTTAGCCTCAAAAAACACTGGACGAGAAAGCGATCGGGACTGATACACTTCCGCAGCCTCTGCGCCAGATTTTAAGGCAAGTTCTAGCAGATCTTCCGCTAGTGTATCTTGTGACAAATTTGCAGAACCCATTTTCCTTGATGAATTGTGGATTTTGGATTGTAAAGCCTAGATAGACGCTGATCATTATCCCATCAGCTTGCCTCAACAGTTGTAAATCTCATGGAATTGGGCATGGGGCATAGGGTAATTGGTAAAACTCTTCACCCCATCATCCCAATCCCCAGTCCCCAATCTCTACAGATTCACCTCTTGTAACAGCCAAAAACCAGAAAAAGATTGAACTTGAGGATCAGACTGTACACCGATAAAATGTACTCCATTGGCTTGTTGCTTCGTTTCTTCAAAGCCTTGAGCTTCTTTGAGAAGTTGGGGAGTGCGGATATTTGCCAAAACCCAGCTTTCTGTTGCACCGGTTTCTAAAATCAATCTGTCACCTTGACTAGTATCAAATCGCAAATAAGCCATTTCTAAACCAGACATCCATCCAGCAATAGGTAAAGCCCTGGGTGAAAACATCAAAATGCCAGGAATGCGAGTTTCTGGTGATAATTGCGCCAATTCTAGGGGAAAAGCTTCACCAAAGCCAATTTCCCAATCTGGCATATCCACAAAATCCTTGGCTTCTAAAGTCACAAATGCCCATTGTTTGCCTTCCAAAGCATCTGGTAAACGCTGCGGTAAAGGTCTATCTAAACGGACTGAAGGATTAGCCCCCCCTTGATATCCTAGTTCTTGAGGATAAACTTCCTCCATACGTTGCTGTAGCCATTGGTTGAGAACCAAAGCCCGCCGACTAGGTAAAGCCGGAATACCCGCATCCTGACAAGCTTTGGTAATCATATTATTCATTTGGCGACGGAAAAAGCGGATTTTGATTGGCGCTTCCCCGGCTTTATTTATCGCTTCCTGTAAGGCTGTCCGCAACCAAACTGAATTTACTTGGGTACTAGGGCAATATTGAGCATAGCGAAACAAGGAATCAGTTTTCGTGCGGACATCCACAGGACTTTCACACACTAAGATTTCCCAAACTTTTTTTTGATTTGCGTCCAAAATCGGACGGGAGTAAAAATCGAGTTCCCAAATACTGCCCATGTTATGCGGTGAAATCTGGCGAGTTCATGTTTTGTTATGTTTTTACTCTACCAGTTCACTGCTTATCTGTTTAAACAGTCCTTTAACTTTTGAGCCAAAACCGAAACATGAGGTTCAGACATGATACTATCGTGATTCCCTGATATATCATAAATTTCCACGCACCCAGTTGCTAACTCCTCCCATTTTTCCATATGAGGAGCATATTCTTCCATGTTATCAATTGCTCGAAAAAAGATTATTTTACCTGGATAAACTTGAGGATAATAACTTCTATAGGCACGAACGATCGCATCTCTGACTGCTAAGTTGCGGAGGGCATGAGGTAAAGGTAGATTCCTCTTCACATAAAATTGATAGACATTATCCTTAATAATATCCTGAATGCGTCGATTAATCTTTTCCCAAATCGCAATAATCTGCTGTTTAAATGTTAAATTACCAAAATAGCTGCGATTACGCTTAATCATATCCATTACATGGAATATAGATGAATAGGTACGAGACGCTGTTTTTCTTGAAAAGAAAGGATTTAAAACTGTATTGTCTGTAGGTATCATTTTCAGAGGATAGGCATCGAAAATAGTTAGTAATTCAACAGTCTCTCCTTGAGCATGAAGTTGTTGTGCCATTTCATAAGCTATCATACCTCCTACACACCATCCTCCTAATAAATATGGTCCATGGAGCTGAATAGTCTGTATTTCTTGAATATAGTGAGAAGCCATATTTTCAATACAAGTATGAGGAGAACTTTTTCCATCTAGTCCTTGTGCTTGTAAACCATAAACTGGTTGATCAGCATCTAGTTTAGATAACAAATTCAAGCTGTGTATCAACCCTCCTGATGCCGTATGAATATAGAAAAAAGGTGGTTTTGATCCTTTGGTTTGAATAGGAACTAACGAAGACCACAAAGTTGAGCATCCTTCTTGTCTAAGGACATTAGCTAGTTGCCAAATTGTAGGAGATTGGAAAAGATGAGTGAGAGGAATATTTTTGCCAAATATCTTGTGAATTTGAGCAAACAGGGTTACAGCTAGTAATGAATGACCTCCTAAATCGAAAAAATTATCACTTAATCCTATGGGTTGAATACCTAAAACATTCTCCCAAATCTTAATAAGTTGCAGTTCTAAATGATCGGTAGGTTGGAGATTTTTTTCTGATTCCAAATTTCTAAAATCGGGAACAGGAAGGTTA
The DNA here is from genome assembly GCA_936914905.1 of uncultured Trichormus sp. GTDB lineage: Bacteria > Cyanobacteriota > Cyanobacteriia > Cyanobacteriales > Nostocaceae > Trichormus_B. Next base: position 27,615 of record CAKZGI010000336.1, on the reverse strand, counting down.
TAATAGTCTATTTTTCCATTAGCAGTTAAAGGGAAAGATTCTAATACGACAAACGCAGCAGGAATCATATAATCAGGTAGCTGCTGTTTTAGGTAGTCGCGTATTTGATACGATATTTCTAATTGTAATGAAGTAAATTCTTGATTAAATTTTTTCTGTTTGCCGTTCCCTGTTACCTCTGTGGAAAAGTTGGGGATAATATAGGCAACTAATCTTTTATCACCAGGTATATCTTCTCTAGTAATTATTTTTGCTGCTTTCAGATTTGTATGTTGGTTTAATATTGCTTCTATTTCTCCTAATTCTATCCTAAAGCCGCGAATTTTAACTTGGCTATCAATCCGTCCCAGGAATTTAATATTCCCATCTGGTAGATAGGAAGCTACGTCCCCAGTTTTATACAATCTTGAATTATCAAAGGGACTAGAAACGAATTTTTCATCTGTTAATTCAGGTCGATTTAAATAACCACGTGCTAAAGCTATTCCACCAATATATAACTCTCCCGCGACACCGATAGGGACGCTATTTTTCTGATGATCAAGAATATATATTTTACGGTTTGGTAAGGGACGACCAATAGGAATGTTGGTATACGATTCTATTAGTTTGATATTTTGAGGAATTGTAAAAGTGATTGCGGTTATGGTTGTTTCAGTTGGTCCATAAGCATTGATTAAACATATTCCTTTCATGGGACTGTTGTACCAGATTTTCAGTATTGCTGGTGGTAGTGCTTCGCCTCCACAAATAACTAATCTAAGTTCATTGATATAAATACCACAAGTTTTTTCATCTATAGATTGCAACCATTGAGTCAAGTAAGCTATGGGAATGGCAATAACAGTCAAACTGTAATCAATTAATTTTCCGTGGAACTCCCAGGGAGTTAATGATTGTGCATCAACTAAGATTAGGGTTGCTCCAACTGTGAGAGTTGGTAAAATTTGCTCTAAAGAGACATCAAAACTCAGAGAGACAGACTGTAAAATGCGATCACTTGCATTCAATTGATAGTGTTCTATGATATTCTGACAATGATATGCGATCGCCTGATGTTCAATCAAAACCCCCTTCGGTGTTCCTGTTGAACCAGAGGTATAAATAACATAAGCCAGATTTTCGCCTGTTATGCAACTTTGCAGATTATTTGTAGATTCTGTTGCAATCTTCTCCCAGTCTCCATCTAAATTCACAACTTGCAGAGAATTTATTAAAAACTTATCAGCTAAAGATTCTTGAGTCAAAAGAATAGAAACTTGTGCATCCTCAATCATAAACCTGAGACGTTCTTGAGGATAAACCGGATCTAGCGGTAAATAAACACCTCCAGCTTTGAGGATTGCTAACAAACCAATAATCCTTGCTAAAGATGGTTCTAAACACAATCCTACCAATTTATCGGCATTGACTCCTAATTTTTGTAGATAATTTGCTAATTGATTTGCACGTTGATTGAGTTCTTGATAAGTTATTTGTTGCTGCTCAAATATTACCGCAATTGCATATGGTGTTTCTTCTACCTGTTCTTCAAATAGTTTATGAATACACTTATTTTGACGATAATTTATTTTATTTTGATTCCATTCAAGTAATAATTGATGTTTTTCCGGTTCTGTTAATAAAGGTAATTCCCAAATATTTTGATTAGAATCAGTCAATATACCAGATAATAAAATCTTAAAATGTTCCCTCATTCTTTCTATCGTCGAATCATCAAATAAATCAGTATTATATTCCCATTCACCTATTAACTGTCCTTTCCTTTCTTCCATTGATAAAGTCAGGTCAAATTTAGAAGTTTGTACTGCTGGTTTTAAAGGTGTTAACGTCAAATCTGGTAAATTTAATTCTCCCATTGGTGCATTCTGCAAAGCAAACATCACCTGAAATATAGGAGTATGACTTAAATCGCGTTCTGGTTGCAAAATTTCAACTAGTTGCTCAAATGGTACATCCTGATGGGTGTATGCTTCTAAACATATCCGTCGGACTCGACTTAGTAATTCGTTAAAACTGGGATTATTACCTAAATCAGTTCGCAATGCTAAAGTATTCACAAAAAAGCCCATTAATCCTTCAATTTCTCTGCGGTTACGTCCCGCAATGGGAGTTCCCACTATCACATCTTCTTGTCCACTGTAGCGACAAAGTAATACTTTAAATGCCGTTAGTAAAGTCATGAACAAAGTCACAGCCTCTTTTTGAGCAAAGGATGTGATACTTGCAGTTAATTCTGGGGATAATATGAAGGTTTTTATTGCTCCTTGGTAGGTTTGCACTCTGGGACGAAGACGGTCTGTAGGTAATTCTAATATAGGTAAATTTCCACTTAATTGCTGTTGCCAGTAATTTAGTTGCGATTCTAAAACAGTACCAGTAAGCCACTTTCTTTGCCATAAAGTAAAGTCTGCATACTGAATAGTAAGTTTTGGTAATGGAGACTTCAAACCTTCATCATAAGCTGTATAAAGTGCCTTTAATTCATCAAATAAGACTCCAAAAGACCAGCCATCAAAAATAATGTGATGAATATTAAATAACATTATAAACTCTTCTGCACTCAATTGCAACAATTTGACATAGAATAGAGAACCTTCAGCTAGATTAAAAGGTTTTTTTGCTTCTTGTTTAGCTATTTTTTGAGCTTCTATTTTCCGTTCCTTGTTAGTTAGAACTTGTAGATCAATGATGGGTAAATCGAAGTCAATATTATTAGCAATAACCTGTGTTGCTTGTCCATCTATAGCTACAAAATTTGTGTGTAGGATTTCATGACGCTGTACAATTTCACCTATGCTTTTTTTTAAAGTACTAATATTAAGTTTACCCTGAATATGAAAACTGTAGGATAGATTATAAGCGGTGCTATTCGGTTGTAATTGATCTAAAAGCCAAAGACGCTGTTGAGCAAAAGATAGGGATAATTTTATTTGAGGCTTTCTGGTGTGAATGGGTGATACTAATAAAGAATTATTGGTTTGTTCAGTATTACTGATTTGTTCCGATATTTGGGCAATAGTAGGAGATTCAAACAATAAGCGTAGGGACAGTTCTAAACTTAAGGTTTGTCTAATACGAGAAATGACTTGTGTGGCTAATAATGAATTTCCTCCTAATTCAAAGAAGTTATCATTCATACCTATGGTTTCTACTTTTAGTAGCTGACTCCAAATTTGCGCGATTATTTCTTCTGTAGGAGTTCGAGGAGCAACATAATTACTTTGAGTAGCTGAAAAATCAACAGCAGGAAGAGCGCGATGGTCAATTTTGCCGTTAGGAGTTAAGGGGAAAGTCTCTAACACCACAAAAGCAGAAGGAATCATATAATCTGGTAACTTCTGTTTGAGGTATTCACGTATTTTTTGCGATATTTCCCCTTGATTATTTTCCTGTATGTTGGGAATAACATAGGCAACTAATCTTTTGTCCCCAGGGATATCTTCTCTAGTGATAACTTTAGCTTCTCTCAAGTGTGGATGTTGATTTAATAAAGCTTCAATTTCTCCTAATTCTATTCTGAAGCCGCGAATTTTTACTTGATTATCAATACGTCCTAGATACTCAATATCTCCATTTGGTAAATAACGAGCTAAATCTCCTGTTTTGTAAAGACGAGCTTTTGCTTGATTGTTGAAAGGATGAGAAATAAACCTTTCAGCAGTTAATTCTAGGTGATTTAAATACCCACGCGCTAAACCTGCACCTCCTACATAAATTTCCCCAGCAATACCTACAGGCACTGGTTGCAGATGGGAATTTAATATGTAAAGTTGTAAATCGGGAATTGCACAACCAATAACTTTTGCTGAAGAACTGAGATCATCTATATTGATGGGATGATAGGTAACATGAACTGTTGTCTCTGTAATCCCGTACATATTCACTAATTGGGTAAACTTGTCTCGATGTTTATCAACCCAAGGTTTTAAACTTTGAATATCAAGAGCTTCTCCACCAAAAATGACGAAACGTAAGCTTAAATTACTGTGATTATTTAACGACGTTTCTAGTTGAATCAATTGCTGAAATGCTGAAGGTGTTTGATTGAGAATCGTAATTCTTTCCCGAGATAATAACTTGTAAAATAACTCTGGCGAACGACTTACATAATAAGGAATAATAACCAGACGACCGCCATATAAAAGTGCACCCCAAATTTCCCATACGGAAAAGTCAAAAGCATAGGAGTGAAAGCAACTCCAAACATCATTATTGTTAAATTGAAACCATGGCTGTGTGGCTGCAAATAAACAGATGACATTATGGTGCGGAATGATAACTCCTTTGGGCTTTCCTGTTGATCCAGATGTATAAATAATATAGGCTAAATTATCTGGTTTAACTGTTATTTCTGTTTGTTGTATGGGTATTTTAACAATACCTTCCCAATCGTTATCTAAACAAACTATTGTAGCTTGATTTGTGGGAAGTTTTTCAACTAGATGTTGTTGTGTTAATATAATTGATACTTGGGAATCTGAAAGCATGAAAGCTAAACGCTCTTTGGGATAAGCAATATCTAAAGGCACATAAGCACCACCTGCTTTGAGAATGCCTAATATTCCCACAATCATTTCTATCGAGCGTTCTGTACAGATACCAACTAAAACCTCTGGTTGCACTCCCAATGATTGTAAATAATTTGCTAATTGATTTGCACGTTGATTGAGTTCTCTATAAGTAAGTTTTCCATTTTCAAATACTACCGCAACGGTATCTGGTGTTTTCTCTACCTGTTCTTCAAATAATTCATGAATGCACTTATCTTGGGGATAATCTGTCCGAGTTTGATTCCATTCGACTAATAATTGATATCTTTCCCACTCTGTGAGTAAAGGAATATTCGCAAGTGTTTGTTCAGGAAGATAAATTATATTTGTTAATATAGTTTCTAAATGTCCTAGCATTCTATCTATGGCATCATCAGCAAATTGAGTCTGCTGATAATTAATTCTTAGTAATAAATCTGATTCTGCATCAATAGATAAGATCAGAAGATATTTAGCCTCTTCAAGATATTCTATTTTTTCATAATTTCCACATATTACCAGCGTCTCAAATAAGGGAAATTCTGGGGGAACTTCACTCCATTGTTGGATTTGTAATAAGGGAGTAGATTTATATTTTCCCAAAATGGAGCATTGTGTCTGTATTTCTGTCAACCACGATAATACTGAAGCATCAGGTTCAACAGAAATTCGCATAGGTACAATGTTAAAATCCAGTTCCTTTATCATTACACCAAACAGAATATCTGTTTCTCTAGTATAGTGACTTAAAAGTATAGCGACTGCCCCTTGAATAGAAGTATAAAAACTTAATTTATGGTTTTGAGCAAAAGTTATTAAATCCGAAGTTTTACTCCTTAGAAGGCAAATCTCTTTCGTTTGACGAGATGGGTGAGATAAGGAGTCAGGAGTCAGCGTTGGTAATGTGATAGGGGCTGTGAAACCGCGCAAAAAAGCCCGCCAGAATTTTTCATAATTTGAGTATGAATCTAGATAAATATCTTCTATAGTTTTCATAACTAAGCTAGTTTTTTACTAAATCACTTTCTGTTCTGTATACTTTCTTAATTGAGTATATCATATGTTTGATAAGTATTAAAATCCCCTGTTAAACCCAGAGTTTAACAGGGGATTTTTGAGTTCAATTAGGAAGCGCCAAAATTGGTATTTCTAGCGAGTTATGGGTTTCCTCCGTAGTAAACATTATCTGCAAGACAAAGACCGTTATTGTAATCATCCAACCTGCTATTAATCAAGTCACCAGAATCCAAGGGATAGAGGACATTGCTGTTGGATCTATAGGCGCTTGGTAAACTGGAGGCGCTGCCAAAACTAGTAGTCCAGACACTATTAGCAAGCTGAGGACTATTAACGCTACCGATACCGGTCATTTGGTAGATCGCACCATCACCTTTATTATCTCCATTTTCGTCTGGAGTTAAGGCTTGTAACCAATTGATGCCTTCGTTGATGTAGTATAGTTCATCCTTATAAGTTGTATTCGCGGTATCAATGGGGTTGCCAGCAAGATAGTTCAACCAACCAGCAACTAGAGAACGACCAAGACCGTACCGCTTATCTGTGTTGGGGTGCAGGTTGGAATCAAAAATTTGGCGTGCTTGATTGAGAGTATAAAAGATTGTGTTCTCACCTGCATCAGTTTTACCGTTGCGGTTGAAGTCACCGATGAGTAACCCTATGTCATAAGATCCGCTTACAGGATCAAGAACTTTTCCAGGCTGTTCAGAGTTGGTATAAGGTGCGAACAGAAGATCACTGTCGGCGAAATTGGACTGTGTTTTTTGTGATGGTTCGTTGCCTTGGAAACCATCCCAGAACTTCTGCCAGTCACAACTTTGCCAGAAGCCAGGGGTAGGAACACCAGGAGCACATGGGACAGTAGGAGCAGCAATTACGGTGTCAGTGTCGGTGGCGCTGTTGTTGCTGGTGTTGGTCTCAGTGAAACCAGTGGGAGCAGTTACTGTGGCAGTGTTAGTCAGAGACACTGTTGCTGGTGGAACATATTTATGAACGTCTAAATACCGAATCTTGAATTGATCGTTTGTATCATCAGTCTTAGCGGCGATTACTAGAGTGTTACCCAGGTTTTGATTGGCATTGATATCTGCCCAGCGATCACTACTACTACCTAAGTTGATTTCAGTGAAGCCAAAGCTGTTGAGAATTGAGTCGCTTAAAGTCGTGATCGTATTGTTAAAGTTACCAATCCAGACAGAGATATCACTGTCATTAACGACGTATTGCAAATAGGCTTGATCTACAACAACTGATTCAGAGAATTGGAACAGGACGTAGTTATCTGTGCCACTGACGTTATCAACGCGATGAGAAATAGTGGATTCGCTGCTATCGGTGACACCTAAACCACCACTATAGCTACCAAGATAGGCATTATTCCAAGCTCCATTTGTACGATCTACACGGCTAAAGGCACGTGCTGTAACAGAAATACCATCCTTTGTGAATGTCCGGGTATTGCCGTCTGTTCCATCTGTCGAACTACTGCCATTAAAGTCGAATGTGGTGAGACTGCGTGTAGAATTTGTGGAAACTGCGTTGGCAGCCACTTTACCTGTCACCGTATATGTGATGCTGCTACCGGCTGTCAGGGTTACGTAATCGTTGATAGAGCCTGTACCACTGGTTTGATTATCAGTAGCTCCTCCGGTGGCCACACTTGTCCAAGTGACATTTGTCAGATTAGTTGGCATGATATCGCTCACCAAGGCATTGGTAGCAGTAATCAAACCATTATTTTGAGCCACGATAGTGTAGGTTATCTGCTGTCCAGGAGTTACTATCGTCAAACCATCGGTTTTGGTAATCGACAAGTCATCGGCACTTTGATAAATACCTGCATCCACAGTAGTGTTGTTTTCACCAGAAGCAAGAGTAACAATCTGAGTTTTGCCCGTGGTGGTACTAGCATCAGAATCTACAGTATCATCAGTACCTAAGTTAGCTTGAGTGAACTGATATCCTGCAGGTAAATTAGAGAATCCGACTTGATATTGTTGACCAGGTGTTAGTCCATCAAAGTTGTAGCTGCCACTGGCATTAGTAGTTGTAGTCAGAGTAGTGTTGTCCCCAGTGGTACTAATTAGTCCATCAGTTCCCCCACTAGTCAGGTTAACAGTTACACCACTTACTCCTGCTTCAGTAGTATCTTGAATACCATTGTTGTTAGCATCATTGAATACAAAGTTTCCTAATGAAGCTGTTTTATAGAAGCCTGAATCAACTGTGGTGTCATTTTCTCCAGCAGATAGATTAACAACATCGGAGATGAGTCCATCGCTATCAAGACTATCATTACTACCAACATTAGCGGGACTTACACCGTTAAAGCCTGTGACTTGTACAAACTGGACTTTGTAATTTGCTGGTTGCAGATTGGTGAAGGAGTAAAGTCCATCACTGTCTGTAGTGGTAGTAGCAATGACGAGGATGCCATCTGCATTCAATAGTTTAACAGTGGCATTACTGATACCTGTTTCTCCATCATCTTGAATCCCGTTGGCGTTGTTATCCAACCACACTCTGTCGCCTATACTGGCTGGTACGAGTTCACCGAAATTATTACCAGTGCCATTTGTCCCTGATGTCAGGGTAATGCTGCTGATGTTGTCGTTATTTAACGTTCCACCTTGAGTACCTACCGCATCTTTACCATCTAGGTAAGCAGTGGGTTGGGTTTCTGTCAGGGTATATGTTCCAGGATGCAGGTTGTCTACTGTGTAGTTACCATTAACATCTGTGGTAGTGGTACGGCTGACTGTGTTTCCTGAACCATCTGTACCTGTCAGGGTAATGGTTGTCCCGACAATGCCTGTTTCATTTGCATCTCTGACATCGTTGTTGTTGGCATCTAAGTATACGCTGCCGGAAAGGCTTGCAAGATTGAAGAATCCAGCATCAACTGTTTTGTTAATTTCTCCAGCAACTAAGGTAATGGGAGTTGAAGTAAAATTATTGCTGGGGTTGGCGTTGGAATCTAGATATGTGTTGTTACCTTGGAGATAAGGACTGACTGTGTTCAAGCCATTAGGCAAGGTAAATTTCACCTGATAAAAGCCATTGGGGGCATTAGTTACACCAGCGGCATTAACGGTGATATTAGGTAAAAGTGGTCCGAACTGATACCAGCCCTTCTCAACTATTGTTGTCTTGGGGTTGTCTCCGGTCGTAGTAGTACCGATAACAGCACCGCTTTCATTGAGCAATGTGACTGTTGCTCCATCAATTCCTGATTCGTTAGCTTCCTGAATCCCATTCGCATTCAGGTCTTCCCAAACAAAATCTCCAATACCCGCTGTCTTAACTTCCAGTAAGATAGGCTGTAAGTTCAAACCCTTAACAATGACACCAAAATCTTGTCCTGCTACAGGCACAAAGTTAGTACCATTGGTTACAGCCAGAGCAATGAGATCATTTGCTTTTTGATCAGTTGTGTCATAGGTCCCTAATGTACCACTGTCTGTAGTGTCTACCGGGTTGCCAAGGATTTTCCATATGGCTAACTGCACATCACCGTAAGTATAGTCAACATTATTGTAGCGGTATTTGTTATTGACTAAGTTGGCTGCTTCGGTAACGTTGTTAATCAGCCAGTTGATTTGCTGAAGTTTATCCAGGTAGGGGTCGGGATCTGAGACAAGTATCTGTAAGCCTGTATAAAGGAGATCAGTGGGTATGTTTCCATAGCTAGAATATACACTAGCGTTGTTAAAACTGCCTCCGCTCAGGTTAGTTGTAGCATTAATACACCAAGCGTCATAACTTCCGTTGAGTAATCCACCGTTAGTGATGGTGACATTGACGTAGCTGGGTAAAATAGATTTTGTGCTTGTTGATGTATCTTTTTGATCACGTATGAGTATTTCGGTGGCTGTAGTTGGTAATGTGGAGTTGAATATTGAGAGAGTGTTGTCTGCCATAATTTTTGTTTCCTTTTTAGTAATTCCAAGAGTGTTTTTGGTTAGTCTAGGAATTGTTACGCTATTTATTGAACTGTGCTTTCTCTGTATAGCAAAGCTGTTATTTTTTCCCTCGAAATGTTTGCTCTAATTAAGTGCAAATAAGTCTTAAAAACAAAGGTTAAAATCAACATTGAGGTTGATTTTAACAGCATAAATAACTCATGCGTTTAATTAATATGCATTCAAATAGTATGTAATTGACCAGACAGGATTCTGACCAAATGTTATTACATCACTAAAAAATGTAGTGATTTCTGCGCTAAGTAATCAGCACTATTTTTAAGCATTATTTGTGGACAAATAAAGAAGGATAGTGTTTAATTTGTCGGTGATGAATTAACATTTCATACATAATAATATTACTGATAATAAAATTACTAGTCTTTTTTCGTAAATTTTCAGTCAAAATATGTGTAAATTCCATGAAGATTGACTCTTATTGAGTCAGTGTAATTACTTGGTATGCTGCACCGGAGATAAAATAGCCATCCCTGATTTCTTAACAGCTAACTATGTATAGGTTTTAAACTTTAACTACGTGACTTAGGCAACTGGCACAATCGCTCTTGGTACGACCTCGATATGAACATTAAGCCGCTCAACCAAACCTAACGTTCGCGGAGCGTCTCTGAAAGAGATAGTGAAGAATCTCCGAGATAAGTAGGTAGACACAAATAAACATAAGTATGTAACAAAATGTCAATTACCTGAAACCCTTGGGATTGCTTGATTCCCCTTTGCTGCATTCGCCATGACATAGTTATAAATTTTTCTGCCCACCTACTTACTAGTATCGCCGTGAATTCAAAATGTATACGGCGTGAGCTTTTCAGAGATTTGGTATGGTTACTTGATTTACGCCGTACTGTACTAGAGCCTACGCCACGCTCCGCGTTTACGCAGTGTCCCGAAGGGATACGCTGCACGATCAGTATTACATAAGTCCAAGTTTCACCCGTTTGGAGTATACCAAATCAACAATCACGGAGTCGCAGATCACAATTCTTGAAACTTTACGTGACCGTATTTTGTCTGAACTGAAGTTGGGTAAGCAAGCTCCTGGTTACAAAACTGCCCTCAAAGCTCTCAATCATTTCATTAGCCTTAAATCAAGGTTTGCAGAACTTTTTGAAAAATATTGTTGAACATCTACAAGCTGGATTACTAGGCTGGCTGACTGGAGGTTTGGGTATCAAGCAAGAAATTAATCTTGAAAGTCCCCAAAGTATCTTTAGTTTGGCACTGGGACTGCTGGGGGTGAACTGGAATTATATTCGCCAAAAAGCTGTCAAGGACAAGAAAATTGGCGAAGCAAAAGTTAAAAGGCTAGAAACCAGTTGTGAACTTTTAAAAACCCTGAAAGATAAAGGGGTAGTCGGTTTATGGCAGCAAATACAAAACACGATAGGCGACTTCAAACAAATAGTGATTGAGAAAATCAAAAATCTGCTCATCACAGAGGTGATAACTAAAGCAGTGCAGCAGTTGTTGTCAACTATAGTTCCTGGTGGAGCTATAGTTAAACTTGCTGAAACCTGTTACAAAGTACTCAGCTTCTTAATTGAAAAAGCAACAAAAATTGTACAAGTAGCCAATACAGCAATTGGAGCAGTGAATAAAGTTACATCTGGCAAGGTAACAGATGCGGCTAATTCAGTAGAGACAGCTTTAGTTCAATCAATTCCTGTTTTGCTTGGGTTCTTTCCTCGATTACTTGGCATTGAAAATCTGGCAATCAAAGTGAAAGAGTGGTTATCAAAGCTCAAAGCAAGGATAGATAATTTCATTTATACACTCTTGAATCAGGAGGTTAATTGGTTGTCGAAGTTCCCTAAAGGGACAAAGACTGCTAGGCCTAAGCCACCTTCAAATAACAATACGACAGCCAGCCCTAGTAACCAGCCAGATCATGATAATAAGGTTCGAGTTGGTCTGGCTCAGATTGACAAAAAAGAAACAACATATTTAAATAATGAATGGTAGGATTTGGAAGAAAGATGCCCAGAAGGTAGCGAACAAAGTTAAGAAAGATAACCCTATCTTTAAGTCAATTACTGTAGTTGATGGTGGTGAAATCTGGGATTATGACTGGGTTGCTAGTAACGGAACAAAGAAAGGAGAGAAACAAGCTGAGAAAGCTCAGAACGATTCGGGAATTATAAAAAGTGATACTCCTCCATCGTTACCAGACTATAAGCATATCTTTCATAATGGAACTATTTATCCAACGGCTGGAAAACTGAAAAAAGAGGATATAGAGGCTATCGATGGTAATGATTTTGGTAAAGCTTTCTACGTTCATACAAAAGAGAATTGGCACAAAGCTAAAGAATGGGTCGAGGGTAAAGATGAAGGTTGGGGAGTTGTTAGTTTCCCGATTTCCGACGATATATGGAAACAAGAAGTCCAACCAGTTGACTAACTCATCTTGCGATTCGATAAACACCAGCCAGGCAATATGCCTAAGAATACTGATACAAAGAAGCTATTCAAAGATTGGGCTGATTTCGTTTACTATCACAAGGAATTTAACGGCAAGAACAGACCCCGAAATAAGTTACCAACATGGAGATATAAAATTATCCAGGGGCCAATGGGACGAACTTTTGAACGGGGTGAACCGCAAACAACTAAAACGAATAAAGTTCATCAGGTGGAATTTACGCAAACTGGAGTATATATTCTCAATCTTCCAGAAGTTAAAAAGCTGAAAATAGCTGTGGGCAAACCAAATAAAGATAAAAAGAAAAAATTAATTTATTAAATATTGAGAGGAAAATAATGAACGACTTAGACAGAGGATATTCCCTATCTCACCGAAGTCTTGGCAAATGAAGAAGACGAAGATGTGCGGGATTATTTAGAGTCTTGTTATTGAAGAAATACAAGCTAGACCCAAGCCAGAAATTCCCCGTGAACAGTTGCTTTACAGAGCTTATTTGAGTGAACCTACCATTAATGCCAGTTCAGACGTTCTTCAATTTCTCTCAGATGGAACTGGTAAATATCTATATTTCAATATGGGTGTCACTAGCTATGAAGCTCCTTTTCAATTCCCAATAGAAGGGTAGCAAATCTCGTTTCTGTTTGAGAACAAAAGTCAATGGATAGACACCAAATTGGAGATGGAGAAAACTACATACGACCATCCTCATGAAGGAGATGTACCCTGTTTGACACTAGTGTTTCAACTAAATCCTTTAAACCCTCGCTACAGAGAAAGAAGTGTAACTTATTATCACGTTTTTGGGAGTACTCCAGAGACTTGGCGTTAACTCAAAAAAATTATTTATTAAATAGACCTCTCCATAAAAACTATAAAGCTTACTGTGAATGGATTACAGGAGATTTAATTGATATAAAACAGCTATCGTTGCTGAACGTAAAAATGAGGGTTTGGGGATGAAAATCTCAAAATTATCAGAAATGTTGAGAAACATAGGTTTCTAAAAAGGTAAATGTGAAATCTGATAATTCAAATATTATGGCTTAGTATAAATGAAGCATTTAAGTAGGTGGGCGGGAAAATTTATAACTATATCATAGCGAATGTAGTAAAGGGCAATCAAGCAATCCCAAGGGTTTCAAGTAATTTACATTTTGTTACGGGGTTGTGTTTATTTGTGTCTACCTACTTAGATGTAACCTAACTAATCCACATACTGTCTCTATCACCTGACTATAACGATGTCGAGCTAGACGAAATCTATCACTGGATAAACACACCCCTTATTTTGGTGTTATTTCTGCTTTACGTCCTCCTCCAGAAGCAATTAACCTAACTTTTCTTTTTTCCTTTTCTGCTTGTTTTTCTCTATGCGTTCTCTTTCAGAGACGCTCCGCGAACGTTCAGAATGACACTTTTAAACTGTTTTTAGTATAACTGTCTCTAACTGTCTCTAACTGTCCTGCTTCAGCTAGTAAATGCTGATCCATCTAGTTGCTCAAATCAGTCAGCACTTGACAATGATTAATGTCACAATGTAAATCGTGACAGGCTCCTGGATATTCAATGCTTAGCTTATCTGGGTAAGTTACACGCTGATAAAAAATTTCACTTCCCCCAGGTAACGCTACTCTGTCAGCATCACCATGCAAAATCAACAGCGGTGCTTTCCATTCATGGGCATGGGCTTGAATCCACGCCAGTGTAGCAAAGAATTCTGTAGAAAACCGGGCTGTAGCAGGGGTATGACGCAAAGGGTCTTGGGTGTAGGTAGATAAAATATTTGGATCTCGTGAACCAGCAGTTGTGTCTAGTCCTGTATTTAAGGAAAAACGTGGCCACACGCGCGATAGCATTTTTCCTAAAAGCACGCGCATGGGTGATACTCCCACTTCTCCAATACTAGGTGCAAAAGCAATTGCTCCTTCCAATCCAGATGTATCTTTTGGATAACGCAAGACCTATTCTAGGACAATCATTCCCCCCATGCTATGTCCAAACAAAAAAATTGGGCATCCTGGTTGTTGGTTATGTAACATCTTTAAAAAGGCTCGGACATCATCCCGAAACTCAGCCCAACTATTGATATAATCTATTTTACCGGGTGAGCATCCATGACCACGCAAATCTAAGCTATAAACAGCATACTGTTTTGGTAATAAATGCTCGATTATATTCTGGTAAAGTCCGCTGTGTCCTCCGAGTCCATGCACCAAAGCTAATACTGCCTTTGCTTTACCCCCTGGATTCCAGCTTTGGTAATGCAGGTCAAGTCCCCCAACACCTATAAATGTGCCTACGCTGTGGTAAATCGTCATGATTAATTCATGATTAATTTTTTACGTAATTTCCCAGTAAGCTATACTGCAAACGGGTGAAACTTGGACTTATGTCATACTGATCGTAACTTAGTGCAGCAAAGTATCTAGGAGATTTTTCACTATCTCTTTCAGAGACGCTCCACGAACGTTCAGAATGATACTTTTAAACCGTTTTTAGTATATTAGCCTATCAACGTACATTGTAGGAAAAATTGCTTCTAACTGTGGGAGGAATTACAGATTTTGATCAATTCAAAAGTTATCTACGAAGAATGGGTATGGGGTGGGTGTAAGAGTGTAGGGGAAAAATTTAATTAGCAATTTAGGTTAAATGATTAAGATGGAAAATACTAGGGACTCGGAAACTTTACCACCTTTGACTGAGACTGCTATTAAGCGGGTATGGGAAGGTGTAGCAGCGGCAAGCAATCGCACTATTCGTCATACTATAGAAACTACTCTCAATGGGCTTTCGGCTATTGATCAGGAATATGGGGAACGGCGAGTTAATGCTAATATCAGACGTTGTGTAGTGCGATCACTCATTCATTCCCTATTCTGTATCAAAGTCGAAAATATTGAAAATATCCCTCACACACCAGCAATCTTGGCTGCTAACCATCTTCACCAGATCGACCCATTAGTTTTACTCACAGAGATACCAACCCAGCCACACTATTACATTCTCGGTGATGCCCGCACTCTCTATAACAAATGGTGGAAACGCTGGATTTTAGGTTTTGCAGGTGGTGTGATTCCTTTAGAACGCATTTGGGGAGAAGAACTGGGTGTTATTGCTGCTGCTAAAACTGGACGAGATGATTTAAAAGAACTTGCTCAAGTTATTAAAGATACCGTTAATCCTGGTGGAGATATGCAAACTATACGGCGTATAGACCGCATTGTTTCCGCAATTTTAGCCCGTGGAGATGGGTTGATAATTTTTCCTGAAGGAAGACTGGGAACTGCTGAGGGTTATTTGCATCCCTTCAAACGCGGAACAGTAATTTATGCGTTGCGGGGAGGAATACCAATTGTACCCATATCATTAATCGGAACTCATGACCTATTTTTGAGAAAAAAGTTAATAGTTCGGGTGGGTGAACCTTTATATTTCCCCCCAAATACCAGGCCAAAGCGTCAAGAAATAGATGCAGCTTTGGAAAATTTACAGCAAGCGATACAGGCTTTGTTACCTACTGATTATCAAGAACCAACAGGGATAAAGTTGTTACAAAATTTTCTCAATCGGATGTTGTTGTAAAGTAGCCAATTTGATCACTTTGAGCAACCTGGGAACTTTTTCAAGTTAACTAAGTTGCATTGGGAAACTGCAAATATGAATCGCTCTCGTGGCGGGACAAAAAAGAGATAATAAATGTAGCTTGGGTTGACGCAAGGAAACCCTACATCACTCATCAATACTCATCAATGTATTTTACCGTTAATGTTGGGTTTCACTTCATTCAACCAAACCTACCATAACTAGAGTTTAGCAAACAGATGTCGCACTTTGAAAACCGCCATCAGGTCAAAATTTACGCAATAGCACCCAAATCATTGTAGTCTATACGTAAATTCACTAACTTGTAAGCGACTCAAGATGCAATATAGACTTTCATCATGGTGTCACCTACATTGTAGCGCGACTAGCTTGGGTTAAACATGAATATGCTAGTATTGTCGCTTACTGCGCCCAGTATGTAGATGATCCGATTAATGCCGGTTTAATCGGATTCGATAATGGTGCGATGTTTACCCGCATCAGTTCGGCTCATAAAATGCTAGATTATCGCAATTTTCAGGAGTTCGTAAATTACCAAGTTTGGATTCCTTTTCATTTTTTACCAGGAAATGGCGGGAGAAAAGCAGGTGAAGATCCGGAAGGGAAGTTTATTGAAAAATTAATTTTTCGTCCTAATGTCGTCCTAATAGTGATGTGGCGCAGCAAATGGTGAGGGAGTGTATTCAACGTCGTGAAAGTGCTTATGGTTTGCATCGTCTGGGTGTTACAATGCACGCTTATTTGGATGTCTGGGCGCATCAAGGTTTTGCTGGTGTCAATCATCGGGTCAATGAAGCGAAGAGATTGCTAGATGAAAATGACCAACCAGATCGTAATTTGATGGATAGATTGAAGAATTATTTTATCAGTGAAGCTTTACCTTTAGGACATGGTGCGGTTTTGAGTCATCCTGATAGACGTTTTTACGTTGGGGTTATATCAACGGTAGAGGTGAGAAAATTAGCCGTAATAATCCTGAAGATTTTCTGGATGCTACTGATAATATCTGTAAGGCTATGCAGCGTTATTTAAAAGGTGATCCAGATGGGATTGTTCCAGGATTAGCAGAAGCAGATAAAAGGGTAATTGCGTTTATGTTGGAGAATATTCAGGATATTCAAGGTAGTATACGTCATCAAAAATGGTTAGATGCGATCGCACAAGGTAAATTTAGTTTTGGTGAAGCTAACATTAACTATATTCCTAAAGGTCAAGATTCCTGGAAATACTCAAGCTTTGGGAACTGAAAACCGTGTTTATAAAGATACTGAAATTTTCCCCTATCATCCCAGTTTTTTAGCCAGCAATTGGAAACTATTTCACGATGCTTTACAAGCAAATAAATTTTACATCATTCACGATTTGCTACCCCAATATGGAATTTATGTAGCTTAGAAGGTGACAGTAGGCAAAAGACAGAAGTTCAAAGGGTGTCTGAAATGTATGCGAAAGCTATATTTTGTCATACATCCTATTAGAAAGGCTTAATTTTACTTTACCCCTGTCCGCATCGGAGAAGGGTTGGGGACAGGTTTATCGAACTCGTGTTAAACTGTAAGCATTCAGCTTTTTCAGACTAACGCCAAAAATACCTATTTGATAATTAACCTATTTCTCAAACATTCTGACTCCTGACTCCTTGCGTTGCACTAAACCTGTAACAACCCTTTAAAGAAATAAATCATATTCATAAATATCATCTCTATCGAAAGCATCACATGATCCAACCAGGCTAATATCTGCTCTAAAGGGTGCTTTTCATAACCTAAAAATGTGGCAGTTGTTTCTATCCAATCTGGTTCTAATTGATATTGAGGTCTTGCCGTTTCTCTCCCATTTTCATCATGAGAGTGAGGAGTGCTTTTTGTTGATTGTTTATGTTTAAATAAACGTTGTTTGGTATCTTCTGTAAATGAATCACTAGCTAGAATTTGATTAAATTCATCAGGGTTGATTTCATTTATTGCTAGGCCTCCAAATAAATCACCCCAAGTTAGCCACGAATCTGCAGTTAAATCTGATTCCTGCAACTGATTATTTTTAAATACTTGATTTACTGGTTTAGTTGGTAGTTTTGGGAATGTTTCATTTTCGGCAGTCTTGGGAATTTCTCGGCTACCAAAAAAGTAATTTATTGCAGCTTCAATTAGTGCGGAAATATCCAGAATTAGATTTTCTAAATCACCTGCATTAACTGTAATATCTCTTCTAGATTCTACCGATTCTTTACCATAAATAAATATATGTAATTGAGTTTTAGCAAGTTGAATAATTTCTTGACTGCGTTGTTTTACAGGTACTAAAGTTTTAGCTTCTAATTTAGCTAAAGCTGTATCTAACAATGCCAAAATTTGACCAGGATAAGATTGTATATTCTCTGTAAGTCTGCTTTCAGTAAAATCTGCCACATCAGGATTATTATTACTAGTTAGTTTGGTTAAGATGCGGTCAATTTCTGGTAATAATTCCTGTTCTGTTGTGGCGTGGGCTAACTTGAAAGAATGCCAATATTCAGCGACTTCACTATTGATTTTATCTGCTAATTTTACTTGTTGTTGAATTGTCAAAACATCGAAAATTCTGTTATCTTCGCTCACCAGTATCAAATGACGATTGTCTAATTTGACAGCAATTCCCTTTACCTTTGATATATTGTATAGGAGGGTATTTTCTGGCTGCGGAGACTGAGTAATGGAAGATTCAATATGCGGCTGATTTTTAACAGCTTTTCCCCACCCTAAACGGGTAGCGACTTCCCACATAGTATTACCCAAGAAAGCTAAAGGGTTGACATTTTGTGAAGTTTCTGAATCAGAAGCAGCTGCAGATGGTAGATTTTTAATTAACTCTAGTACGTGCTGAATAGGTGCATCAGCAGGTGGGTGAGTTTCTGGTTGTAACTGTGGTTGAGGTTGATTGGCTTTGGTTTGCACCCTCTTTCCCTCAAGTTCATCTGGCTGGAAGATTTGGTAAAGTGGGTAAAGTAGCGCCTCCAAACTCCATTTAGTAGCAACTTGTAAATGTCGGATGGTATTTTCCCACTGTTGAGTCAACCGCTGAGAATGCTGGTTGAGAAAGTTAAAGACTTTACTTTGATAACGACTAGAGGAATCAGAAGACATGGTAGAGATTTGTTAGTTTGAGTGTGATTAAGTTTTGAGACTCCCACAAAACTGTTATTTATCTTTATTCAGTGCCATTATCATAACGGAAAATAAGCTCAATTACGTTTAATTTAGACAATCTCAATCTCCCACCTAATGTTCATAAAAATCTTTCTTGATTTCTAATCTTTAAGTGTTAGTTTTTAATTGTTAATTTTTATTGCTTATGACTCTTCCTTTATCTCCATCCCATACTGAATCTATATCACAAGCAATTACAAAATTGCGTTCTTGCTGTCAAATTAATGTACAGTCTTCTTGGTTATATCAGCAAGTTAACTGGGGAAATACTGAAGTTATAAATTCAGATTTGTCTGATTGGCAACCTGTACAGCTCAATGAGAAAGCGCATATCGTTTGGAAATGGGGAAAACAGGTGCTGTGGTTGCAGCAAAAGTTGGTTGTTCCCCAAAATTTGCAGGGTTATGTTTTAGCTGGTTTATCTTTGCGGTTGGCTTTGGTTTGGTGGGCTGATGCTGCGGAAGTTTATGTTAATGGTGAGTTGGTATTAACGGGTGATTTATTTGATTCTTCCCCACAGGTGCTTCTGTGTCAAGGGGTAACTGCTGGTGATGAGTTTGTTGTTGCTGTACGGTTGGTGAGTCCGGGACATTGTGATGGGGCGTTGATGCGATCTCTTGTAATTTACGAGTCAACTGATTACAATTATCGCGATCCTGGTTTTATTGCTGATGAATTAGCTGTTGTGCAAATATTTTTGGAAAGGTTTGCACCGGAAAGGTTAGTTGGTTTGGTTGCGGGGATTGAAGAGTTAATGAACCGCAAAGGCGCGAAGGATGGGAAGGAAGACAGGAAGGAAGAATGGGATAGATTTCTGTTAAATATACGAGAAACTTATCTGCATTCATCTGCGTTTATATGCGGTTTAAAATCTAAAATGTATTTGTTAGGTCATGCTCATTTAGATTTAGCATGGTTATGGCCTGTTGCGGAAACTTGGAATGCAGCACAAAATACTTTTGAGTCGGTTTTAAAGTTACAAAAAGATTTTCCAGAATTAATCTTTTGTCATACTACACCTGCTTTGTTTGATTGGATTGAAAAACATCGTCCTGATTTATTTGGAGAAATTCAAAAACAGGTAATATCGGGAAGGTGGGAAGTTTTAGGTGGTTTTTGGGTAGAACCAGATTTAAATTTGATTTCTGGTGAGTCTATTGTTCGTCAATTATTATATGGTCAGCGTTATTTTTTAGCGAAGTTCGGAAAAATATCTTCTGTGGTTTGGGTTCCTGATACTTTTGGTTTCTGTGCAACCTTACCTCAGTTTTTCGCAAATGCAGGAATTGAGTTTTTTGTCACCCAAAAGCTACGCTGGAATGATACGACTAAGTTTGATTATGGTTTATTTTGGTGGCGCTCACTTGATGGTAGTCAAATATTGAGTTTGATGTCTGCACCTGTCGGCGAAACCATTGACCCGATTAAAATGGCTCAATATGTCTGTGATTGGGAAACTCAAACCGGTTTACAAGATGCTCTTTGGCTCCCCGGTGTCGGTGATCATGGTGGTGGTCCAACTCGTGATATGTTGGAAATAGCCAGACGCTGGAAATATTCTCCTGTTTTTCCCAAGTTGGAATTTACAACAGCAGAAAATTATTTACAGCACATAAAATCCCAGTCAGAAAATCTGCCAATATGGGAAGATGAACTTTATCTAGAATTTCATCGCGGTTGTTATACTACCCACGCAGACCAAAAACGCTGGAATCGAAGATCTGAACATCTATTATATCAAGCTGAGTTATTTGCGACTCTCGCAACAGTGATTTGTCATGTCGCATATCCGAAAGCTGAAATAGAAACTGCTTGGAAGCGAGTTTTATTTAATCAGTTCCACGATATTCTCCCCGGTTCTTCGATTACTCAAGTTTACCAGGATGCTTTACCAGAATGGCAGCAAGTGGAACAGGTGGGAACGAAGATATTAGATGAATCTTTAAGTGCGATCGCATCTCACATCAATTTACCACAACCACCCCAAGCCAACAGCATACCCATCATAATTTTTAACTCTCTTAATTGGCAACGTTGCGAAGTCCTCAGCGTTTCCCTACCTACAGCGGCAGTTAACCAAACATGGCAAATCTATGATACTGCTGGAAACAAACTTCCATCCCAACAAACTGAAAACTCTTTATTGTTTCTCTCGACCGTCCCATCAGTAGGTTATAACATATATTGGCTTTCCCCATCTTCTCATCAAATCAGCACATTCCCCACAGACTGGAAATTAGAAAACGAATATCTGCGAGTTCAAGTCAACCCAGAAACCGGAGACTTAGAAAGCGTCTTTGACAAAACCCAACAACGGGAAATTTTAAACGGTGCAGGAAATCAACTTCAAGCCTTTGAAGATACTGGACAATATTGGGACGCTTGGAATATCGACCCCAATTATACAAAAAAACCCCTACTTCCAACAGAATTAAAATCAATTCAATGGCTAGAACATGGAGAAATACAACAACGGTTGCAAGTAGTGCGTCAACTTGGAAAATCTGAGTTTTGTCAAGATTATATTTTACAAATCGGTTCACCTCTTTTGAAAATTGTCAATACTGTCAATTGGCAAGAAAATCAAGTATTAGTTAAAACAGCATTCCCTCTCAATATCGAGGCTGAATTTGCAACTTATGAAATTCCCTGTGGTGCTATTCGTCGTTCCAACAATGGCCAAACACCCACAGAACAAGCAAAATGGGAAGTACCAGTTTTAAGATGGGCAGATTTAACCACAGAAATAGAAACCGTAAAATACGGTGTTAGTCTCCTGAATGATTGTAAATACGGTTACGATACTAAAGCAAATCAACTACGTCTGACTCTCCTCAGAAGTTCCAACTGGCCAGACTCTCAAGCTGATAGAGGTATACATGAATTTACTTATGCTTTATATCCTCATGTCGGGAGTTGGGAACAAGCAGATACAGTCAAACGCGGTTATGAGTTGAATACACCATTACAGGTATTAGTGAATCCACAAATTCAACAATCTTTATTGAATACTTTCAAAAGCCAAAGTTTTCTCCATTTGTCAGCAGATAATTTAATTTTAATGGCGTTAAAACCCAGTGAAGATAACCCAGAGAAATTTATTATCCGCTTTTATGAATGTCACGGAAATACAGCGGAGTTATCTTTGCAAAGTGATTTTTTCAAGTTAGAAAAAGCAGTTGATTTATTAGAAACACCAATAAATCAAGAAATTGATAAAGTCGCACCTTGGAAAATTGCTACTTTTGAAAGTATGCCAAAAATGTGATGTTAATTAGAATCAGTCCATTAAAAATCTCAATATTAACCAAAATCCTGAAAATCTCAATATATGTAATATACTAAAAACGGTTTAAAAGTGTCATTCTGAACGTTCGCGGAGCGTCTCTGAAAGAGATAGTGAAGAATCTCCGAGATATTAGAGCCTACAGCAGGCTCCGCGTTCACGCAGTGTTCCGAAGGGACACTGCGCTATCAGTATGACATAAGTCCAATTTTCACCCGTTTGCAGTATAACTAACATAGGATAGGGTAGGCATTGCCCACCATTATATCAAATTAATAAACGTTTCTAATCTTCGTGATCTTCAAAAGGATCGCTTAATTCCTTACTTGGAGGTCCAAAAGATGTATAAACTGCAATGCCAGTAATGGCAATCAGGATGGCACAGAAGGAAACACCAAGCACTAAACCGGGTTCTAAGTCCATAAATTTAGAGTTATATTATGAGAGCTATGTTTATAGAATATTACAAACCTTAAACTAAATAGCAGAAGTAATGATATCTCAGGCAGGTGGGTACGAAGTAAATGGTAGTATATAAAATGGATAAATCAGAATCGTAAAACCTGTTATCAGGGCAACCCGAAAGAGGTGGATTCCATCCAAAAATCCACGCCCTTATAGGGTTTGGGAATGTAAAAGAAGATTAAAAAGGCTTTGACAACTGATCTTAGGTGAACTATGGCACAACGGACTAGGTTGGGAGATATCCTCAGACCCTTAAATGCTGAGTATGGTAAGGTAGCTCCCGGTTGGGGTACAACACCTGTAATGGGTGTTTTTATGGCCTTGTTTTTCGTGTTTTTGCTAATTATTCTGCAAGTTTACAATAAGTCACTGTTAATTCAGGATGTGCTTGTTGATTGGCGCAGTCTAGGCGGCTAATTGCTATACAGCCATCATAAACTTGGATCACAAGTTACCATAGACCCGGCTTGTCCGGGTTTTTGATTGTTGTCAGTTGTCAGTTGTCATCACAAAATTAAGCCTAATAATTGATTAAACTAAGGATGTAATGTCAAAGTTTCAAGGTGGGTTGAAATGAACATATTTGGTATCGGTCTGCCAGAAATGGCTGTAATTATGGTAGTGGCGGTGTTAATCTTTGGACCAAAGAAACTACCAGAAATTGGTCGGAGTTTGGGTAAAACCATTCGCAGTTTCCAAGAAGCTTCGAATGAATTTCAAAATGAGTTTAAACGGGAAGCAGAACAAATAGGACAAGCTGTAAAAACTACTGCTGAAATTGAATCTAAGCAAATTGAATCTGCTAAATCGCACCAAGATAATGCTGGTTCTACTCCCACCAGCTAGGAAAATAATGTATGGCGAACATTACCAATAATTCGTTGGTGTAAAAGCCTCCGGATTTATCCGTAGGGTCAATCCAAAATCCAAAATCCAAAATCCAAAATCGGATGACAGAAGCTATTACCCAAGGGGCTTTGGTGATTCCTCAGTTAATTGTCGGGTTGGGGAATCCCGAACCTAAGTATGACCAAACTCGCCATAATATCGGTTTTACAGCTATAGATGCCCTTTCTCGCGCTTGGCAAATTCCACTGGCGGAAAATCGTAAATTTCAAGGACAGTTTGGCGAAGGTACTGCACCAGGTGGCGGTAAAATTCGTCTTGTGAAGCCGCTAACTTATATGAATCGTTCAGGAGAGTCAGTGCAAGCGGTAATAGGTTGGTATAAATTACCGCCTGAGTCGGTTCTGGTGATTTATGATGATATGGATTTGCCTTTGGGGAAAACGCGCCTGCGTTTATCTGGTTCGGCTGGCGGACATAACGGCATGAAAAGTATCGTCTCACATTTGAGTAGTCAGAATTGTCCCCGGTTAAGAATCGGTATTGGTAAACCCAAGGGTGCAGCTAATGAAGATAATACCGATACTGTTTCCCATGTGTTGGGAAGGTTTTCTGCTACAGAAACTAAATTAATGACTTTGGTGTTGGAGTTTGTGGTTGAGTGTGTAGAACTCACCTTGAAGCAGGGAGTAGAAAAGGCTATGAATCGTTGTAATAGCTAGTCTGCTGATTAAGCTTAACTTCTTTTTTGTAAGCGGCTTGATTTTGGTTGATGGATAGCGATTTTTGCTTGTTCCATCTAACCAAGTTCAGAGGCTTTCGCACAAAATTAAAAACAATATTACACCCCAATCAGGGGTACGTCGCAGCTGGCTAATTTTTTCTAAGAAAATGGTAAAGTAATTTTGCCTGTTGCAATTAATTAATTTCTTCAAGCAACGCCAATACCAACCCGAATAGGTTTATTAAAAACGACGTTTCCGTCTAGCTGCGACTGCTTTACGTTTGCGCTTTTCCTGGGGGGTTTCAAAGTGACGATGATACTTAATGTCGGCCAAAATTCCGGCTTTGGACACTTGGCGTTTAAACCGACGCAGGGCTGAATCTATTCCTTCGTTTTCTCCTAGAACCACTTGGGTCATTCTGAGTCTGTCCTCAATTTCTCAATAATCTCCATTGTAATATTAGCGTCAAACTGAGCAAAACCATCTAGTCTAAAGCTGACAGCTTGCAAGTTTGAAATTTAGGATTTTTAGATATTTAATTCAGCTTACAGGAGGAGTCAGGAGTCAGGAGTCAGGAGTAAAACTCTATTGCTGTCTTGGTTTCAATTTAGATTCTGTACCTCATTGATCTGCAATCTGGTGTATTTCTATTTAATCTAGTTGATTAGTAATAATTTTGCAGTGGATGTTCTCAATGCAACAGTTAAGTTATCCCAATAAGTTATCCCAATATGTAAGCATAGAAATCAGAGAAATTTAGGCAATTAATAAATTTTAGCTAACCTCTTATTGTAAATGTTCTTAACAAAGGCATGGTTATTTGAGAATTACTGACAAAAACTGAACTGGTCTATTCAGAGCTTTTATTACAACAGGTGATCATGTCATTTCTATGCACAAAGATGGAACTACTCCATATCACCATGCTATTGTACGGTTTGTATATCACAGACCTGACGGACGTTTGAATTGGGACAAACTTGACTAGGCTGGTGTTTACCTTGGTCACATCGAAGATAAGCTAGGTGGAACATCTAATGTTGGTGCTGTTACTCATGCTACAGGTGCTAAGGCTTACGCTGAATCCTTTGGTTTAGAAGCAGATGGTTCAGAAATTGAACCTTTATCTGGTGCTGCTAACACAGGTAAAACTATGTACAGGAAGCTATCCCAGCTAATAAAGTAACTGCTTTAGTTCAATCAGGTGCAATTTTTGCACCTGGTACACCCGCCTTTGTTGCTCAAGTTGGTGAACTGATTCGTCCTGATGGAAGTAGAGTTCTACCCAGACAAAGGGCTGCTGATATCGCCAAGCAGGTGATTGAGGCAGGTGATTGAATCAGCTGTTGATTTTATCCTGGGTAGTGGTAGCATAGATAGACCAATGGTTACTTTTGGTGTTGCTTGGGTAGGTACTCCCGATTTTCCCGGTGGCATTTTTTCCAAGGCCTATGTTGTTTTTGAATTCTGATTTCAACTTTTGATTTTCAAAAGTTAGTAGCCATCAACCAGGGGAGAAGATTAGTTTTTCTATATTTTCTTCTCGCTAGTTCTTTTTTTATTCTGACGTAATGAGAGATTCAGAATCTAAGTCAATGGTAAGTGCTAATTGATATATTTGACGACGGGAAATTAATGTATCTTTTGCTAACTGTCTGCTGGCTTGGGAACGGGAAATTCCCTGTTTCATTATTTGTATTAATTCGGCTTTGAGTTCTGCTTCTATGAGTTGGGGTTTACTGGGTAGAATTCCTGCAACTAACAGGGTATATTCGCCTTGGGGTTCTTTTTGTTGATAATGGGCGATCGCATCGGCTATTGTCCCTCGCCAAAATTCTTCATATAATTTGGTTAGTTCTCGTGCTATAACTATTGTGTGATCCCTCCCTAAAATATCTGCAAAATCTTGTAATGTATCCCGCAATCGGTGGGGAGATTCATAAAAAACTAAAGTCCGCGATTCTGGTAATAATGATTCTAAATATTCCCGTCGTTGTTGACTTTTTACAGGTAAAAAACCATCAAAAATAAACCTATCCGTTGCTAATCCAGCTGCACTTAAAGCAGTAATTACAGCACTTGCACCAGGAATAGGAACAACAGTTATTCCTGCATCAACACAAGCTTTTACCAGTTCATATCCAGGGTCAGAAATTCCTGGCATTCCGGCATCACTTACCAGTGCGATCGCTTTTCCAAATTGCAAATATTCCAACACTTCAGGAATACGACTACTACTGTTATGTTCATGATAACTCATCTGGGGAGTCTTCACTTGAAAATGTTGCAGCAATTTTCCCGTATGTCTTGTATCTTCTGCCGCAATTATATCCACAGCTTGTAAAATTCGTACAGCCCGAAAAGTCATATCTTCCAGGTTGCCAATCGGTGTACCGACAATGTATAATATCCCTGGTTTTGGTTCAGTTTGCATAAAAATATTTCACATTTTACAACATAAAAACCACAGTTCTAATTTAAAAATTTGGTTGAGCGGAAGAACCATCCCACATAAAATATGCAATTACACTTCGTTTGATTTCTTCACTCAGCCTAATATTTAACTATGGTGCAATATAGCTTTTAGCAACATCAATAGAATAGGATTGATCACCCATTATGAACTTGATTTCGATATCGATATCTATTGTTCCTGATGTTTATAACTTCACATCTTTAATAATATGCTAACTATAAATAAACCTTTTTAGTAGGTGTTTCTTGCTCACCGCAGAAATTCCATCAAGATGAATCAAGGCTAAATTAATGAATCAAGGCTAAATTTGTAAAACAGTATTCATCAGTTTTTGATTTAATCAGAAAATAGATTTTTTCACCCTCTTCATGCATTACATAGTCATCACTATCAATTTTATTATAATCTTCGGGCCTGATCACAGCACCAATATTACTCAAACCCAGTGTATCCATCGCCATGTTTCTCAACATAATCTGTTCCTCTCCAAACAGAAAACGGTTTTTACTATTATAGTATCATTTTTATGATATACTAGTCGGTAAAAATTATGGTGTTAAGATTTCTCTTAAGCTGTAAGGACAAGTTTCAGGAAATGAAGATAATCCCGTTTCTCGTTCTGTGCTAATAATAGCAAGTTGATTATTTTTTCTAATAAATCCGCTAAAAAAGAGTTAAGACTGGGTTCTCTGTCAGGAGTTTTTCTAAACGTAAGCGTTGTTCTTTAATAGTCAATTGCCAACTATGAGAACGTAAATTAGGCTGAAATTGCCATTTAGAGAACTCCACAAAAAGAAATACCAAATGTCATTCTGTATCCCTTCGGGACAGTTCGTGACAAGACAGGATCATTTATTTTGTGGCTTATTCTTAAGGAGATGTATAAGTAATACTTCTAATCTACTTTCTAATTCTCGTTTTTCAGAACGTCCCATGTCTTCCAGTTCTTCTGCAATGTGAGCAAAATCAATTTGATGAAATTGTCCTCTTCTAAGGAAAGTGGATTAAATAAGTTGTAAGAGTGCCAATAATATCTATACACCAGAAGGGTAGATGGAGAACTGGTAGA
>CAKZGI010000335.1 GCA_936914905.1 uncultured Trichormus sp. | reverse complement strand
GAATTCCCGAATTTACGAACAAGTAATTCTTACTATTTGTGGTTTAGTCACATTAGGAATTGGTTCATTAGTTTTGCCCATTTCATAATTGTTATGGGCATGAGGTCAGTTATGAATTAGTCATCAACATCTTCATGGATAGTTCCTGGATAGTTCCTGGATAGTTCCTATTCCCAACCCTGATTCTTTCCTTGGCCCTGTCCTAATCTTAACACTATAGAAAGCCAGACACAGACTCCTTTGTAAATTTTCGGCCGTCTCTAGTTAGTTTATTGTACACTAGACCGGGCTACGTACGGTATCTGTTAATGATCGAAAGGAAGGTTATACTCCAACTGATGCGTAAACAGATAGAATATTCCTCTGTCCTCTTGGTGCATAACTACCATGACCACCACCGAACAAAATCCATTTTCTCCGCAAGAAATAGCAGAAGAAGGTATCAAGCCTGAAGAATATGCGGAAATAGTCCGTCGCTTAGGTCGTCATCCCAACAAAGCTGAATTAGGAATGTTTGGGGTAATGTGGTCTGAACATTGCTGTTATAAAAATTCCCGTCCCTTACTCAAACAGTTTCCCACTACAGGCCCCCGCATCCTCGTGGGACCTGGTGAAAATGCTGGGGTTGTTGATATTGGGAATGGACTGAGATTGGCTTTTAAAATAGAATCCCATAACCACCCTTCAGCCGTCGAACCATTCCAAGGTGCAGCAACGGGTGTGGGTGGTATATTAAGAGATATTTTTACAATGGGTGCGCGTCCTATTGCTTTATTAAATTCTCTCAGATTTGGTGATTTGGACGATGCAAAAACTCAAAGGTTATTTACATTCGCTGTAGCCGGTATAAGCTATTATGGTAACTGCGTTGGTGTTCCCACTGTTGGTGGTGAAGTTTATTTTGACTCAGCCTATTCTGGTAATCCCTTAGTTAATGTCATGGCACTGGGATTAATGGAAACAGAAGATATCGTAAAATCCGGTGCTTCTGGTTTTGGTAATCCTGTATTATATGTTGGTTCCACCACTGGTCGGGATGGTATGGGTGGTGCAAGTTTTGCCAGTACAGAATTAACTGATCAATCAATGGATAACCGCCCCGCAGTGCAAGTAGGGGACCCATTTTTAGGAAAATCTCTAATTGAAGCTTGTTTGGAAGCGTTCAAAACTGGGGCTGTTGTTGCAGCACAAGATATGGGTGCGGCTGGTATAACTTGTTCTACTTCGGAAATGGCTGCGAAAGGCGGTGTGGGTATTGAGTTTAACTTGGATAAAATTCCGGCTCGTGAGTTAGGAATGATACCTTATGAATATCTGTTATCGGAATCTCAAGAAAGAATGCTGTTTGTTGCCCATAAAGGACGGGAACAGGAATTAATTGATATTTTCCACCGTTGGGGA
The DNA here is from genome assembly GCA_936914905.1 of uncultured Trichormus sp. Classification (GTDB taxonomy): domain Bacteria; phylum Cyanobacteriota; class Cyanobacteriia; order Cyanobacteriales; family Nostocaceae; genus Trichormus_B. The sequence continues at coordinate 39,120 of CAKZGI010000335.1, read as the reverse complement.
CTACAAGCGGTGGTTGCTGGTACGGTGATTGCTGAACCCATTGTGAGGATATTATTTCAGGGTAAAGTAGCTGCTGAAATTCCAGCTGACGCTTTGGCAGAAAATACGCCTTTATATGAACGGGAATTATTGACAAAACCGCCAGAATATGCTCTTGAAGCTTGGGTTTGGACGGTTGATAGTTTACCTCCTTGTGATGCTACAGGAATTGAAACTGGCAGAATTTGGAAAAGTTGGAATGAGATTTTATTAATTCTGCTGAATACGCCAACTATTGCTTCTAAAAGCTGGGTTTATCGCCAATATGACCATCAAGTACAGAATAATACGGTGTTGTTACCTGGTGGTGCTGATGCTGCGGTGCTGCGGTTACGTCCTTTGGAAGATATCCCCAATCTCACAACTAAAGCTGAAAATCTCAAATCTGGGGTGGCTGCTACGGTAGATTGTAATTCGCGTTATGTGTATCTTGATCCTTATGAGGGTGCTAAGGCTGTGGTAGCGGAAGCAGCGCGGAATCTTAGCTGTGTGGGGGCTGAACCCTTAGCTGTGACTGATAATCTCAATTTTGGTAGTCCTGAAAAACCAATTGGTTATTGGCAATTAGCTTCTGCTTGTCAGGGTTTGAGTGAGGGTTGTCAGGAGTTCTCTACACCTGTGACTGGTGGAAATGTTTCCTTGTATAATGAAACCCCAGATTCTCACGGAAATCCCCAACCAATTTATCCGACACCAGTGGTGGGAATGGTTGGTTTAATTGAGGATATGAGTAAAATATGTGGACAAGGTTGGCGAAATCCAGGTGATTCAATTTACCTTCTTGGTATAGATGTGAAATCTCCATCCCCCCAACCCCCCTTAGAAAGGGGGACAGAAATATCTAAAATTGAATTGGGTGCTTCGGAATATTTGGCAACGATCCATAATACAATTGCTGGTAAGCCGCCCAGGGTAGATTTTGATTTGGAACGTCGTGTACAAAAAGTTTGTCGTGAGGGTATTCGCGCTGGATGGGTGCGTTCCGCTCATGATACTGCCGAAGGTGGTTTAACGGTAGCTTTGGCTGAATGTTGTCTTTCTGGTCATCTTGGTGCAGAGATTAATTTGGGTATTTCTGCAACTCATGATTTGAGATTTGATGAGGTGCTATTTGGTGAAGGTGGTGCAAGGATTTTGGTTTCTGTGAGTGAGGAAAATCTGGAAGTTTGGGAATCCTATTTACAGGAATATTTGCCGGAAAATTGGCAGAAATTAGGTCTGGTTAGTAATTCTGAATTAGGTTTGCAGATTTGCACCAATGACAACCATGACTTAATCAAGGTTAGCATTCAAGAAATGAGCAATCGCTATGATCTAGCAATATCCAATCGGCTCGCTATCTATGCTAATACTTAAATAAGTGATAGGGAAGAGAAAGTTATTTCTTCCCATTTCTGCCTTAACTAGCAAGTGCGAACACAGCGCAGCGAGTATTTTCAGTTGGAGATTATTCCATCTAAGATCCAAAATTTCTCTACCTGCTGATAGTAATTTTGTGCTTCTTGGACTAAATTCCAGAAATTACGCTAATCTTTTAATGGATGGTTAAAGATTTGTTAAGAATTTTGCAACTATCCATTGATATAATCCCAGTGACGAAGAAAGCAGTTCGGAAAACCAAGTATGTTAATATACTTTTTTGTATGTCTCTATTTTTAGAGAACAGGAATATTCTCAACTCCTAAAATTCTTCATTGACAGACACCCCACCAGGAGCAAAACCAGCATGATTCCTCATCATCCCGTCACTCTGGATCAATCTATTAACAGCGATGAAAACCACTATGATAAGCCTGAAGAAGCTTGCGGTGTTTTCGGTATTTACGCACCAGAAAAAGATGTTGCAAAATTAACATACTTCGGATTATATGCCCTGCAACATCGAGGTCAAGAATCAGCGGGTATTGCTACTTTTGAGGGTAAGCACGTATACCTGCACAAAGATATGGGCTTGGTGTCTCAAGTCTTCAATGAGACTATTTTAGAAGAGTTACCCGGTAGTATTGCTGTTGGTCACACCCGTTATTCTACTACTGGTTCTAGTCGTAGAGTTAACGCTCAACCTGCGGTGGTGGACACTCGTTTAGGCAAATTAGCTCTAGCACACAATGGTAATTTAGTAAATACAATTCAATTGCGGGAAGAGTTGCTCAAAAGTAATTTTAACCTGGTAACAAGCACAGATTCAGAAATGATTGCCTATGCGATCGCAGAAGAAGTTAATGCCGGTGCAGAATGGTTAGAAGGCTCTATTCGCGCCTTTCACCGCTGTCAAGGAGCATTTAGTCTAGTCATTGGTACACCCGATGGTATTATGGGAGTACGAGACCCCAACGGCATTCGTCCCTTGGTAATTGGTACATTAGATAGTAGTCCAGTTTGTTACGTTCTCGCTTCCGAAACCTGCGGTTTAGATATTATCGGTGCAGAATACTTGCGGGATGTCGAACCAGGTGAGTCAGTTTGGATTACAGAAAACGGTTTAGCTTCTTTACCTTGGAATCAACAGCCCCAGCGCAAATTGTGTATCTTTGAAATGATCTACTTTGCCCGTCCTGATAGCTTGATGCACAATGAGACCTTATACAGCTATCGGATGCGCTTAGGAAGGAGATTAGCAGAAGAATCACCTATAGAAGCAGATATAGTTTTTGGTGTACCTGATTCTGGCATACCTGCAGCCATTGGTTTTTCCCAAACATCAGGTATAGCTTATGGTGAAGGGTTGATTAAAAATCGCTACGTCGGACGGACATTTATTCAACCTACCCAAAGTATGCGCGAAACAGGCATTAAAATGAAATTGAACCCCTTGAAAGATGTTTTATTCGGTAAACGGGTAGTAATAATTGATGATTCGATTGTCCGGGGAACTACTAGCCGCAAACTCGTTAAAGCCTTGCGTGATGCAGGTGCAGCGGAAGTACACATGAGAATCTCTTCCCCTCCTGTCACTCATCCTTGCTTCTACGGTATTGATACAGATACACAAGATCAACTAATTGCTGCGACAAAATCAGTAGCAGAAATAACGAAGCAATTGGAAGTTGATACTCTCGCTTATTTGAGTTGGGAAGGAATGTTAGTAACAACAAAAGAAGATACTAATAGTTTCTGTTCTGCTTGTTTTACAGGTGATTATCCTGTGGCTATTCCTGAACAAGTGAAGCGTTCTAAATTGATTTTGGAAAAAGCCATAGTTTAGGTAATTTTATTATCTTATGGGGTAAGTATCTCGCCTGCCCCAATCTTTATATACCTAGTACAGTACGGCGTAATTAGGGCTTGCTGAATAAACAAAAAACCTAGATAAATCAAGAGATTCGGGGGGGGTAAAAAGTGAATAAGGTGCAAGAAAAAAGCAACTGTGGTTTTATGAAAATAAAAAACAGAGTATAGAAGACCGCATTGTCAGTTTAAACCAACCACATATTAGACCTGTCTGTGGGAAAGCAGGAACCTCCTATTATGGCTTTTTTGTATCTTTGTTATGCCTATTTTTCAAAACCACATCTTTATTTTACTTCTTTTATTAATGGAAATTATGTTTTGGATAATCGCAGCCCACAAAAACTTATCTTTTACCCTGTGTGACTATTTAGTCAATTCTTCTCTTGCCTTTTCACGACTTTTTCAGCAAACTCTAAATAAACCAACCATTCCAAATCTCTGAAAAGCTCACGCCGTATAAATTTTGAATTTTGTTGGCGCAGCCTGCTGGAAGCACTATTTTGTTAGCGTAGCTCTTCTGAAAGAAGCATTTTGAATTTACGGCGGTACTAGCTGATTTTTACATTCATCATGTGATTATTTTACGCATATATAATGGGCGAGAGAATAAACCCTATTATTCAATAGGGTGAGCATTTTAGTATTAAAACTTTATGAAGTGGGTAGCGGGTAGGTTAGATTTCCTTAACTCATCAGTTCTTGAAACATCACCGTACTCAAATAACGTTCCCCAAAAGAAGGCTGAATCATCACAATTAATTTACCAGCATTTTCTCGGCGTTTACCTACTTCAATAGCCGCAGATAAAGCTGCACCAGAAGATATACCTGATAATAAACCCTCTTCCCTCGCTAATCTGCGTCCATATTCCATTGCTTGTTCATCATTAACCTGAACCACCTCATCAATCAAATCTTGACGCAAAATATCAGGAATAAATCCCGCACCAATACCTTGAATTTTGTGAGAACCTGATTTACCTCCAGACAGAACTGGGCTATTACTTGGTTCTACAGCTATCACTTGAAAACTCGGTTTCCGTTGTTTAATTACCTCTGCAATACCAGTAATTGTTCCCCCAGTTCCTACACCAGCAATTAATATATCTACTTCCCCATCAGTATCCGCCCAAATTTCCTCAGCCGTTGTTTCTCGGTGAATTTTCGGGTTAGCGGGGTTTCTAAATTGTTGTAACATTACAGCGTTGGGAGTATTAGCGACAATTTCCTCAGCTTTATTAATTGCTCCCCGCATTCCTTCGTTTCCTGGAGTTAATTCCAAAGTAGCACCATAAGCCCGCAGCATGGCTCGTCTTTCCTGACTCATGGTTTCTGGCATAGTTAAAATTAATTTGTAACCACGGGCTGCTGCTACCATTGCTAAAGCAATACCTGTGTTACCAGAAGTTGCTTCTACTAAAATTGTTTTTCCTGATGAAATAGTGCCCTCTGCTTCTGCTGTCAGAATCATGCTTACGCCAATTCTATCTTTGACCGAACCAGCCGGATTCATACTTTCTAATTTAACAACTATTCTGCCAACTACTCCCTCAGCTTGAGGAATTTCATTTAGCTGAATTAAGGGGGTTTTTCCAATAAGTTCTGTTACCTGTTTAGCTATTTGCATTTATTAGCTCCTAATATTCTAATTAAATAGAAATTTATAGTCTGTATTTAGAATACTATATTTTTATAACCTTAATGTGTAGTTTATCGACATTTAGTTAATTAGATATCACCAAGGTCTGCAACAGTAATAATTGCTAGATGCTGAATGAAATCAATAATTGACTCCTAAATTCTTAGGGCTAGTACAGTACAGCGTAAATAAACCAACCATTCCAAATCTGAGAAAAGGTCACGCTGTATACATTTTCAATTTGGTTCGCGTGGCTTCTGTGAAGGAGATATTTTGAGTTTTGAATTCGTCCTTGCGGTACTAGTATCTGTCGCAGAGTTTATATCAATTAGATTATATCAATAAAATCATCGCAGGCCTTAGACATCTACATTTTTTGATTACATCAGGTTTAGGTGATTTGTTTACAAATATTTAATATATTTTTCTGGTCATTTAGTTTATTTTTAATTCAGATCCAATTTGTCATGATATATTGTGATTTGAGTACAAGTATTAATAGCTAATACTCACTCTCAAAAATTCTCAACCATTGACAAATAAAGCCTTGAGGTTGAGTACAAAAATCCCCGCACCCTATCCGATAAATGCTAGTACCCCCTCCAAAAAACACTAGGACCTCTACCCCATAGAAATTTTATAAATCTTACTATATAGGTCTTACAGGCTTTGAGTGCTAATTTAATGATTTTAATAATCTTAATTTCGGTCGAGTAAACTGGGTTTAGGAGAGGGGCTGATATAAACATTTATAGGATTTACGCAGAGATTCCCCTCTACCCCCCGAAATTCCTAGATGAAAATCTAGAGAACTAGGGGGGACTTCTTAACTCTCATTTGACTCTCATGTTTATGCGAACAAGGCTAAATTCTGTCAGTATTAACCAATACGAAATGGAGTGTATTTGAAGTTTTCAATTTTGAATTGCTTAGTCATACTTTATGAGTGCTATGCACATAAATTTTAAACTCATAAACCTACAATTTTTAGATTTACAGTTTTAGATTCAAATCAAAAATTAAATTATTGGGTATCATATACCAGATGTATTTTAAGAATCAAAACTCACTAAATCAAAAAATAAAATTGGATGGGTGTTTGAGCATTGACAATACAAAGGTGCAATTATAGTCCATAAAATATATTTTCTTACTGGGTAATTTTCACCTAGCAAGGGAGAGCGAGGATGAAATTAAAACTTTTAAATGTGCTGACAGTTAGTTTAGTTACTTTAGCAATCTTATATCCGGGAATAATTTTCTTTAATTTAATCTGGGGACGACATATAGAGTTAGTTAAGACACAGGATTTATCCTGTCAAGTCACGAAGATTCTGAAAGAATATAACCCTTTATATCTTCAACCAGGAAGTATAAATACTCCTCAATTTCCAGCTCACAGAAAATTATATCGACATAATTTTTTTATGGAACTGCAAATTCTAGCTGAACAATATAAAATCGCTACGATTTTGCAATGGTTAGTTTTGTGTACACCTATTGGTATTGGCTTCGGGATTCTTGGTTACGACAGGTATCTTGTGTATCGTGCTGCTGTTTTAAAAGCACAAGTCGAAATGCTAGAAAGACTTTGGCAGCAAAGCATCGAGCAATAAGTTTCACTTTTCTTATTCACCTTAAACTAATTTACCATGACAGACGAACGCCAAATACAGTATTTTAATTTGATTGATGAACTGCTCAGATGTCCTAATGGCCAAGAACCAGAAGTTTTGGAAGCTCAACCAGAATTAATTGATTCTGGTTTAATACATTCAATGCTACAAGTAGCCACTATGTTTGCCCATGAAGGTAATCAAGATGGCGCTCAGTTTTTATTTTTTATAGCACGGGAATTAGCGAAAGAATTGGGTTTATATCCTGAAGTTTCTAACGAGGTTTTACATCAGGAGTAATAATGCCATTGACTTCAACTGATGCTGGACAAATAGCTTTAGAGTTCCTCTTAGCAGACTGGAATATTCCAGAAGATTATCGAGATTGGTTTACTATCTTTAACTCCCGCTTAACTGGTGAGTTTTGGTATATTGTAGAATTAGGTGTTGAAGGTTTTCCTGATAAGTGGTTTATTCAAGTTTACGATACAGGAAGCTTTGACCCCAACTATACATTTATTTCTCCTATCTCTGGTTCTGAAGGATATCTGGACTTAAAAGATATTCCAGATATCATTGCCGATGTTTTAGTCGCTGAACGGAATTCCCGATAAAATACAGCGTCAGGAGTCAGGAGTCAGAATGTTTGAGAAATTGGTTAATTATCAAAGAGGTATTTTTGGCGTTAGCCTGAAAAAGCTGATGGCTGATAGCTGAATGCTTACAATACAGCAGCGGTTCGCGGTCAAGAGTAAAAACTTTTTACTGCATTGTTTTTAGCTTCTGACTTTTGCGTCGTTTAGTTGCTATATATGGTGATTATTTAGGGGTGATACTTAATTAAAGTACACCCCTTTTTGTCATAAGAATTCAGAATAATTTTAATATTTTAATTACATTAAATTGCTTAGTTTTAATGTTGAAATGACAAAATAATGTTATACTAAATCGTAGTGATCGACGCTACAGAAATATCAGTCAAATGATTGCTGAAGATATCCTAGCTCAAGAATTTACAAGAGTTGTCAACCATTATTACCCTAGCACTGGGGAACTACTGGAGAAGTGTCATCTGAAAGTCATCACTGGCTTCTGGGGACGACCTGCTAAATGCTTTCAATATATAGGAATTTATTGTTCCGAAGAAATGATGCCATTAGTGCAAGCGCAAAGAGAAATATTGAGGGAAATAGCAGAAAATATGGGACTCATTCAAGTAGTTTGCATCAATGCCAAGCGATTGCTGCGGGATCCGATGTCCAAACTTAAATTATCTCAACCGCGCTTGTGGTTGGAGTTGCATTTAGTGGCAGCCTAATGGCAGGAGAATGAAGCTAGAAAGCAGAACCTAGAACGCAGGAATACTCATATTATCTACGTTTTTGTTTGATTCTAACTTTCTAATTATTTCTGCTGTGCTGTACTAAAATTTTGCCAACCATGAAAACTGGACTGTTCTGCAATTACGACAATTATCATCAAGATGCCCGTCGCGCTATCTTTGAACAAGTTTTACTGGTGAAACAGGCAGAAAACTTGGGTTTTGAAGAAGCTTGGGTGAGTGAGCATCATTTTAATGAATCCAATCTCAGCCCGTCACTTGTGCCGTTAATGGCACATTTGGCGGGTGTTACGTCAACTATTTGTTTGGGGACAGGAGCGGTATTATTGCCGTTTCACAACCCGATTCGGGTAGCTGAAGATATGGCGACTTTGGATAATCTCTGTAGTGGTAGACTGGTTTTTGGGATAGCTAAGGGTGGTCCTTTTCCTGAACAGAATCAGCATTTTGGTGTATCGACCCATGAATCTCGTAAGAGGATGCTGGAAGCAGCAGCACTGATTCAAAAGCTTTTATATGAAACTAACGTCACATTTAATGGGCAATTCTATCAGTGTGCGGATTTGACAGTTTATCCTCAACCACTCCAAAAACCAATTCCTGTATATGTTGCCAGTGGTGATGATGATGCGATCACCTATGCTGCTGAAAATTCCTTCGGTTTAATGGGTGGCCCCCCGTTTTCTCTGGTCAGATTGAAAAATACGGTCAGTAAATATCGGCAATTAAATTCCAGTGGTGCGGATAAATTCCTGTTAGCACGGTTCTTTTTTGTTGCTAAAACCTACTATGAAGCGGTGAGTGAAGCTTTACCATTCATTCGCAAATTTAGCAAAAAAATGACTGCTAATTCAACTCAAGTAATGCAGAATAGTCCCCAACCCCAGAAAGCTTATGATCAAACAAATATCTGTTTTGAAGAAGACTTTCTGATCGAAAATTCCATTATTGGTGATGTAGAAACCTGTCGCGGAAAAATCAAGAAATTTCAGGACGAATTGAATCTCGGCACACTAGCGCTTAAACCTTCATCTTTTTCATTGCAAAAAAATCGAGAAAGTTTAGAGCGTTACAATCAAGAGGTGCGAAATTATGTCTAAACTTCCCTTGCTTCCACCTGATGATTTACCTCCAATGGAGGTGACAAAACAGGATGGTATGCTACAGATGGAATTAGAGCAGTCTATTGGCAGATGTTTTTATAATGGGTGTGATCGCATTACCCAAGTTCTGCTATCTAACTGTCAGTGGTATATGACAAAAAATTCCTCTACCCTGATGTTAATTATTGATTGTCCTGACATAGTATCTTACTGGCATATAGTCAGTAAGATTCCGCAATTGGGTAATAGATTAGAAAGGTTGACAAAGGAAGCGAAAATTCGTGTTTATCCTCCTTTTGGTAAGGGGATGCCCTTTGAAATTGGTGTTAATGAAATCTCGGCTTATCGAGATTGGTTGTAAATTTTAAGCTTTATTTTGCGCAAAGGTACAAAGATGCAAAACAAACTTTGTACCTTTGCGTCTTTTGGTTAAGATTATACCTCTTGCAAAATTGTTTCTGTGGTATGATAGAGAGTCTGAGACTTTATGTATTTTTGGTGTTATTTGTGATCGCTAATTCAAAACATAACTGTGTAAATCTAACTTTTGGCTAAAACAAAGACAACCCCTAATTATAACATAAAATCAATTCTGCAAGAGGTCTATTTTTATAAAAAAAAACAGTACCATAGAAATCATAATGAATAACTTTATAACTAACAGAAAACAAATTTTTGACCGTTGGGTATCAAGTTCCGATTGGACATTTCCTTCTTTTATCTATCAAGCCATTCATAAAAGATTGCTTTCCTACGTTGAATTACCATCAAATGCCAATGTACTCGATTTAGGTTCTGGAACTGGAAGATTATTAGATGGATTAGCAAATAATTTTTCTGAAATACGTGGTACAGGATTAGATTTATCTATCCAAATTTTACGGGTAGCTAGACAGAAGAACCGCCACCGTCCCCGCTTAATTTAAGTTGAAGGTAATGCGGAATCACTTCCATTTGCTGAAGGTAAATTCGATGCGGTATTTAATACCATCAGTTTTTTAGATTATCCCCATCCAGAACAGGTTTTAAGTAAAATAAAACGGGTACTTTCTCCAGGTGGACGCTTTTATGTAGTTGATATTACTGGTAATAATCCAGCATTTAATCTCATGGCTAATTCTCCGGGTATAATTAAATTATATAGTCGAGAACAGCGTCAACAGTTAGGTGCTGATGCTGGACTTTTATGTTTAGGTCATTACTACTTATTAGGGCCAGTTTTATTGACGATTTTTGCTAAACCTGGATGATGTTGGCAAGAGAGAAGGGTTATTTTCCGCATTGATGTAGAAATTATTAGCAGTGATAGTTGACACAACTTTATTACACCTATTGCAGAATTAATTTTATGTATTACACCTATTGCAGAATTAATTTTATGTTATAATTAGGGGTTGTCTTTGTTTTAGCCAAAAGTTAGATTTACACAGTTATGTTTGAATTAGCGATCGCAAATAACACCAAAAATACATAAAGTCTCAGACTATTTATCATACCACAGAAACAATTTTGCAATATGTCTGTTGATAATAGCACCGTTATTAGGTAAGGACTCAGTAAATGGTTTTTTATAGAATTAAGTAGATATTTCCGTATCTTGCGCAGAGATTTTTCCCAAGCATTAAGGCTCATTTGCAAATATTAGGAGGGAATAGGGTGTGGGGAATAGTAATATATTAGTTTTGCCTCGTGTACAGGTGTTCTAGTGGAACGTCTCTACTGAACTTCTGAATTTTGCTATAAGTATTTAATCGGAGAATTGATGAAGTGATCGCAACTTTCATAATCTTAAACTAACTGAAGCTGAAAAATCTAAAATAACTTAATGTTTCTACATCTGTAACACATCGTGAACCTACGCCAATTAATCCCCATTTTTGATAGTTCCGTTTCTAGCTGGTCTTTAGAAGCGCGTTTGCTGCGCTGGTTAACTTATGTTTGGCTATTTATCGGCTTGATTATCCTCTTCTCCGCCTCTTATGCCGTAGCTGATGAACGTCAGGGTGACGGACTATACTATTTTAAGCGACAAATTGTTTGGGTTTTAGTCTCCTTAGTTGTCTTTAATATTATTGTCAATCTGCCCTTGCGGAAAATTCTGCGGGTATCTCACTGGTTTTTGATCTTTTTTCTGATCTTAATTTTTCTCACCCTCGTACCAGGACTAGGTAGAAAAGCTTTTGATGCTGCCAGGTGGATAGCTTTAGGTCCAATTCCCATTCAACCATCGGAATTAATTAAACCGTTTTTAGTATTGCAAAGTGCGCGATTATTTGGTCAATGGGAAAAACTCAGTTGGGGAGTTCGTCTATCTTGGTTGCGTGTTTTCTGTCTTATACTGTTAGGAATTCTAGCCCAACCTAATCTCAGCACCACCGCACTATGCGGAATGACTATTTGGTTTATTGCCCTCGCCGCAGGATTACGGTATAAATATTTAGGAGGCACAGCTATAGGGGGAATATTATTAGCCTTACTCAGTATCAGTATTAAAGAATATCAACGCCGACGAGTAATGTCTTTTCTCAATCCTTGGGCTGATGCAACAGGAGATGGCTATCAGTTAGTACAAAGTTTACTAGCCGTAGGTTCAGGTAAAACCTGGGGGACTGGATTTGGCCTTTCTCAACAAAAGCTATTTTATCTACCTATTCAAGATACTGATTTTATCTTTGCAGTCTTCGCTGAAGAATTTGGCTTTATTGGCGGTGTGTTACTCTTATTACTTTTAACTAGCTTTGCTACATTAGGATTAATTATCGCCCTCAAAGCTAAAAATACTACCGCCCAATTAGTAGCTATTGGCGTAACTGTGGTCATGGTTGGACAATCATTTTTACATATTGGTGTAGCTACAGGGGCACTACCAACGACAGGTTTACCCCTACCCATGTTTAGTTATGGTGGTAATTCTATGATTGCTAGTTTAGTAGCTTCCGCATTATTGATTCGCGTAGCTAGAGAAGGTAGTGAAGCTGAAGTTGTACCTTTGCGAAGAACCAAACCTGAGAATCGACGCAGAGAAAGGATGTTTTAGATGATGTAACCTGATTTTAATGATGGGATTTCCCAAACTCTACCTCTTACTTCCCTTTCATAACAATATGAATTTATCCCCGACTTTTTCCAGAAATCGGGTATTTTCTACTAGTTAAGCTTTTAAAAGTCTTAAATTTTGGTTAAAACTCACAAAAGAAGGCCAATATAAGGCCAATATTACGATATCTAAATAAAAAGACAGTCAAAATTTTGCGATCGCTCTTTATCTTTAACAAAAATCAATTTATATCATGCAGACAGTTCGTAAAGACCATAAACTTGCATCTGATCAAGTTCCTCAACTCAATCATTGCAATTCCAAAACCCTACTCGACTATTTTGAAAATTCCTGGCAACTGGAAGAAACACTACTCAAAAGTTTAATCAGCGACGAAGTATTTTACCTCAGTCCTGATCCTTTAAGAAATAAATTAATCTTTTATCTTGGTCACTCTCCAGTTTTTTATATCAACAAATTAATTCGTGTGGGATTATTAGAAAATCGCATCAATCCCCAATATGAAATTCTCTTTGAAATCGGAGTTGATCCAGAAACACCAGCAGAACTAGAAACAGCCACAAAAGATATCATCTGGCCAGATGTAGAAAAAGTGTGGCAATATCGAGAAAAAGCCAGGACAGAAATTACCAAAATTATCAAAAATACTCCCTTAAATCTGCCTATTCATCCCGAACATCCCCTCTGGGCTTTATTGATGGGCATAGAACACAGTCGCATTCATTTTGAAACCTCATCTATGCTACTGCGTCAATTACCCGTTGATAAATTAAAGTGTCCCCAAGGATGGAATTACGCCCCTACCAATGGGATATCTCCTGATAATCAAATGCGGGAAATTTCTGGTGGTGTAGTGAAATTAGGAAAATGTCCAAATGACTTAACTTTTGCTTGGGATAGCGAATATGGTACTTTAGAAGTAGAAGTAAAACCATTTTTAACGAGTAAAAATTTAATCACTAATCAAGAATTTCTAGAATTTATCCAAGCAGGTGGTTACAATAACTCAGATTACTGGAATACTGAATCTTGGAACTGGAAAGAGCTATACAATGTTCAACATCCAAAATTTTGGATACCCGATAAAATTCATCATAAATACCACTACCGTGCCACATTTGATGAAATAGATGTACCTTTAGATTGGCCAGTAGAAGTCAATTATTACGAAGCCCTGGCCTACTGTCAATGGCAAAGTGCAGAAACTCGTTTAATGACAGAAGCTGAATGGAATCAATCCCTAAAAATATCAGAGGAAAGATTTGAGAATTCTAGTTTAGCAAATAAATATAATCTCAATTTACAATTTATTTCACCTTCCCCCGTAGGGATGTTTTCTGCAAATCATGAATCTGGTATTTTTGACTTGCGTGGTAATGTTTGGGAATGGTTAGGAGACACATTTTACCCCTTACCAGAATTTCAACCCCATTATCTTTATGAAGATCAATCTGCGCCTTTTTTTGATAGTCAACATCAGATGATGCTTGGTGGTTCTTGGGCTACAAATGGTACGATGGCTTCCCCATGTTATCGTAATTGGTTCCGTCCCTATTTCTATCAGCACGTTGGCTTTAGAGTTGCTCAGGATTTACAATAAATATTCCCTATCACGCAGAATCATAGAGAGGATTTAGAAAATGATTGTTCAACCTTTAACAGTTTTAGATCATCATTGTCATGAATTACGTAATGATGGGGAAGATGTGATTCAGGGATTAAGTCAAACTCCTAAAACTTTATCTCCTAAGTATTTTTATGATGATCATGGTTCTCAGTTATTTGAAAAGATTTGTGAATTACCAGAATATTATCCGACTCGTATGGAAGCCTGGATTTTACAACAATATGCTGATAAAATTGCGGAAATTACCAGTTGTTGTGAATTAATAGAATTGGGTAGTGGGAGTTGTACTAAAACTAAAATTTTATTAGATGCTTATCAAAAAATCGCAGATTCTTGTAGATATATTCCCATTGATATCAGTGGAAGAATCCTCAAAACTAGTGTTATACAGTTACAAGAAAAATATCCCGATTTTGCCATTCATGGATTATTAGGAACTTATGAACAAGCTTTAGTTCATGTTGAATCAAATTATTTACAGTCACGGATGTTATTTTTTCTAGGCAGTTCACTAGGAAATTTTAATCTGGAAGAATGTGATAGTTTTTTAAATCAAGTTTCTCGGACTTTACAACCAGGTGATTATTTTTTGTTAGGTATTGATTTACAAAAATCCAAGGATATTTTGGAGGCAGCTTATAACGATAGTCAAGAAGTAACTGCTGATTTTAATTTGAATATGCTTTCCCATTTGAATTGGCGCTTTCAAGGTAATTTCGATACCAGTTTATTTAGACATAAAGCAATTTACAATGAGGTTGATAATCAAATTGAAATGTATTTACATTGCAAAAAAGACCATTATGTATCTTTAGAACTGTTGGACTTACAAGTTTTATTTACAAATGGAGAAAGTATCCTGACAGAAATTTCTCGCAAATTTGATTTAGCAACTATGGAAGAACAACTGGAGAATAAAGGATTAAAAATACTGAAAAGTTGGACAGATGAAAAAGGATGGTTTGGATTGATTCTTTGTCAAGTAGAATAAATTTCGATGTGAGAATTGAGGAGTCAAGAGTTAAAATATTTGTAGACTTCTGAATACTGATTTTATTTTCCAATAAAATAAAATCAACACCAGTAAATATCTAACACAAGATTATTTTGCTGAATGTAACTCAAAATTCCGAACTAGTCTTAGAGGATTGTTGATATAGATCCTCAAGCTTATGATGCTTGGGGGGTGACTGTTAATTATACTCAAGAGCGTCAATTAACCTGTATAGAGCGTCAAGTAACCTGTATGGCCATCCCAGATTTTGCCAGTCAAGGAAAACCAGTTGTAGTAGGAGGTTCTGATGTGATCGCTGAACCTCTTTACTATCTGGATGCAGGTGCAACAGCTATAGTAATTGACAAATCTGGTGCAGCTAACTGGCCAATTTTTGACTATGTACTCGCTAAAACTCCACGGGAAAAACTCACAGGAGTAATTTTAGCTGATGGTAGTTATCATCCCACCCGGACACAAGCTATGAGTCCTGATGAGTGGGCTTTACCATCGGTAGAAGTACCCAAGCAATGTTTAGGACAAGAATATTCAGAAGAGCCTTTTGTTGAAGACCTCGTACCTATAGGTTTGGTGTATTCTGACATTGGTTGCGATCGCAAATGTGACTTTTACCAAAGTCCAACTTACACGTTTGGCTATCGTCGGATGTCACCCCAAACTAGGCTCAAATGGATTGCTCTGCAAAAAGAAGCAGGAGCAAAATGTACAGTCATGGGTTCAGATAAATTTCTCGGTCGGGTCTTGTTTCCAGGAGGACGAGAAGAGGTTATGGAAATCGCCAAACCTGCAAGAGAAATGGGAATGCCACTTTTGTGGCCTAATGGTTTAGAACTAAGAAAAGCCACATAATCCATCTATAAATTGGTGGCTTCTAGACTCCAAGTTGTGATAAACATCATCTCAGCTATGAGGATACTTCTGAGTGGCAATTTCGATTAGCTCAAATTGGTGAAGCCGAATCTAAATTGATTAACTATCATGGAGGACTCACAAGAATGTCCGCTGGTGGTTAATTAAATAATTAGAAAAATTTCCATCAATTCAGGAAATAAATCATAATGAGACCAAATCCAATTCCACTACAAGCAGGTCAAAAATCCGTTTGGGACTACCCCTGTCCTGCTATTTTACAAGATACCGACAAACATGTCAAAGTAATTTGCAATGGCATTGTTTTAGCCGAAACCAACAGAGGAAAAAGAGTTTTAGAAACTAGTCATCCTCCTACCTATTACTTCCCCCCATAAGACATTAAACTAGAACATTTAATCGCCACACCCAAGAAAAATTTGTGTGAATGAAAAGGAGCATATCAATCTTATGACATTAGTATAGGTGATAAGCATCTTAAATATGCTGCTTGGAGATATTTTGATCCAACTCCAAATTTTGTCCCCATTCAAGAATACTATGGATTTCTTGCGGCTTTAATGGACGCTTGTTATGTTAATGATGAGCTAGTAAAACCCCAATCTGGTGAATTTTATGGCGGCTGGCTCACTGGGGATATTGTGGGACCCATTAAAGGCGAACCAGGTACATGGGGATGGTAAAGGATGGAAATTTCGGGCATAAAAATTGATAGTTTGACAATTCAGGAACATCATCTAGAAATTATCTACAGTCGAGATAAATTTCAATTTTAAACTAAGATTTTCTATCATGATGTTTCTTTTTGTGGGTTGATAAACAAATATTCTCAACCGATTATCCAGCGCATAGTTTATCATTTAGTTACTAAATAGGGAATTGTTCCACTTGAATTTCACCATTATCTGAATAGATGCTCAAGATAAAAGAACACAAGGAGATTAGAGTATTGATGATACCGTTCGGGTGAGTAAGGAAGATGTGAGAATGATGATTGAACAAAGCAAAAAATTTATTGAAATTGCAGAGAAAACGTAAGCATTCAGCCATCAGCTTTTTCAGGCTAACACCAAAAATACCTATTTGATAATTAACCAATTTCTCAACCATTCTGACTCCTCACTCCTGAATTCTTACAATCTTTGTTTAAATATTTTGATTAACCACCACAACAAATATATTGTCAGGCTCAAAGTTTGTTTTCTTGATAAATGTCGAAACCCCCGATTTCTTCAAGAAGTCGGGGATCTTGTTTATATATCAAAACTTGATAGTTGCAGCAGTGACAGCTAAAGCAGCCCAACCAGCCATGAGTGATAATCCTCCCAAGGGTGCGATAGCTCCCAAGGACTTTATACCAGTTAAGCTGAGAAGATACAAGCTACCTGAAAAAATCGTCACACCAATGATAAATAACCAGCCACTAATAAAAAGCGTAGTGGGTGGAGTTTCTAGACGACTGATGAGGATTGCTACTAACAAAAGTGCTAGAGCATGGTACATTTGGTAACGAGCGCCAGTATCAAAAATTTCTAGCATTCGTTCACTGACTTTTTCTCGCAAAGCATGAGCGCCAAAAGCACCAGCAGCAACAGAAAAACCGCCAAAAATAGCAGCTATAGTGAAAAAAATCTGCGTCATTAGACCTAGCTGTAAATTAGCAGAGTGAGACTAAATATCAAAGTGATATGATACGCCTCCTTCCTCACTAACTTGAAAATTTGCATTAAATTCTTTAGCTTTCTCATCTAAATATTGTTTGGCTTCCGTTGCTGTTAACTGTGACTGCATGGCAAAACCTAACAATGTGATTCTGCCATCATTTTCTTGTAACATCTGATAAAATTGTGATAGCTTTGCTTGCTCTTGTGATTGCAAATATTCATTTTTTTGTTCTGTCAACGCCTTTGTATTTTGTCGGTTTTGCTTATACAAGCCTAATGCTAACCACGCCCCCAATAGCGCCGTAGGAAAGCCAAACATTATACCTTGAGCAGCAGTATTATCAAGTTGATATAGCGCCTCTTGATTGACAAAATCTTTTGCTAATGATTCATCCGGTATACCTGGTAAGATCGGGTTGAGAGTAGTATTTTTTATAATTACAGCTGATACTGTAGTTGTTAAAAACATGAATCCGAGTGTAAGCAGCCAACCAGCAGCCAATTTTTCCGCCGTCTTCATAGTTTTACTTCAAAGTTAGACTTTGCTTGCGATTGTAACCTTACTTGTGCCAAGCTTCCAGTCATTAATTATCAGCCAGCAGGGAAAAGGATTTCCCCGTTCCCTACTTGTGAAAAAAGTTTATTGATTTCGTTGCGATTGTTAAACTATGCGCGTTTAGCTTCCAACAATCGAGAAAAATAGAAACGAGTCCGAGTCATTGCTTGACGCTGCACTGTAAAGCCATTTTTTTCCAGAATTTTCACCACATCAGCTTCACGGTGTAAATAGGCACGGGTGGCTTTATTCGGTCCTGGGAAAAAACTACCGATTTTCTTGAGGATACAAAGAAAGCAGGTTTTAGGAGCAAAACTGAGAATAATACGTGACTGTGCCAAAGAACATAGGTGAGAAATCATCTCATCTGCTTTGTCTTGGGGATAGTGAATCAGAACATCCAGGCAAATAACAGTGTGAAAATTACCACTCAAAGATTCTAAATCTTGTACTGCAAAAGTAGGATTTGTAGAATTGGAAAAAAGCTTTACACTTCTATCTTGAGCTTCTGAAACCATTTTAGCGGAAATATCACTAGCGTAAACCTTAGCACCTTCAGATGCTAGGGGAATACTCAAACTACCCACACCACACCCAGCATCACAGATTGATAACTCAGATAAATTGTTATCATCTTTTAACCAGCCGATGACGGTATCCACGGTTTGTTGATGTCCAGTACGGATATCTAGCTGGACTTTGTTGACTTCACCATCTCCATAGATGCGTTTCCAACGGTCGAAACCTGTGGAATTAAAGTATTCACGTACTATTGTTTTATCGTCGGCTGCGTTCATAACCTTGATTGTTAAGGATTCACAATTCTTAAAATTATAATGATTTTAAGCAAGAAGTTAGCTTTTTAACGGTTACAATTTTTTTTTCAGATTGGCTTATGCGTAAATACAACTTAGTTTCTCAAAAGAAACCTCTGCTACTAATATTCAGCTTCAGCCTGACTACTTTTTCTAAGTTACCCCTTCTACCCTCACGGGCTGAAATTATACCCCGTCCTTCTGATGCACCACTAGAACTGAATTTATTAACTAAGCCCACGGGTTCTGTAATTACAGCTAATATTATTAATCAATCAGGATTAACTATCCCTAGTTTATGGTGGGCAAAAGAAAACTCTGAAAACAAACTTCTAGATAATTGGATAGCATACCCAGCTTCTGAACAAGAACCAGCCCGTGTAGATTTGATAGTACATCAACAAATTTGGAGTTTATTAGACTATTTAGATCGTTACAATTTCGTTAATAGCTTGGGTAGTATGACTAAGAATTTTGGTTATAACATCCGAGTTTTTAACTATCACCGAGATATTTTAGCAGCTTACACTTGTAATTTGAGTATCAGTCCATCTTCATGCAAGATCGAGATGAGTGTTCAGAGTAAGTTAGGGCTTCTTCAAAATTTACAACCGACTAGAAATTAAAATTTAATCGTCAGGAGTCACGAGTCAGAAGTCACGAGTCAGAAGTCAGAATGTTTTAGGAATTGGTTAATTATCAGAAGAGGGGGAAAGAAGCTGATGGAGTAGGCTTTTCGTATGTTTTAAATAGTTGATATTTTGACGCTGTGGTGTACTATAAACAAGTTTATTTTCCTCATTGTTCGGAATTTTTTATTTTGTTAAATAAATACTTGTAACCCTTATTGACTGATGCTGGTAAGGGGAGTAAGAATTCACTTTTATCAAAAAATTCCTGATTATTTAGTAACAGGTTTTGTAATGGTTTCTGAAGATCAGAGGCTACAATATTTGTTACAGGCGAATTATTTTTAGTTAGTATGGCAATTTGTTTGGCTATATTTGGTTGCCAACAAAAATTAATCCAATCAGATGCTAAGGTGTTTTGCTCAACTTCAGCCGGACTTACCCATAAATCTGCCCACATTGCAGTTCCTGATTCGGGAATGACTGCGGTAAGTTTTGGATAACGACTGAGTATAGGCATAACGTCATTTGACCAACCCACAGCTAACCAAGTATCTCCGGTGAGTAGTGGTTCTAGATAGGTAGTAGAATCATAAAATTTTACTTGTTGGTGTAGTGCCAGTAATTCTGCTTTTAAGTCGGGGATTTGAGTAATATTTTCCGTATTGTAGGATTCTCCTAGTTTTTTTAAAACCAAACCAATAACTTCTCTGGGATGATTAAGTAAAGAAATACGTGATCGCAATTCACTCCGCCATAAATCGCTCCAGTCTTTTGGTTGCCAATCAAATTTTTGAAATTTTTCCCCATTATAAATAATTACTGTATTACCCCAGTGATAAGGTGCAGCCCAAATGTTTCCTTGTGGATCTATATTTCCCTGATCATCGCGTCTTACTAATTGCTGCCACCTAGGATTTAAACTTGACCATTGTTTAATTTTTTCTGTTTCTAGTGGTTGAATCAGTTTCTGTTCAATTGCTGCTTTTAGCCAAAAATCTCCCAATGTCACTAAATCAGCTTTAGATTGTTTTTGACTTTGTATCAAGCGAATATAATTTTTCCATCCCTGTTGATCTTTAGTTTCTGGTTTTTGCCATATTTGTAACTGCTTAAATAAATCTAAAATTTGATTAATAGGGACAAACTTTAAATTTGCATCTGACTCTAGAGTTTTACGAAATTGATTAACCACCTGACCAGGTATAGAACCTTTTAATAACTGTACATTTAGATGTGTCTGGTTTTTACCACCACAACCCATGAGTATCTGGGAGAATACTAACCCGCTTATACCTAACAAAAAATAGCGTCGATCCATTGGACTTTAATTTGGTGAGTATAAATAGAATTATAACGACAGGAGTAGCAAGAGTTAAATATCTGAACAAATATACATATTCTGCCCTTAGAAACCGATGATAGCAAATTCAGGAAATTCAAATTTATCTCTTTAGGCTGGGTGTGGGGTCTTCAGATCGAGGAAACAACCTCATGATCCTGCTCCTTGAATTTCTCTCAAAAAAGACCAAATGCTTAACCTTTTCCAATAAAAAACGGAGTAATATTGTATATTATTTATTGAGTTTTATATATAAATAATGATTTTTTTGACATAAAACTAAGAAAAGTTTGAAACATTAAATAAATCATAAGTATTTTTAACTTGAGCAGTAAATTGAATAACATAGAGAAACTATTTTGGGATAAAGGTATTAAATGGAGTCATTACAAAAACAGATACTGACTTTGAGCGAGAAAGTAGATACTCTGTATCAGGTGATTGAGAGGCTTAATAGGAAGCTATCTCAGGGTCTATATGACTGCTTTTCAGAGCAAAAACAGCCAAAAAATAATTATCTAGAAAATCATCAAGTTGAACATTACCAGTTAAAAGCATGGAACAATTTAACTTCTGATTTAGAGCATAAGGATGTGTTAATAGACGGGATTTATCCAGAGATGAATCCCCAAGCTGGAGATAAGCAAATAACGCCAGAAATTCAAATTCATCGACTGACAGCACAATTAACAGCGGCATATAATCGGATTGCAGCTTTAGAAGAACAATTAATGCGAGAGCGAATTCATTAATTGCTCAAATTGGTCTTCAATAGCTGTTAAAAGTTCATTTTGCTGCCAATTTTGGCTGATGTAGGCGGCTATACAAGCTGCTCCAGCACCGACACCTTCTTTGACAAAACCCTGCTCATAGGCTTGGAGTTGGGGATAACAAGAATCCGCGAAACTTAACTGTGTAGCTAAGAGGGGAGGAGTTTCTTGACCCGGATTCAAGCTGTTTTTGCCTAAACTGAGGGATAAGTCAACTGTACCCCCAGTTGAGTCTTCTGCTACCCAACGGGTTGTACCAACGACTATTGCTTCTGGTTGCCAAGATAAAGAGTAAGCTTGAGCGATCGCTTGGATTAGAGCATAAACAGCCAGCATTTGTGTACCACCAGCCAATAAAACCCCACAATGAAGACTAGCTGTGATCGCCATCCCAGCTACAACCACCTGCATGGGATCTCCCACAGCAGCTACAAGTTCAAGAGGATCTACAGAAGTGGGAATTTTTGCTAGCCCAGCTTGCACCACAGCCCACTTTTGCTCATGGTTACAAACAGGATGGCTACTGTTAACTTTTCCGGCGGCTTCAATACCTAAACCAGTTAAAATTGCTAAGGCAGTTGTAGTACCACCGACAACACACTCACTTAAAATCAAATAGCTGTGTGAAATATTAGCACTCAGTTGAGAACCCCACAGTAAACCTTGTTCAAATAAATGTTTTACCGTAGCTATTTCCAGAGCTGCACCTGTACTTAAACATCGAGCGATTGCCCCACCCACATTAATTATTGGCACAGAGGGAATTAAGGGTAAACCCGCATTAAATAAATAAACTGGTATTTTTAGTTTTTCCACCACAGCACGAGAAATCAACACAGGAGAAGCACCAGCAGTCAAAGGTGGTAGCGGATATTTAGGCTGATGTGCTGCACCATGATATAAAAACTCTGCATCAGCACAAGCAGTATATTTTCTATCCTCTGGAGTCAAACCAGCCGCCGAAATGCCTGGAATTAAACAAGTCTCTGTAAAACCTAAAACACAGGCAAAGACAGGTAAACTACGACGATATCGTCGTACCCATGCTTCACCCTGTTCAATTTGCGTATAAATATGGATCATATCAAAGGGAATGGGCATGGGGCATTGGGGATGGGACATGGGGCATGGGAAAATTAATCAACTTTTGCCTTTTGCGTATTCTCTATAACTAACCTTCATAATCCATTAATACTTGTACCCAACGTGGAGGACGGGGGATAGGATTTCCCAAACGATCCAAAAGTAACCATGCTGCCAAATGTACTACAAACAAATAAATCAAATTGTTGAAAGCTATTAAAACCACTGCCCCCACCTGAATGACAAACACACTCGGAGTCGCCAATACTTGCAGCTTCAGGAATATCCACTCAGTAATTTCCGTAACCTGGTTAATAACATAAATCCAAAGGTCCTCACCAGATAATACTGACAGCAGCCACAGACGGAAAAACACACCTAAAGTACCTAATAGCATACCTAAAGTAGTCGACACTATCCAGGGTACACGACGATACCAAGTAGCCCCCAACAGTACACCCATCAGTCCAAAAGGCATAACAAATAACATACTACGAACTGGACCCATCAGCACCGCCAACAGTAACCCAGACGTAACAGCACCCATCCAGGCCGCACGTTTACCCCAACGTAAATAAACTAACGCAATGGGAACTGGAAAAAATATCCGTAAAACTGGACCCAAGGGAAAATAGAAATTAATAAACCAAATCAAACTAGCCGTACTAGCTAAAAACGCTGTTTCCACCATCCGCAAAGGGGCATCAACCTGAAGTTTGGGGCTCTTTAAAGCTTGTTGAGCTTCATTACTAGAGTTTAGTGATTCAGGTGATGGATCTTGCTGCGGTTCATCTGGCAGAGAATCTAAGATACTCATATCATCTTCTATTTTCCAGGATATAAACCACTTGTCAGCTTGTTGACTAATTGATTAAATGTAAGTAATTACTAGCAATATTTAGCAAATTACTAACTAGCTACTAACCTACTGCCTCTTGACTTTTGCCCTATGCCTTCTGGCACTAAATAATCGTTTTTTCCAAAGCTGACACATCAGGAATACACAAAACATCTTGCTCTCTAACGATCAAGCCTTTCTTCTCCAGCCTTGTTAATACACGAGTTACTGTTTCCCTTGCTAGACCACTGAGACTACTCAATTCCCGATGAGGTAAATTGGGAATTTCTGTACCTGTTTGTCCTCTCTTACCCTGTCCTTCTGCCAAAAATAGCAAAGTATCTGCCACTCGTGATTGACTATCCGATTCTCGCAGCCTTAACCGACGATTTACCTGTCTTAACCGTCTTGCCATTAACTGCGCTAATCTCAGCCCTGCTAAAGGTTCTGTTTGCAGCAACTTCACAAAATTTTGAGCAGGCATACTACCAATCATCGTTGGAGTAAGAGTAATAACATCAGTAGAACGAGGAACTTCATCTAGGGCTGCCATTTCCCCGAATAATTCCCCACTCCCAATAATATTTAGTGTTACCTCTTTTCCCTCTAAATTGTAGGTACGGATTTTTACCCATCCCTCTACAATGAAATAGACAGAACCACCCCAGTCATTTTCCAGCAAAATTACTTGATTGGCCGGGTGAGTACGGGTAACAAGATGGGTGAGGGCTGTTTCGACTATAGACTCAGGCAAGCCTTGAAAAAAAGGTGCTGAGGTGATCCAGTTATACGTGGATGTCTGCAAGCTATATCTATCTTCCATTAGAACATATTTATCAAACTTCCATTAGAACATATTTATCAAAGCTGCTATCAAAAGAAAAAGCAATATCAGTATTTTAGTAAAAATTCAGCTATCAGCCATTAGCAGTTAGGTTTTCAGGCTAAGGCCAAAAATACCTATTTGATAATTAACCAATTTCTCAAACATTCTGACTCCTGACTCTTGAGTTTCTGAATTCTTACGTATTTTAAACCTAAGCTATAAAATCACACCTGCTTTCACATAGGAAACTAAACTATGTTACACAAGAAAACGACAATATAATTTTTTCTCAACAAACTTTATTTTGTCTTAGTATTTACTGGTTACTAAAAAAGGGGTCGAAGGAATGGTTCACGGACAAACTGAAAAACTGGGAATCTCTGATTTTGCAATTATAGAGTTCCTCTGCCTCCTGTATACTTTTCTTCCTTTTCTTTTGATGTACACTTGAGACTTTTGTTTCTATTATTACTTGATTTTTAAATTAAACACTGGAAAAAAGTACAAAATTTGAGTTAACTACCTGAAAAGGGGGTGAACCCTGGGAATCAAGTTGCATATCTCAGTAATTCATAACATAATTGCCCTCAGAAGTCAGAGCAATAACTTTTGTTACTCAGCACTTCGGTAATTGTAAATACCATAAACATCAAAGTACATTTTTAGCTAAGGTAATTTAACGTGACTTCCCGTACAGATGAAATTCACAAACTGATTGCAGACATTGACAACTTACTTGCCAACGGTGGCAATCGTCTAACAAAACTCCTGTCTCGTCATGGGTCTGAAGAAAGAGACGTTTTACAAAAAATTCGTGACTTTCTGGTAACACTCAACGAAAGTGAGGCATCAGAAGAAATCACACCCGATCCGTCTGAGGCACCACTATCATCTTTGTTGGCACGATATGTGGAGCAGGAAAATCAGCAAGAGGTCTATTCTTCTCATTCACAACAAGAACAAAGCAAGTTTATTGGTGAACAATTAAAAGATGAAATTTCAGTCTTGCTTAAACCTTTACAAGCAGAATTGACAGGGATGTTGCAAGAAAGAGCTGCTCTTATACAGGAAATTAGGCAGCTAGAACAAAAGCGACTGCAAAACTATTCTTTAACACAGCAGTTAGCAAACCAAGAGCAGATAATTACCGAATTTTTACAGGTGCTAGTTAGTCGGTTAGTGCCAAATTTAATTCCATCTTTGACACGAAACGTGACTAATTCTCCCAGTTTGACTAGAGGTGAATATAACCAAGAAGTTACTAAATCTGCTATTCAACCTATTTTAGAATCAGCGGATGGGGTAGAACGATTAGCTAGTCTGGCGAGGGAGTTAGATCAACGCTTGCTGTCGTTAGATGGAACTGTGAACATTGTTTTTCAGTCTTTAGAGCGTAATATTAACACCTATCATCAGTCCTTATCTCAAGCACTGGCAAGAATGCACAGTCAGGGTATGCAAGGTGAACAGATGATGGCCAATCTTTTGAAGAATTTAACTGAGTATTTACAACAACAATCCCCTGATACTCAATCTTTTATCTTTGGGATAGATACTGGCACAATAGCATCATCACCATTATTAGAACCACAAGTGGTTGCTGATCATGTTGAAGAATTAACTCCAGATATTACTGCTGACTCACAGGAAACTCCTACGGTGGAGGATTTGGATTCAGTGTTGTCAGAACTTACCATGACTGAGACTTTTACCTACCCTAATGAATTACAAGAGAAATTAACTCCAGATATTGCTGCTGATTCACAGGAAACTCCTAAGGTGGAGAATTTAGATTCAGTGTTATCAGAACTTACCCTGACTGAGACTTTTACCTCCGCTGATGAATTACAAGAGAAATTAACTCCAGATATTGCTGCTGACTCACAGGAAACTCCTACGGTGGAGGATTTGGATTCAGTGCTATCAGAACTTACCCTGAATGAATTGCAGCCTGAGAGTGCTGATGAAGTAGACCAGCTTTATGCGAGTTTATTTGGTGGTGAAAATTCTAAGAATACCACAACAGATACCATTACTTTGCCGATTGTGAAGAATGAGGTATCTACTCCAGATCAGACGTTTGAATTAGTATCTCAAATGGCTGAGAGTATTTCTGCACTTTCAATTTCTTCAAATATTCCAGAGGAACAGGAGGATGATCTATTGTCCTTAAATTATGTGCAGTCGGAAAATTCTACTATTTCTGACCAGCGGGATAATCCTCTACCAGAAATTCCTGATATTTTCATAGAAGCAACTACTCAACCATCTGAGTTATGGGGAGAATCACTGTTAGCTGAGGATAGTCAGCCCCAAGCTGAATTTGCTAGCTTGCCTACAGTATCTGTATCTCTGCCAGATAGTATTGATACTATTACAGTTCTGACTGATTTATTGGTTGATGTTGGTGATGAGCAACCAGTTGTAGAAGTTTTATCTCTGGAAGATAGCGTAGAAACTACAACAAATAAAACTGCTATATTAGCGTCACCTGTAGAGAATCAGACTGAGAATTCAGATTTACTTGCAACTACTTATATCGCTGCTTCACCAGATGAAAATTTACTGTCTCTAGAAAATTCAGAAACTGAAGGTGTACTGGAGATTGTTTTGGATGAAGCACAGTTGCAGCAATTGGATCGAGATTTAGCTAATTTTGATTCGCTGTTAAATTCTGAAACATTAAATATAACGAGTTTAGAAGATATCCAGAATTCTTTGCCTGACATCGAGGATCTGATGGATACACGTTTTCTAATGGCAGAATTTACTGGCAGTGAATCGACAGAGAACATCCCAGTAATGAATATGTTGAATTTAGATGTTCCTGGGTCAGAAGCTGAGTTAGATTTGAGCCTGAATAATGCAAAAAACCAGAAAGTCACAGATTCAGAATCAATAAATTCAGAGTCGAAATTTGCTGTGTTTGTTGGTGAAAATTCGAGTGATAATTTTCTGGTAAATGTTATAGACAAGGATTCTGTTTGGTATTTAGGAATTGATTTAGGTACGACTGGTATTTCTGCGGCGTTGTTGAACTATTCAAGATTGGTTGTTTATCCAATTTATTGGTCAGCAGAAAGACAATTAGATGCAACTTCTTTTGAGCAATCATTTCGTTTACCGGCGGAAGTTTATCTACCTACGGCTTCTATACCTCATTTAGAAGTTGAAAGCGCCACAAATATTGAGCAAATACCACCTGCGGTAGTGGCAAAGGATAAGACTTCCACACTAGCACCGAAACAAAATCTTTATTCTGCCAATTTAAAGCCTTATTTACATATAGCTATTCCCTACAAAAGTACCCAGCAGAAATGGGAACCTGTGTTGCAATTAAATGAATTTTCTGCGGGACCTTTAATTTGGGTGGTGCGATCGCTCTCCAAATTGCTGTTAACCCTCAAGTCGGATCAAACCAGTACGACTCCCGCTTTAATTGCTCATGCTGTTGGCATAGATAAACAAACTTTCTCTGAGATTATCAATAATATTGCTGGTGTGGTCTGTACTTGTCCGTCTAGCTGGTCAGAACAATATCGGTTTAATGTGCGGGAAGCTATACTCACTAGTAAACTTGTCTCCCATCCGCAACAAATATTTTTTGTGGAGGAAGCGATCGCTACTCTACTCCCAGAACTTGATGCTGTTAATTCAACATCAGTCAAGTTCCATGACAATCAAGGTTTACGTCTGCTCAAAACTAGTGAAAATCCGCTTTTGGGTAATACCCTGACATTGAATATTGGGGCAACATCCACAGAAATGGCGCTGGTTGATTTACCGTCGGATTTGAGTCAATTAACATATAGAGATTTCATGTTGCATGGTTTTACGTATGCTGGTAAAGCAATGGAGCAGGATATTATTTGTCAGTTACTACTACCACCAAAATCTCATAAACCCCGTGGTGCATCAGCATCTGACAGTAACACTTCTACTAGTAACCCCTGGCATTGGCAACCCTCAATTCCTGGTGTAGAGAAGATGCAATGGTCTAGTTTGAGTTTGGATGGGTTAGAATTACCGCGAGTTGCTGAACCAGATATTCCTGCTCGCATTCGCTTCCAACAAAGATTAGAAAGTTCTTTATTAGGACAAGCTTTATTAGATGCTGCTCTAGCTCTGAAGCTGATTTTGCAACACCAAGAATCTTTTACTTGGGAATTAGCTGATCAACGTTGGGTATTGCAGAGAAGAGATTTAGAAAGCCAGGTATTTGTGCCTTATATCCGTCGTCTCAACCGCGAACTAAATAAATTATTAGTGGCTCGTGGTATTCCCACAGAAGCTATTAATCAAGCAATTCTTTCTGGTGGAGTTGCTGCTATCAGTACAGTTAACCGTTGGTTACGCCAAAAATTACCCAACGCCAAAATTATTCAAGATTTATATATGGGGGAAAATGGCGCTCCTAATTGTAGCCGAGTAGCTTATGGTTTGGCTATGTTACCTCTGCATCCCCAAGTTTTAGAAATTCCCAGACAACAGTATACAGATTATTTCTTGTTTACTGAATTGCTCAAAGTTATACCAGAACGTTCCTTATCCTTTGGTGAAGTTCTGCAATTGTTTGAAAATCGGGGCATCAATACTTCCCAATGTCAACAGCGACTACTGGCTTTCTTGGAAGGGGAACTACCGGCAGGTTTGATACCTTCTGTGCTTTCGGAAATATTATCCGATCCAGAAGATAATCAAACACCTTTAAACGCTATGTGGTTAACAAAAAACTCCCAGGAAAATCCAGATTATCATGCAATCATATCCGCACCACTCTTTGAAAAACAAGGTAATCTCTCCTATCGTCCCAATTCTCAGCAACTAATATTGTTGCGTCGCTATTTGGATGCAGTCAAAGCCAGTTCTCTGCAATCACTGGAAGAACCTTATGTAGTTAATTTTGCTTTGGCAATCAACCCACTTCATTGATACTTTAAAAAACATCTACCCTACGGAAGATATCTACGGAAGATATCTACGAATGTTTCTGATAATTGACGCAGAACTTAGCTAAGATTTCACAAAAAATGCCCACTTTTGAGTAGAAATACTGTTAGCTCAGGAGTGGGCAGTTATATGTATAATATCTATATTTTAACTAGTACCGCCTTGAATTCAAAATGCTTCTTTCAGAAGAGCTACGCTAACAAAATAGTGCTTCCAGCAGGCTGCGCCAACAAAATTCAAAATGAATAAGGCGTGAGGTTTTCAGAGATTTGGAATGGTTGGTTGATTTACGCCGTGTTGTACTAGTTTGCAAAAAAAACATCCAAGATTTAAAATAACCTTCCTGAATTCAAAGATTGTATGAATTTTCACTATTTTGCTTTGTAACGTATGAAAATTTACAAATAATATTATTAATTTCAATACAGTTCACATCTAATAGACCTCTTGGAAAATTTTTTCTGTGGTATGATAGGGATTTTGAGATTTTATGTATTTTTGGTATTCTTTGCGATCACTAATTCAAACATAACCGTGTAACTCTAACTTTTGGCTAAAACAAAGAAAATCGCCTATTTTACCATAAAATTAATTCTGTAAGAGGTCTAATCGAAATCTAGTTCGCAAAAATTACGGTGTAAAAAATCAGTATTGATTATGTCACTTTCTTTCTACCATCAGAACTAGAACAAAAAACTATAGCATGCCTGGCTTGGGTTTTATGAATCACTAGATTCTGGTTGACCTATCACTAAAGTCCTCACACCCATCAACGACCAGTATTGTAAAAAGATTAATTGATATACTCGGAGCCATAGTAGGTTTAATAATTACATCGCTGGTAGTAGTTCCTGTGGCACTTGCTACTTTACTTTGAGATCCAGTCCCTATATTTTATTCTCAACTTCGCTATGGTCTAAACAGAGGCACCTTTCGGATTTGGAAATTCCGTTTTATGGTCGTTGATGCAGATCAAATCAAATCTCTAGCAAAAACCAAGCCAAAGGTAACATTTTTAAATGTACAGATGATCCATTTATTACACCGTTGGGCAAATTCTTGCGTTGCTCCAGTTTAGATGAATTACCCCAATTTTGGAACGTCTTAAAGGGAGAAATGAGTTTTTAAAGGGAGAAATGAGTTTAGTTGGTACTCGTCCCCCCACACCTGATGAAGTCATCAATTATGCACCACACCATTGGGAAAGGTTGGGAGTTAAACCCGGTATAACTGGAGAATGGCAAACTCATGGACGTTCAACCATCACAGAATTTGAAACTATTGTCCGTATGGATTTAGACCATCAGCGTAAATGGTCGATTATTTATGATTTGATGTTAATAGTTAAAACTATTTGGGTACTCTTAGACAAAAAAGGAGCTTATTAATAGGTGATTGATTACAGGGCGTAGGAAAATAAGAACAACTGATAACTGATTATCCTTTGATACTGCTACCCGTATCAGTGGGTACAATAAATCTTTGTAAAAATATAAATAATAGCAATACTGGTGCAATAGAAATTATAGAGCCAGCTGCTACCAATCGCCAATCTAGAGAAAACGTACCTGCTAATTTAGAAACTCCCAAGGGTAAAGTATATAAACTCTCATCTTGGATGACAATTAAAGGCCATAAAAAGTCACTCCAAGCACCAATAAATACAAAAATAGCCAGAGTTATGAGTGCTGGACGAATAGCTGGCAACATTACAAACCACCATAATCCTAGCTCAGAACTACCATCCATGCGAGCTGCTTCTTCAATTTCTTTAGGCACGCCCATAAAAGCTTGTCTTAATAAAAAAATACCAAAAGCAGAAGCTAAACTGGGAAAAATCATCCCTAAATAACTATTTGTCAACCTTAATTGAACTGTCAAAATATATAAGGGAATCATCACGATTTGGAAGGGAATCATAATTGTGGAAATAATAGCAATAAAAATTCCATTTCGTCCCACAAATGATAATCTCGCTAAAGGATAAGCAGCTAAAGCACAAAACAGTAAATTCAATATTACAGTTAATAAAGCTACTATGATACTGTTATATAAATATTGCCCAAAGGGTAAAGATTCCCAAACACGAGTGAAGTTATCTAAAGTCGGTTGACTAGGCCATAACTGAGGTGGTGACTGTAGAATATTTTCGGTTGGGGATTTTAAGGCTGTACTAATTAGCCATAGTAGGGGAAAAAGCGCCAGGAGTGCGAGGGCACTCAATAAACCGTATGTGATCGAGATTTGCAGTTGTGATTTTTTGATATTCATATTTTTGTTTCACGCAAAGACGCAAGGTCAGAAGTATATTAATTCAGTGTGTGGTCTAAATACATGAAAAATACTGTAAAAGCTGTGCTTTTTCTGGTAATATGTCTGACGGTAGTAACCGTGAGTTCCTTGGTTAAAACTACTATGATATCACCACTTCAACACTTCAACTGCTGACAGACCCATTTTTGCAACTACCAACAGCAAATTGAGTGCTAGTAGTTTGGTTTACGGAGTTTCCTGCTGATAAACATTTGGTATTTTAGGGTGAGAAACTTGATCAAAGTTCAATTGCAAAAACTACTAAACTCAGCCTCACTAGAAAAAACCAACTATCAAGAGTGGCAAATCAAATTGAAAATGGGCAAATTTATCAACAACCTGTAAAACGAGAAATTTGGCGACATGAAGCCGAACTTACAGGTTTAACTCCGAATCTACGAATTCCCTATCAAGTCACCAGTATTAGAGAAGATGCCGAAAAAGTTAGCAGCGAAGTTTTTACCCTTGCACCTTCCCCAAAATCTGGTACACTTTTAAAAATTCTCCTCACTTCCGAACTTCCGATCATCAATTAAAACCGATGACAGCCGCGAATCTGCAAAAAGTGGTGGAAACTGTAGAGAGAGTTGATGGGGTATGATTTGCAGGAGATTTAGTTAAGATTCCGGACTGTGCTTCAGAATGGTTTGATGATAATCGAGGAAATGCTTTATTTCCAGGTTTGCAAGCTCGCGCTAATTATAAAATGGAATATAACGGTGTGAAATCCACCTACACAGGTGGAAAAATTATTCAAAATGCGCCCATGTTTACTTACATTGGTAATCACGAAGTCATGGGAAGATTTGCCAGGACAGAAAGTTTAAATGATGAATTTAATGATACTATTCCCTGTTAAGTTCCCGAGAAATTGTATGGAGAAGGATCCCTAAAAGATAATTCTTTTAATACTGTCACTTACTAAGAAATTTTGAATTTACCTGAAACTAAAGCAGGTGGAAAGACATATGATGCAGTTAGCTTTGGTGATGTCCGCTTGGTGGTTTTGTATATTACGAATATGTGGCGACATCCAAAATTAGATTTGAACATTAAAGGTAGATATATAGAACCAGAAAAAGATTTGCAGAATCCTGAGAATTGGGGGTATGGACAGTTAATTTATGAACCAATTTTTAAAGGAAGTCAACAATAGACCTCTTACAGAATTAATTTTATTTGATAAAGGCGGTTTGTCTTTGTTTTAGCCAAAAGTTAGAGTTACACGGTTATGTTTGAATTAGCGAGGGCAAAGAACACCAAAAATACACAAAATCTAAAACTCTTTATCATACCACAGAAACAATTTTGCAAGAGGTCTAATATAATTGGCTTCAGCAAGAATTAAACAGTCCTGAATTTCAACAGGCAAAATGTAAAGTTTTGATGTTTCATCATCTACCCTACACTTTGGGCGATAATATTGTTCCAGCTTACACTAATCCTGTGACTATGTTGAAAGAAACCAAGAAGGAAATATCAAAGCTGTTCGTTATGAATATCCAAAAAATGCAGATTACATTATTCGTGATGTAATTCCTTTATTAGAAGCAGCTAAAGTGCAGTTAGTATTTTATGGAAATTCCCATTTATGGAATCGCTTTGTTAGTGACAGTGGAATGAACTTTCTAGAAACTTCTAATGTTGGTAATTCATATGGTACTACTTGGGGTGAAGAAAGGCGAGACGTACCAACAAAACATCAAGAAGATGATACTACAATTGGTTATACTAACTGTTTAAAACCAGTCATACCAACTATTTCTCCATTTTTACGAAAAGACGGCAAACCGCTACCTTATATTGCCAGTAATGAGATTACAGTTTTTAGCATTTTCAATACAGGAACAGGTACTATTAGCAGTTATCGCTTTGATACTAGGAATCCTAATTCTGAAGTGGTTAAGTTTGATGAATTTAAGATTAATTAGTAATTCGTAATTGGGGTTTTTAAATTTTTAATTCTCTAAAATTTTCTGCGCCCTTTTAATATTTTTGCTTACAGAATCGGCTGAGGTTTGCAAGGCTGCTTTTTCTTCATCATTGAGAGTCAATTCCAAAATACTCTCAACTCCAGTACATCCCAAACGACAAGGAACACCAATAACCACATCATTTAAACCATATTCGCCTTGTAAATAAGCTGCAACTGGCAATAATCGCGACTGATTTAATATAATTGATTCTACCATCAGGGATGTGGCAGATGCAGGGGCAAAAAACGCGCCTCCTGTGTGCATTAATTCTACGATTTCTGCGCCACTGTTGCCCGTTCTTGCTACTAAATTTTCAATTGTGGCTACATCTAATAATTCTGTAATGGGAATACCGTTGACAGTTGCATAACGGGCTAAAGGTACCATTAAATCACCGTGGCTACCCAAAACCATTGCTTTGACATCCCCAGATAAAACCCCCAATTCTAAAGCGATGAAAGTTTCAAATCTGGCTGAGTCTAAAACTCCAGCCATTCCCATGACTTGATTTCTAGGTAAGTTTGTGGCTTGCCAAGTTAAATAAGTCATCACATCTAAAGGATTTGTGACGACTATAAAAATAGCATGCGGAGAATGTGCGATTGCATTTTTTGCCGCTTCAACCACAATTTTGGCATTCATTCCCAACAAATCATCCCGACTTATTCCGGGTTTACGGGGAAAACCAGCGGTAATTACCACAATTGTTGAATTAGCTGTATCAGCATAATTATTAGTACCGCTAATTTGCCGATTATGTAACTCCAGTCCCCGCGCTTCCAGCAAATCTAAAGCTAAACCTTGAGGCATTCCTTCCACAATATCCAACAACACCACATCGGCCAAATTTTTCTCCGCAATGCGTTGGGCTAAAGTGCTACCAACTTTACCCGCACCCACAACAGTCACACGGGGAGATTTACAAAAAACTGGGGAAGAAAACATAATCAGTTATCAGTTATCAGTTATCAGTAGTCGGGTAGATAATCCCTACCACAAGCATAACTATGGAAAGCCTATTTTAACTCTTCTAATTGTTCTAGCTTTAACCAAATATTTGGCGTTGGTACTTTTCCAAACTTCACTAAAGCATAATCACCTTTGATATCTACTAGTTCCCCTTCGCTATCAAATAAATAGGAAGGAAAGCGAGAATCACTAGCTTGGGCTTCTAAGCTATTCTCCAACTTTTCGCGCACAGCCCGAACCATATTTCCTTTTTTAACTGCCATGAGTCCTCCTTAGAATTTATAATTGCTTGTATTTAATATGATATCTCGCACCAAGACGTAAAAGCGCAATTTGTTTCCTGAAAAAATATAATTGCCTACCATCAGGTCAGCAGTCTTGGATAAAATCCTGATATTTATTTATGAATACTTATTCCTTAGTAAAATTTATGATGACAGATCTACAACGAGGTGTCAAGCCCCAATACTCTGTTTTTGCGCTGAATCAGAGAAGTCAAAAAAATGATAAGCATTAAGTCGTCAACTATTGATTGATTGATGCTCAAATTCTGTTGGAGGTTACTGATTTATCGCTCTTATCATCAATTATCGTGCAAATCTAGCTAAGAACTCCTCACGAGATAATTGTAAAAGCAACGGAGTAAATTCTTCTCTGGTCATAGCAGTCAGAAAGTCAATAATTGTTACTAATTCTGAATCAACTTCCCCAAAAAGCACTTGCATGATACTTTCAATCATAGCGCGTCGTTCTCTTTCTATACCTTACTTGTCATCCTTCTTGAAGTCCTTGTCTTTTCAGTTCTTCTAATTGTTGTTGATACATTTCCTATGATTTCATAATCAACTCCTGATCATCTTTATCAATATCTTGTTCTTGACGTTGACGAGCTGATAAAACAGCAATTAGGTGATGTACTAATTGTATCATATGGGAAAGAAATGGACTATTTCTAGGTAGTGCTTCTAATTCTTCAACCGCTTGTCGTTGAACTTTCCCCTTACCTAATATCCTAAGAAACAGCGTTTCTGGTGTCTTGGGAAGTTAATGAATAGCAATAATTATGGTTTTTAATCCCTCATCCTAAGAAATAAATATCTTTAGACCAGTTTTCTTCATCGACAGTAGTATTAAAACTCGCTAGGAGTTCTACTGATGCAGTAGGAGAAACAATCCACAGACGTGGTAACTCTACTTCATTTATTCGGGTATTGTTGCGATGACATTGACGTTCTATTTGTACATGGAGGTCAAATAATTTACCCATACAACTGCGAATTCCACTTTTGGTGACAGCATTACGGAATGGTTCAAATATAGCAGAATTCGTTGCCATTCTTCCAATTATTCCTAGTATTTCTAGACTTTCTGTAGGTTGGGGTGAAGGAATAAATAAAACGTCAATTTGTCTTACTTCTGCTGTGATATCTTTGCTGGTTTCTACTTGACCATAGGGTGTTAATAGTTTCAGTTAGATGTTGTTTGGCAAATTTATCATGTATAAAGCGATTCATTGAAATTGATTTAAAGACAGAAATATAAATTTAACACTCTTTGGGTATTTCCAGAACCATTGTATAGAAGTTATATACAAGACCTTTAAATGTTTATCGGCAATTCTTGATTAACGATTGTGATTGGGAAGAACTCCTTCCTTTGACACTGAGAACAAAAATGACTAGAACGCCCGCCTAACTTAATACGCTTAATGACATTACCACAAACTTTACAAGGCTCACCAGTGCGATTGTAAACCCAAGCTTCACGACCATACTTACCATTTACACCTTTAACATTGAGGAAATTACTAAAAGTTGTCCCACCTGCGACAATACTTGCAGATAGAACTTCAATTATCGCTGTTCTTAAAGCTTCGACTTGTTTTTTCTGTAAATCTGTACAGAGAGTAGTTGGTAAAATACCACTTTTAAACAAAGCTTCATCAGCATAAATATTACCCAATCCCGCTACTATCGACTGATCTAACAGTGCAGTTTTAATGGGACGACGACCTTTTTGCAGTTTATTTGCTAAATACTCAACGGTGAACTCTGGTGAAAATGGGTCTAATGCCAGTTGTGCTAAACCTCTAATAATACTTTCTACAGGGACACCAGGGGGAACATACCACATTTGCCCAAACGTGCGCTGGTCAACAAAGCGTAGTTCTTGTTTTTCCCCAAAAAATAATCTGACTCGTGTGTGTTTGTGTAAGGGTTCATTTTGGTTTAACCATAACAGTTGACCGGTCATTCGCAGATGAACACCCAACCAGGTTGAAGAGGGTGTGAGTTCAGCTAAAAGATATTTACCACGACGATGCCAGGATTTAATGCTGCTTCCTTTCAGGT
The DNA here is from genome assembly GCA_936914905.1 of uncultured Trichormus sp. Classification (GTDB taxonomy): domain Bacteria; phylum Cyanobacteriota; class Cyanobacteriia; order Cyanobacteriales; family Nostocaceae; genus Trichormus_B. The sequence continues at coordinate 2,499 of CAKZGI010000335.1, read as the reverse complement.
TATCTATAAATTTGCTAACAGAAAAAGGGTAGGCGACAGTGCGTTGTAGCAGGACATCTCCCCCCGTAATTCCTTCGTTTAGGGTTAGTTGATTTAAACCCCGTCGGACTGTTTCAACTTCAGGCAGTTCAGGCATTTAAGCGGATTAAGCAAGCAATGTGATATATTAAGGGATTGTGAAGTCAGAGATAAGGAACGTTGAATATTTCTGCCTTGAGGCTTTATACTTCACAGTTACTTATATCATGGCATGAAACAATCCCCTAGTAGGTTCATTGCTTACTTTTTAGCAGCAGCTTTTTTGGGTGCTTCGATTTCTATTAATTCATCTACGGCGAAGTTGTTAGTGTTGATGCCAGAGTAGTTAACATTGGCGAAGCGGACAATTACAGAGTATTTAATGCCGCTTTGGTCTACAGATGCCACGGTTCCTACATCTTGATACCAGTAGGATTCGGGGCGGAGGACACGCACTTTAGAACCACGTTGAACCATGATGATCTTCCCTTTGAATTAATTGCAAATAAATTAGGGCTCATTCTTTTCAGTCTAGAACTTTTTTGCTACTGGTCAACAGCTTGAATAAAATCTTCACGGTTTTCAAAGCTATTCGCATCCTTTTGCGGGGCTTGGAAAACTTAGTGTAAATCTGTGGGTGCCCTGTCGTTACTCCAAGCCCACCAAGGACAATGACAATGGTAGAATTCTTGCCACTTACGACGATGGTTTACTGTTGTAACAGGCGATCGCCCATTTAACCAAACTGCTACCGCTTCTCGACTACTGAAGTGACACTTGGGACAGCAAAACTGATATGCGTGAATAGCTTGATTTGTCGATTCTGGAGGTGTGGGAACAAAAGCATCCATGTAAATGTTCTAAATGAAGTCTTAGTAGTAAATTACTATACATATATTATGGCTAAGAATGAAGACGATGGAGCCAAATAGTGAAATTCGCCGATTGTTAGATATAATACCTGCTTATGGGCGCACGATGACTAAAATCGTTAGTAAACCAGAGCAAAAAAAAGGTGATAGATGCTCCCTTTCCTTTACCTTGGAGTCAGGAACGACAGATATATATTAATTTTGATTTGTGGAGACGCTTAACTAAGCCACAACGAGATTTACTGCTGCTGTATCAGGTTAGTTGCTTGACAGGGGTGAAGTGGTTAGAACCAGATATTTATCAAGGACTGGTTTGAGTAGGGTTGTTAGGTGGTGTGGTGGAAGTTGCCCAATCTGATATGGTAGGTGTAATTATCCCTGGAGGATTAAGTGTTTTAGCTAGTGTGCGGATATGGCGGATGAATCAGTCACAGAAATCAGAATTAAACGCCGATAAAACAGCCATTAGCATTGCCCAAAGACGTAATTATTCAGAAACAGAAGCCGCACAGCATTTGTTAACCGCCATCGAGACAGTAGCAAGGATAGAAAGGCTTTCTGGTTTAGATTTTGGTGAATTAATTCGGTATCAAAATTTGATAGCGATCGCGATCGCAGGTTTTTCTCCCGTAGGAATACCAGGAAATAAAATTGGTGATAGGTAATTGGTAATTCAATTTTACATTTTGAATTTTGAATGTAGCGCGTCACATAGATTGATTAATCAAATTATCTGTCGCGTTTATAAAATTATGTGACGCAACTTAACCACAAATCATAACCGAAGTCCAACCGTAAATTTTCAGCCTTGCATATCTGTGCTTAAACAGCTAATCCATGATCAGTATTTATAGAACCCAAATGGGTTCTATGAAGTAACTAATCTTCAGAGCATAAGTCTGACAAAACAGATATAAATTTTAGTCGTTGCATTTTCCAAAGTTCCTTCAAAATTTTTAACCAAGCTTTTACAGCGTTCCATCCAAGCATTACTTCTTTCAATACCATCTATTCCTTCATTCGTAGCTACTAAGAAAAGTGGATTAAATAAGGTGTAAGAGTGCCAATAATCAATAATATCTATACACTAGAAGGGTAAATGGAGAACTGGTAGATGATGGGCCCTGACCCTGGTGAAATTGAACTTCAAATGCAACGATACTATAAGTCTTTGTCACAGAAGGATAGCCGTATATCGTAAGCATTACTTCTTTCAATACCATCTATTCCTTCATTCGTAGCTACTAAGGAAAGTGGATTAAATAAGGTGTAAGAGTGCCAATAATCAATAATATCTATACACTAGAAGGGTAAATGGAGAACTGGTAGATGATGAGCCCTGACCCTGGTGAAATTGAAGTTAAAATGCAACAATACTATAAGTCTTTGTCACAGAAGGATAGCCGTATATAGGCGGCGACTGAAGCGGTAAAAGTAGGGTACAGCGGGCAGGCATAGATCCGCAGTTCTTGTTGTTTTTTATAGGGTAAATGCCCGTAGTTATTGATCCATACCCAAAAAAGCTTGTACTCTGATTCCTATATCTTGTCCCAGTATATCTTGTCCCAGTACTATCTCTGGTGACGAGTCTGCCGTTTGTGTTTCCCCA
>CAKZGI010000334.1 GCA_936914905.1 uncultured Trichormus sp. | reverse complement strand
ATTCTGCTCTTATCTGATGGGGGCGGTACCAATAGCTCTCTCTATTACATGTTCAAACATCACTTACAGGCGTTAGTTAATGAACTGGCCATTGGAAATTTCCATCCCTGATGATCCGCCCTACACCTCCAAGTACAATCCTTTCTTTCCTTTTTCTCCTGTGTGTCACGGGCTAATTTTTGAGAATTTCCAGACTCTAAAAGTCCTCATGGCAAAGCTAAGCACCCAAACTGGACTCTAACTCTTGAGGACTATTCTCTATAACACCTATCAAACCGTCCGAAAAGTGGCTCTTGACTTCAAATCAAATCTGAAGATTGTTGTTGACGAATTCTTGCCTCAATAGCATTACACCCCTAAACTAGAGTTACAGGTTATTTAATCCACTATCCTTTCAAATCTGAAGATTGTTGTTGACGAATTCTTGCCTCAATAGCATTACACCCCTAAACTAGAGTTACAGGTTATTTAATCCACTATCCTTAAAAATAAATTATTTCCTTATGCAATTCAGAACTTATACCACAACTCTCTGAAACCTTCTTTTATTCGTATTCTATATCTACAAAGTGCTTCGCGAACGTGCCTTCATGGCTAGTTTTGCTGAAAATTGTTTCCTATTTTTCACTAGGATGGCTAATATAGTAAGTGTTTTACAATCCACAGTTGTTCGACAGAGGCTTCGCCAAACGTCCAAAACTCAAAATCCAAAATTGTATAAGTTATGACTACTTCCCCAGTGACTGTTAATTGGTCTATTCTGCTACAACAATTATTAGACCGTGAATCATTATCCCGTACTCAAGCAGCAGAATTGATGCAAGGATGGATCAATGAAGCCGTCCCCCCAGAATTATCAGGGGCAATTTTAATGGCTTTGAATTTCAAAGGCGTTTCTGCTGAAGAGTTGACAGGAATGGTGGAAGTTTTAAAATCTCTTTCCATACAAACAAGAGAATTCGAATCCCAAGTTCCCCTGCTTGATACCTGTGGCACTGGTGGAGATGGGGTATCAACTTTTAATATTTCTACAGCAGTGGCTTTTGTCACTGCGGCTGCTGGTATACTTGTAGCTAAACATGGTAGTCGTTCGGCTTCTAGTCTGACGGGAAGTGCGGATGTTTTAGAAGCTTTAGGTGTTAACTTAAGTGCTACTAGTGAAAAGGTGCAAGCAGCAGTTAAAGAAGTGGGAATTACGTTTTTATTTGCACCTGGTTGGCATCCAGCACTGAAAGCAGTTGCACAATTACGGAAGAATTTAAAGGTACGGACGGTATTTAATTTACTGGGTCCACTGCTAAATCCTTTGCGTCCCACTAGGCAAGTAATTGGAGTTTTTGATCCCAAGCTCATAGAAATAATTGCCCAAGCATTAAATCAATTGGGAACACAGAAGGCGATCGTATTACATGGTAGAGAAAAATTAGATGAAGTGGGATTAGGCGATATCACGGACTTAGCAGTATTAGCTGATAGTGAAGTGCTATTAACCACCATTAATCCCGAAGATGCAGGTGTGAAACCGGCACCTATCACAGCCTTAAAGGGTGGAAATGTTATTGAGAATGCCAAAATCCTCAAGGACGTGCTGCAAGGTAAAGGAACTCAAGCACAACAGGATGCAGTGGCGCTAAATGCTGCCTTGGCGTTGCAAGTGGCAGGTGTGATTCCCTTATTTAACCATGTTCAAGCCGTCAGTTTAGCTAGAGAAATTTTACAAAGCGGTAGCCCTTGGAGAAAGTTGGAACAGTTAGTTGAATTCCTGCGGGATTAATTTCGGAGCGGGCTTGGGATCTGAATTCTATAACATTGTCCTTGATGGTAACGTCCTAGTTGCCAAAAAAGTCATGTCCTAGTAATCCTGTTTCTAATCTGCACTTGCGATAGCCACGGGAACTTTATTAACCATATTTAACCATGTTCAAGCCGTCAGTTTAGCTAGAGAAATTTTACAAAGCGGTAGCCCTTGGAGAAAGTTGGAACAGTTAGTTGAATTCCTGCGGGATTAATTTCGGAGCGGGCTTGGGATCTGAATTCTATAACATTGTCCTTGATGGTAACGTCCTAGTTGCCAAAAAAGTCATGTCCTAGTAATCCTGTTTCTAATCTGCACTTGCGATAGCCACGGGAACTTTATTAACCATCATTCTACCAAGTTCCATCGACTCCAGATAGCTTACGGGGAATTCCACAGCCTTGGAACTAACAATATTGGCTTTTGCTTTTCCCACCGGCACCACACCCAAAGCACCGGCTATTTCTTGAGTAATTACCATCCCACTAGCCCCCGTATCCACAATCATCTTAAATCGTTGCTGACCATTAAAAGTAAGTTCCAAAATTGGTTTACCACTAACTCGCCGCTTAATCAGGGCGATAAACACCACGTTATTTTCAGTGACAACTTCCGAATAAGGGGGAAAACAGGTTTTAGAGGTGGTAGTGGTTGTGTTTGTTTAGTGGGATAGGGAGTGCGTTGTAACTGAGGGGGTTTTGGTTGGGCAATAGGAACAACTACCTGTGGCGCTTTAGTATCTGGAGATACCAAATTACTGGCTTCAGCTTTTTGTCGTGCTAATTTAATTAGATTCTGGTATTCAGAGATTTTTCCTTGATTTTTCCTTGAGAAAAGGGGAAATTGTGGCTGTCTGATTGTACCTATTGCATGAGAGCGATCGCATCCTGAAACTTATTCACCACCAAATTCCAATCATCTGGAGATTGAGCAGATTGACTGATACTCGAAACACCAAGAGCTTTATCAAGGGCCAATTCGAAAACACTTAATAAAGCTCTTGCTTCAGTGACTGACTCCTTTTATGGCTGCGGTTTTAGGCTTGCAGATGGTATCCCTGGCTTGTTATTAGGGCGCTGTATCGCTGCCAAATTACCAACAGATACAGATTCATTATTACCAGCAGTCCACTTGTTGTCATCATAGGCAAGACTCAAACTGCTAGAGTACGAGAGAGAAAAATTAAGGCTGCACGGGATAAAAAAGATTGAAGCATAGTGAGTATTTTAACGGCCCTGACTGCTCTTTCCAAGAGCACCAACCCCACCGAATTAAAGATGGTTCAGGTTTAATTACTTTAAAACCAAGATTTCCAGTAGGATATTGCTGTATTTTTCTATACAGAAAAACTATTTCTTTGTAAGGAGATTGTATAATAGCTATTATGAAATAGCTACAGGAAATTTCTTGATTTTCGATGAAAATATAAATATTATTTCTGGCATTATCCAGATAATATCTGTGATGAATCATATCCCCTAAAAAGGGATTAAAGGTTTTAATTTTCTAAAATTATAGGTATTATTACCTTTGTCTAGTAGAGTTTTAAGTGATACTGAGCAAATTTATTAAGTGAGGGGCAATGGAGTTAGTTCATCTGCAAAATTCGATAAATATGCTTCATATTTTAAACTAGCGTCTAGGGATATCAAGGCTGAGTAGAGCGATTTTACTTCTGAACAACGTAATGCATTAAGAGATTTTGCCTACTCTTTAATTTAGTTAACGGAAGAAGTTACCGGGTTTTTGGATATCCTCAAAGCAAAGACTTATTTGCTATTTTTAAATCTTACCTCCCAAAGGGAATTTTATGTTTTTCTATTGACGCTGTTCATTTCTTCGTTGAAACAATTCCTAATTTCATTGAGCAGTACGATCCTGTATATCAGGCTGTTTTATCTGCTCCTTTAGACGAGCGTTTACATTACAAAGGTGTTCAGAAGTAAAGCTGGAGGATAGTAGTGCCTCCTTGCGAAACATATTCTATCAGGCCACTGCAGATGTTTGAGCTTAGTCTTGCTAGGCTTATTAGAACTCACTACAAAGAAATAAAAGAAATAAAAGAGCTAGACAAAAATTTGAGATTTTGATACAAAAGTACAGACAGACTCTTGGCAAAGATCCGTTCTTTTATGACTCAGATAGCCATAATTTTCCGAAAGGTGCTGACAAACCAGATTTTGAATTTATAGAAATTCAGTTTTTTATGCGGGAACTTTAAGGTGCTTCTTACTAGAGGCCGATTTATGTATGTTGTTCATTAAGCTTTTCGCCCTGTCTGTCCTGTATAGGATTATACAGACAAATAATAGCACAAAAGACCTAGCGATCAGGATTTGAAAGAGCAACTTGCAATTCTAGAAATGAATATTGTATATCTAGAGTCTAGACCTAAATAAACCATGAGGAAATATACTTTTGTAGTCCTAGTAAAGAACTAAATTTAAATTTAAGAAGAGATAAACCTTCTCTTGTATTTCCAATTACCTATTACCAATTATTTATGTCTTTATCTGATCCAATACCGACTCTACTTGTCTTAGCAGATGGAACAACTTATCACGGTTGGTCTTTCGGTGCTATGGGAACAGCTATCGGGGAAGTTGTGTTTAACACTGGTATGACTGGATATCAAGAAGTTTTGACTGATCCTAGTTATAGCGGTCAAATTGTCATTTTTACCTATCCTGAATTGGGGAATACTGGTGTTAATCCCGAAGATGAGGAATCAGCACAACTTTATGTCAGAGGTGCAATCGCTCGTAATATCTGTCATAAACCCAGTAACTGGCGCTCTATACAATCTCTACCAGAGTACCTCAAACAACACCAAATCCCCGCTGTCTTCGGCATCGACACCCGTGCCCTCACCCGCAAAATCCGGATGTATGGTGCTATGAACGGTGGTATTTCTACCTCCATTACAGATGAAGCAGAATTATTAGAACTCGTGCAAGCCGCTCCTAAGATGACAGGATTAAATCTGGTGAGGGAAGTCACCACCCCAGCAGCTTATGAATGGTCTGAAGCCACCACTGCTGCTTGGGAATTTAACGCAGAGGGAGTCGCTAAAATTAGCGAAACTTTCACTGTTGTTGCTCTTGACTTTGGTGTGAAACGTAATATCTTACGCCGTTTAGCCAGTTATGGTTGTCGGGTAATAGTTGTTTCTGCCGATACACCACCAGAAGAAATCCTCAAATACAATCCAGATGGGATATTTCTCTCCAATGGACCAGGTGATCCATCTGCAGTGACAGAAGGCATTAGAACCGCTAAAGCATTACTAGAAAGCCAAAAACCCATGTTTGGTATTTGTATGGGACACCAAATTTTGGGTCACGCGCTGGGGGCAGAAACCTTCAAACTGAAATTTGGGCATCGTGGTTTAAATCAGCCCGCAGGTCTACAACAGCGAATAGAAATCACCAGTCAAAACCACAGTTTTGCTATTGATCCGGATTCATTACCATCAGCAGTTGTAGAGGTTAGTCACCTGAACCTAAATGATCGCACCGTTGCTGGGGTACGTCACAAATCTCTACCTGTCTTTTCTGTGCAGTATCACCCAGAGGCTAGTCCCGGTCCCCACGATGCAGATTACTTGTTTGAGCAGTTTGTGCTAGAAATGCAAACAGCACGTCAAGCAGCTATCGCTTAGACTAAAAATAGAAAAATGGCCAGGTTGTTAATAGGTAACGGGTAATGGGTAATAATCTTTCCGATTTCACAATCTCCAGTATTTTCAATGTCAAAGCTCAAAAGACAAATACAGGAATTTTGAATTTATTTGTCCCCAGTACCCAATCTAGACAACTTGCTCAAAAATTATCTATACTTGAGCGTTTACTTTGAGTTAAGAGGACTAGGAGGGAATTATTGCTGAATCACTGAATCTAACCGTTAGCCTGAGAGGCACTCGCGAAGTCCGGGATAACTGTCAGCTATTCCGTCTCACAGGTTTATTAGACGCTTTTTCTGAGCCGACATTTCGTAAAATCCTGTCCAATAAGATTAATGAAGGTCCAAAGCACATAATTCTGGATCTTTCACAAATCGACTTTGTTGATAGCTCAGGCTTGGGTGCGCTGGTACAACTAGCCAAGCAAGCTAATAGCACAGGTACTTTGCAAATTGTTACTAATGCTCGTGTAACTCAAACGGTCAAGCTTGTTCGCTTGGAGAAATTCCTAGCCTTGCAAACTACTGTTGATGCGGCACTAGACAATATCAAGTCGTCTTGATTGCTTCACCAAAAATAATAAATTAAGCTATCCAGATGCTTTTATTGGATAGCTTGATTTCTATGAGAAAACAGGCTGAAAAGACATCCAAACCTAAAAACTTTTTAGATTTGGATGTCTTTTCAGCCGACAAGGAGTATGGCTTACACGACGGTCTGCTATCAGAAGTCAAGAGATACCAAATTAGTATCCCCTACTTCCTGCCCCCAGGCTTCTCCCTAATGAGAACTAACCAATTAAAAAAATAAATAGAGCTTCAGTAATTTTTTTAGTGTTGAATATGCTAGGTATGGTAAGATGGTTAGCTGCATAAAAAATAAATGTTCGCGACAATAATCTCCGAAATATTTTAGTAGGTCAAGGAACGATTAACTTGTGAAGCCTAAGGAGGAAGAAGCTAAAAATGAAAGAGATGGAGTTGCAAAGCTAGATTCATCTGAAATTCCCTCATTGTTGGTAAACACGACCCAATTACCCCAAGCAATATCCGAGACACAAGTGCAACAAATTTCTCCTTCTGCCTTAGCTTACTTGGGGGACGCGATTTACGAACTATATGTTAGAATATTCTTTCTGTTGCCACAGCAACGGCTAGAAAGTTACCATCGTTTGGTAGTGGGGCAGGTAAGAGCAGAAACACAAGCCCTACATTTGCGATCCCTGACTCCGCATTTAAGGAGTAACGAATTAGAAATTGTCCGCCGAGGTCGCAATGCTGCCACAGGCCGACCTAAGCGACTTAACCCCAAAATTTATCAACAGGCAACTAGTCTGGAAACCTTAGTTGGCTATTTATATATCACCGATTACCCTCGTTTAATGGAACTGTTGCAAAAAATCCATCTAGAGAAATAGTTAATGGCTCAATCTCGCCATAGGAAAATCAATCGTCACGGTTCATTAAATTGAGTTAATCGTGATGCCCACCTATCTGCTAAGTACCATAATCCCATGACTAATCAACCACGAAAAATAAATATTACTTGCGAAACAAAGCGTGTGCAACCCATAAAGATCAAAGGTAAGCGGGTTATAGCTAATCCTACTCGTCATCAAACGAAGGGAGAAAGTAAAGCATTCTCCAGTAAACCACGCCCATATCACCAATCTTCCCTGCCTACCCCAGCAATCAAATCATCAGAAGAAAGGGATCTCATTTACGGTCGTCACCCAGTATTGAGTGCACTGGAAAGTCAGCGTGGACTTAACCGTCTCTGGATTACTACTCGTCTGCGCTACGATCCTCGATTTCATCATTTAATTCTCCAAGCTAAGGACAATGGCACAGTTATAGACGAAGTTGAACCAAAGCGTTTAGACCAAATTACCGACGGAGCTAATCACCAAGGTATAGCAGCACAAATTGCTCCTTATGCCTACATAGAATTAGAGGATCTGATTACACAAGCAAAATCAGTTACTGATCCCGTAATTGTAGTTGCTGATGGGATCACCGATCCTCATAACTTGGGGGCAATTATTCGGACAGCAGAAGCAATAGGCTCACAAGGATTAGTTATTCCCCAAAGAAGGGCTTCCGGGATTACTTCAACGGTTGTTAAAGTTGCCGCAGGTGCTTTGGACAACTTTCCTGTAGCTAGAGTGATCAATCTCAGTCGTGCCTTAGAACAATTCAAAGACGCTGGTTATTGGATTTATGGAACTGCTGCTACAGGTAGTGAACCTATACATACTGTGAAGTTCAGCGGCTCCACTGTTTTAGTAATTGGATCTGAAGGTGATGGTTTGAGTATGTTGACACAACGTTCTTGCGATGTTTTAGTCTCAATTCCTTTACAGGGTAAGACTCCCAGCCTCAATGCATCCGTGGCAGCAGGGATGGCGCTTTACGAAATTTATCGTCAACGCTCATTAAATACCCTATATCTTGATAAATTACGCACAATTTCTTTGAAAGAATAACCCTAAAAGAGTATAAAGAAATGTAAAACAAAATAAATTCAAGATATTGTTTAACACCCTGTAGCACGTTTATAAGTTGGTGAAAACCATGAAAACCATTTGGCATAACCTCAAAGAACAGCTGATTAGTGTATCTAACAGCCTCGGCTTGGCTTGGTGGGTAGAGATTGTCACCCAAAATCCCTGTTGCACATACTACTTTGGACCATTTTTTAGTTCAGACGAAGCAGCACTGGCAAGTAAGGGCTACATAGAAGACCTGGAAATCGAAGGAGCGCAAGGAATTGTAGTTAATGTCAAGCGTTGTAAACCTTATGATTTGACTATTGCTGAAGACCTGGGGGAACGGATTGACCGTAAAGTAAAGCCTGCCTTTAGCGGTCAAGTGTAAGATAGATCAGCAGTTATTAGTCAGCTGTCAGCAGTCAAACTAGCTTGACGGTTGACTTTTCAAATAGACTTTGTACTTTATTTGTGTGCGGATCAGTATAAATCCATAGGCTGTCATTGTTCTTGGGCCTAATCCTAAGAACAATGACCAACATACTAAAACAATACTTTTCCCTTAAGGCAGAAGGGGGGAAGCTAGTTACCAACTCCCAATATTACCCAAAAATGCAAATTACTCAAAGTTCCTACACAGCCTACTTGTCACTGACTTAGAATGCTCAGAAGAGTTTTATGGATAAGTATAAGGAAAAGCAATATTTCGTGAATGGGATTTTTCCTAATTTCAGTTCTACAGGTAACTAGTGTAATGTGTGTTATTATGCTCAGATAATTTGGCTAAATACTGCTGCTGTTGGTTGTGGTCTTCCGCGTGGTGGAAGTAAGGACATTTTAGTTTGTCGCTACAGTCCCCCAGGCAATTATCGAGGACAAAAGGCGTATTAAGAGTTGGTAATGAAAATCATTGCTTACAGTTACACTGATCCTCTGTTAGAAGCTACTCCCGATGATGCTAGTTGGGGTTGGGAGGTAGATCGAATTTATAAAGATTTAGGTGACCGACAGTTCTCTGGACAGGCTATGCGATCACAACTACAACAATTACTAATTGACTGTGAAACAGAACCTGCAAATTATTTACTAATTCGTCGTTTAGAAGAATTGGGGGATACATTAGAACAAGTGAGTGATCGCCTCAACCAATTAGAATCAATAGGGTTAATAGTAATTGCTACAGAACAAAAATATACATCTGAATCCGCCAATATCCGCATTGAACTATTGAGCCTACTTCAAGAAATTCAACGTCAACAACGCAGTCGCCGCATCCGTCAAGGACACGCTAGAAATCGTCTCGAAGCATTACCACCACCAGGTAAAGTCGCCTACGGCTACCGCAAAGGTAAAGGAAAATATACTGTTGATCGCAGTACATCACCTATAGTTAAAGATTTTTTCGACAACTTTTTACTTTATGGTTCTCTCCGTGGCTCAGTTCGCTATTTAGCACAAAAATACGGTAAAAAAATATCTGTCACCACTGGAAGGCGTTGGTTAACAAATCCTATTTACCGTGGGGATACTGCTTATCAAAATGGAGAAGTTATCTCTGATACCCATTTGGGGATTATTTCTAGGGAAGAAGCAGCACAAGTTGATCGACTTTTACGCCGGAATAGCCGTTTACCATCTCGTACCGCTAGTGCGCCCCGTTCTTTAGCTGGTTTGGTTGTTTGTAGCCAATGTCAGGTGCAAATGATTGTTACTCGTGTTACTCAGCGTTATCAAAATCAGGAGTATTTGTATTTACGCAATACAAAATGTCCCCAAGTTCCTAAATGTCGTGCTATTCCTTACCCAAAAGTTTTAGAAAGGACGATTGAAATTGTTTGTCGAGACTTACCTTTAGCAGTAGAAGGGATGAATTTTCCTCAACTTGATGCTATTAAAAATAGTTTAAGTGATCAGATTGCAAGACAACAAGAAATCCTCCAACAATTACCCAAATTCATAGAAACTGGAGTTTTGGATATAGAAACAGCCAAAATCAGAGCTTACAAACTCCGCACAGAAATTTCTCAACTCCAAGCCAAGTTAGCAACTCTCCCACCTGTAAATTTGCGTTCTGCTGCTGAAGCTGTTTCTATTTCCCAATTTTGGTTAGATTTATCAGAAGTAGAACGAAGATTTTATTTACGAGAATTCATTCGCCAAATAGATATCATTCGCAATGATAAAGAGTGGGATTTACAGGTAAGTTTCATTTTTTAACTTGTTAATGGTCAGTTTTCAGTGGTTATTATTCTCATATCACCTGGTTACAACTAATAATTGCGAATTCCATAAGCAGTAAGGTTTTTCAGGCTAACACCAAGAATACCTATTTAATAATTAACAAATTTCTCAAACATTCTGACTCCTGACTCCTGAGTTCTTACCGAATTACGAATTAATTATCATCTTGATTTTTAGCTGGTCTTGGTGATTGACCTGCATTCCGCACATTCATAACTTTACTCAGTAAATCGAACCAAAAAGGCGCTCCCATTGCAATCGCCAGACCGCTTACAATCCAACCAGTAATCATGGTTAAGATAGGAACAACAGACCAGCCATTTACTTTATTGATTCTCCAATTGAGTTGTTCTTGTAAGTTCTCTGTTGTCCAACCAATTGGTAAACTAATTTCATTTAAAATCTCTTTAGTATTAAAATTGCTGAGATTGTTAGCATTAGTAGTTTCTACTATTTGCACAGCTTTGTAAACAATAGCTTCTCTCAGTACCATATCTTTTGATAAACGATCAATTATGTGAAATATATCTGCATTTGCACCGAAAGCTAAAGTAATACCAATCAAAATTGCTACTCCTTTAGCATTACGCTTGTAAACGCCACCTGCTCGCTGCATAGAGTTATCAAAATAGCTTTCAAGTTCTCCTCGTAATATTTTAATACCTTCCTCTGTGCTTTTAGCTCTGTATTCTGCTCGTTTTGCTATTGTGCCAATATTCTCTACTATCACAGGTGGTAAGCTATCAATCAATTCCTTAATAGTTTGATATTTTGGACTGTTTTCGTCATGTATGGTTGTTTCTATTTCTGTATAAATAGCACTACTTGTATTCATCAATTGGACAATTTCGTTGATATTTGGCTTCAATCCTCCTAGAATTATTGCCTCGTCAATACTTTGAAAGATGTGTTCACGGAGGACCTGTAATCTCTTCAATGTTTCATATAAGAATTTATATTGGGGGTCTATATTGGCTTCAAAATTATCCACATATCTGTATAGACTATCTTTCATCCTTTCAACAGTGGTATCTATATCAAATCTATGATATTTAAAATCATTAACAATGTCTGTATATTGCTTAGATAGATTCCTGAAATCATTGCTGATATCTTGAGTAATATGATTGGATATTTTAGTTGTTTCCAAATGTTTGTGCAATCTGATAAGAATCTCTCTGACTTCTTGTAAACTCAGCTCTTTAAATTTCCCCAGCCTTACCACTGTTAAAGTATAGACTAATTTAGGTATTTTTAATTCCTCTATCAGAGTTGTAGAGAAAGTATCACCAGACATATAAGAAGGGGCACTACCTTGATTTCTAAAAGCTGTTTCTACTCGTGAAAGCTTACACATCTTTTCCTCTATGGAACGAGTTATAGAAGCTATAAACCAGGTCAGTTTTCTAGGAAGTGTAGATAAAACTCCTTTAGCTTCTTGGTTTATACTTTTGATTAATGGATTAGTATAAATTCTATTTGTTAATTCTATTATTTCCTTGGTTTCTGAGTTTGCCGAATCTCCAGCTAAGAGAATTTCAATTGATTTTCTTAAATGTACAGCTCGCCATTGCAATAATGTAGCCATTAGTTCTTGAATTTCTGACGCTAACAAACTTAAAATTAGGTAAATAAAAATTAGACCTAGGGTAACATCTAAAATAGAAGGTAGGTACATTATACAGACTCCTTCAGGATAATCGACAAGTTAAGGATAGTATTCTTTATATCATTTAACTTGTAAAATGCTTCTGAAATTGTTTAAAAAATAACTGAAAAATTTCTCTCCAGAAAATTCTCATTATTGAGAGGAAACTGAGCTAATTTTGGATCTAGCCATTGCTTGTGCAAATAATTGGTGATGGTGCAATACTGTTCTGGGTTTTGAGCCTTGAAGTTGTAACTTAGTAAGGCATTGGGCATTGAGTGGGTGAGATTCTTATTCCGATTTCCTCATTTTCTTCCCTATTACCTTCTCTACATAATTGAACCAGCGAGTAAAATGATTAGCATAAAATATGCAAGAAGGAAGCTATATTTGGACTCACCTAGGAAAACAGCATCACCCGGTTGACAAATGGATTGATTGGATATGGTTAATAGTCTTACTGTTGGCCGCCATGTTACTGTTCAGTATCAATCTTGGGGGACTTCCCCTACGAGATTGGGATGAAGGGACTGTGGCACAGGTAGCTAAAGAAATTTGGCAGGATTCAGCAGGTTCTATGCGCTGGCTTTACCCTACTTTGGCAGGTGAACCATACTATCACAAGCCACCCTTGATGCATTGGCTAATTGCTTGGTCTTACTCTGTAGGTGGTGTAAACGAATGGACAACTCGCCTACCTGGTGCAATGTTGACTGCCATTTCTGTGCCTTTGCTATATTGTCTTGGTAGAGAGATATTTCGCCAGCGTTGGGCCGCTGTTGATAGCGCGTTAATTTATTTGACAATGCTACCAGTAGTGCGTCATGGCAGGTTAGCAATGTTGGATGGAGTGGTAGTAACCCTGTTAATAGTGATGATTTTGTGTGTGTTGCGATCACGCCGAGATTTACGCTACTGCCTTGGTATTGGGATTAGTTTTGGGCTGATTTGCCTGACTAAAGGTGTATTGGGTATATTATTGGGTGCTGTTGTTGTAGTTTTTATCTTTTGGGATACACCAAGATTACTCACTAGTTCCTATCTATGGATAGGAATATTGATCGGCATTTTACCTGTACTGGGTTGGTACACTGCCCAACTAGTGCACTATGGTTATCCATTCACTGAGATTGATTTAGTCGGTCAACCCCTTAATCAAATTAATTTAGTAGCAAATGGTCAACCTGAAGTATTTTGGTTCTATCTCATAGAAATTCTCAAATGGTCATGGCCGTGGTTAGTATTTCTACCACAAACTCTGCGTTTCATCTGGGACAATCGTAATCTTAGCTGGGCAAGATTAATTATAGTCTGGACTGGTGTGTACTTATTGCTGATTTCTTTGGTTAGTGTCAAGCAGCCCTGGTATATCTTCCCTATTTATCCTGGTTTCGCTTTGGCCTTTGGTTTCCAACTCACAGAAATAAAGAATTTGCGTTTATTCTCCTCCTATCCCCGTGCTTGGGTAACTAGTTTTGCTATCTTAGCCGTTGTAGCTTATGCAGCTAGTATTTATTTCAGTTGGGGGAATACAGGTAAAACAGACTTACAGATGATTTTTGCTACTGTGGCCTTGACTATGACTTTAGCTGCTATTTTAGCAGCACGAGGCCATGGGCAATTTTTGAAGGTTTTAGTTTGGGGAAGCTATATTTCCCTACTGTTGTTGATGAAATCTAATTACTGGATCTGGGAACCAGGAGAAGCTTATCCTGTCAAACCAGTTGCGGTAATGATAGCACGAGCCAATCCAGCAGTTAGGAAAATATACACATCTTTTCCCTACCCCCGTTCATCGTTGAATTTTTATAGTGATCGCACCATTATTCCTACTTCTTTTGGCGACTTGCAATATTATTGGCAGTATGATGTACAACCACCTTATTTGCTTGTGAATGCATCTGCTTTAGAAAATCTTAAACTTCCATTGATTAAAGTAGTTGATCAAGCTCAAGGTTGGCAATTGATCACTCGCTATTAAAAAAGGTAGAACGCAGGGGGCAAGGGCCGAAGATAATACATTCCCCTGCACCTTTTTCTCTTTTTTGACCTTATTTTAAAAACCTAGTACAGTCGTGAACTCAAAATGCCTCTTTCAGAAGAGCTAAGCTAACAGAATAGTGTTTCCAGCAGGCTGCGTCAACAAAATTCAAAATGTATATGGCGTGAGATTTTCAGAGATTTGGAATGGTTGGTTTATTTATGCCAAGCCGTACTAGATTCTACCAGCCTACTCGTGGTAATTTATGGTATGTAATCCTTTCCCAGTTTAATCACCTTCTCATTTTCTTGAACCAATGGATTGTTATACCTTATATTTTCCTCGGTGACAGCAATTGTAGTTAATAAAACCGCACATCCCATAGCCAAAACGATAAAAGGACGCTGGAGAAGAACTAAATCTCTAATGATCCTGGCTAAAGGACGGCTCTGACTACGCAATGCCGAAGCAATGAAAATTTTCTTCCAAGTAAACGGATCACGGACATAATGACCACTTTTACAAACCACAAGCCTTTCGTGACAATATGGACAAGTAAATAAACCAAGATAGGTCTTCACAGGTTTTGTCGTGTTATTTCTTTGGCAAATCGGGCAAGTAACATAATTATTATCAAAGGTGTCTATATTCATCTAGCTTATCTACCTAGTCTATTTACTCACGCTATAAAAATAGCTATATTAAACTTTGATCACTATCGAGTAATCTAGTCAAACCTTTACAACCGCGAGAGGTACGCCAGTTACATTCGCCAAGAAAGTGTATGATCCAGGGTGTGGAGAGGAAAAGAGAATAGCTTTTATTTACACCCAGTCCCAAAATCAATAAGGGACAGAGCTACTACTAACTTTTACGTACACTGTAATCCCTACAACCTTTTCACTAACTTACTCATCTGCCGTCAAGACTAATTCTCTCCTATTTAAACGCTTCTTTTCACAAAAATTCTAACTACTTGCTTGGGTTTACCAAAGCTTTGTAATTGAAACAAATAAAGCATACTTGTCCGGTTACTAAATAATGGCTCACAATGAGAACTAACGAATAAAAGATTAGATTTTTTCCTACATTTCCCCCAGTTTTCATGACTCTCTTGCCTCCTACTCAACTGAGGAAGGTAAGGTCACTACCTGCCTTTCCCAAAACTTCCGCCCGTTTAACTCATCTAATTAATCGTTTTCAACCATCTCCAGAAACAGTAGTGCTGTTTTTAGCCGTGCTTATTGGTGGTGGTACTGGTATGGGTGTAGTTACCTTTCACTATTTAATCCAGCTGATTCACGACCTAATGCTGGAAGATTTCATGGGACATATAGGAGTCTGGGGTGCTTGGACTTTAGCTTGTGTTCCCACACTAGGTGGTTTGATTGTAGGTTTAATGCGTTGGCGCACTCAAGACTTTGGCCCCGGACTTTCATCTCTAATCGCTGTCTCTCAAGGCAGAGAGGTGAAGCAACAACTACGACCTGTTACTAAAATGATAGCTGCTGCTGTCTCTTTAGGTAGTGGTGCATCTTTGGGGCCAGAAGGACCAAGCGTTGAAATTGGTACTAATTTTGGGGTGTTGTTGTCAGATGTACTACAGCAAGTTTCTCAAGAGAGACAGCGGTTACTTTTGGGTGCAGGTGCTGCGGCTGGTTTAGCAGCAGGATTTAATGCTCCCATTGCCGGAGTATTTTTTGCTCTAGAAGTAGTGATGGGAACTACATCTTTTGCCACTTATGCTGTGAGTGTTGTCTTACTAGCAGCAGTAGTAGCAGCATTAATAGCTCAAATTGGTTTAGGATCCCAACCTGCTTTTGCTCTACCTGCTTACCAAGTCCGTAGTCCATTCGAATTACCCCTTTATCTAGGCTTGGGTTTGGGTGCAAGTTTAGTTGCACTGACCTATACTCAATCCATTCGTTTAGCTAAAGGCTTCTTTGAAGGTCGGATTAAAGGATCTGAAGTTTTTACAAAGATTCCTCAGCCGATTCAACCAATTATTGGTGGTGCAGTAGTTGGACTTGTGGCCTTACAGTACCCACAAATTTTAGGCACTGGTTATGGAACTGTGCAAGCAATGCTGCAAGATCAGGAATTTTCTTTAAACCTTTTACTTGAACTTATAGTATTGAAACTGCTAATGACCGCGGTTAGTTCTGCTAGTGGGTTTGTAGGTGGTTTGTTTGCACCGGCAATGTTTTTAGGTGCATCCTTTGGCTCAGCTTACGCCAAAGTCTTAGCTTTGATAGCGCCCATAATTGGTGAATATATGGCTGCTCCTCCAGCTTATGCAATGGTGGGTATGGCTGCTGTTTTGGCGGCTAGTGTAAGAGCGCCCTTAACAGCTATTTTAATGTTGTTTGAATTAACCCGTGACTACCGCATAGTTTTACCTTTGATGGCAGCAGTGGGTTTAAGTGTATGGTTAGTAGAGCGAATTAAACCAAATGTTAACTCTAACTCTAATCTTCAACAGATTGGGCTTGCAGAATTGAAAGATGAGCAAGTAGAAATAGTGCAGGAAATTTCGGTCGCAGATGCTATGCACTCCTACCCCAAAAAAATGCCTGCAAATCTTGGCGTTTTGGAAGCAGCTATGGAAATGATCCGTGATCGCACACGCACTGCTTTAGTAATTGATAATTCAGAAAAATTAGTGGGTATTCTTTCTCTAGATGATATAAACCGTACCCTTTCCCAAAGGGAAAGTTTCGAGAATTCTCCTACTCAAATACAGGCTAATTTTGCCAGTCAAACAGTAATAGACATTTGTACAACTGATGTTCTCTATGCTTGGAAGGATGAACCCTTATCAGAAGCTCTAGACCGTATGGCGTTGCGTGGTTTGTATCAATTACCAGTAGTTGCAAGAGATAACCCCGATTGCATTTTAGGTTTATTAGAAAAGGAGCAAGTTGCTTTAACTTGTAACTTGGCAGCAACGCGCAAGGCAATACAGGAGTATTTACCTATCTTATCAATAACAGATATAGTGATTGGTCATTAATCATTGGTCATTAATCATTGGTCATTAATCATTGGTCATTGGTCATTAGTCATTGATAAAGATAAACAACTGACAAATGACAAATGACAAATCATTAAGCTGTAGCTTCTACTTCAGCATCCTCTTCCCTGTATTCTGGGTCTACTTGCCGCAATCTAATGTGCTTTTTACCCAAAGTGATGATAAATTCATCTCCAGGTTTAAGATTCATCTGTTTTGTATAAGCGGAACCTATCAGTAAGTTATTATTCGACTGCACACTAATTCTATAGCTAGCACTGCGTCCACCACGACCATTAGCACTAGGTGTGCTATCCAACTGAATGCCCTCAGCATCAATTAGGGCATTCAAGAATTTCATCATATTGACGCGCTCTATACCATTTTTGGTAACAGTATAGTAGCCACACTGTTTAGCTTTGTCTTCCTTGCTCTCGTTCTCTAGCTCCTTGACTTTTTTGAGCAGTTCTTCACCAACAAGGGGGTCAATTTTTTTCTGTTTAGGCATCAACTTAGGTCGAAAATGAATGTTTGAAGTGGTTGAATCGATTTTATTTTAACTGATACTGAGCTAACAGGAACAGAATCCTTTATTTTTTATCTCAGCATAGGCAAGTATATTACACTTACAGAAAAAATTGTTGCACAATTACCAATCTTGTCAAGATATTTTCTGAAATACAATTCTGACAATGGTGATATATATATAGTTTGTGAATTGCTGGTAGACTGTAGTTGTTTAACTTTTTTAAAGTCCCGTAAAAAATTCGCTGCTCACGGAAGATGATCTTGAAGTCATTAGCCATTGCTCATTGACATTGACATATTGCTTCCCTATTCCCCATTCCCTGATATCTGACAGATGAAAGTAACCACCAGAGGACACTATAGTGTTAAGGCATTGCTAGATTTAAGTTTACAGCCAAAATATGGACCTGTGTCTGTAAAAGCAATTGCCAAGCGTCAAGATATTCCGGCTCCTTATTTAGAGAAACTGCTAATAGAAATGCGTCGCGCCGGGTTAGTGAAATCAATTCGTGGCAGCATCGGTGGTTATCAATTAGCAATAAAACCTGCACAAATCTCTATAGGACAAATTTTAGAAGCAGTAGGGGAAAATATAACCCACTTACCTTTGAACAATCCACGTCCTGTACAAGCGGAAGATTGGGTAACATTTACACTATGGCAAAGACTTAACCAAAAACTAAAAGAGGCTTTATATAGTATCACTCTGGCAGACCTTTATTATGATGCTCGTAGTTGGCAGGCATCTCTGGGAGAAGTAGCTAGTTTTTTAGTTTAGTCCAGTTGTCAATTAACAGTTATCAGTTATTAATATAACTTGTTTGGAGTTCCCTGTTTCCAATTACCAATGACCAAGAACATCTATATCTTCATCATTGCAGCGTTGTTAGATTATTTAATTGGCGACCCTTGGGGTTGGCCTCATCCAGTGCGAGTGATGGGGTGGATAATTTCTGGCTTAAGTAAATTTTGTCTGCAACATTGCCAGAGTGATATAACACAGCGTCTAGCTGGAATTATACTCGCTATATTACTTATAATAGGGAGTGGTTTGTCAGGCTGGTCAATCATTCAAATAGCCAAATGGCTGCATCCATTGTTAGGAATCATATTAGAGAGTATTTTTCTAGCCAGTTGTTTTGCCCTTCATAGTTTACGAACTGCTGCTGTAGATGTTATCAAACCTTTAACAACAGGAAATTTAGAAGAAGCGCGACAGATTTTAAGTAATTATGTGAGTCGTGATACAGCAAACCTCTCAGAACCAGAAGTTTTGCGAGCAGTTCTAGAAACAGTAACAGAAAATGCTACGGATGGAGTAATGGCTCCTTTATTCTATGCAATTGTGGGTGCATTAGTTCCTTTTGTTGGAGCAGTCCCTTTGGTTCTAGCATATAAGGCCAGTAGTACCTTAGATTCAATGGTGGGTTATCGACAAGCACCCTATACTTATATAGGTTGGTTCAGTGCTAGGTCAGAAGACTTTTTAACTTGGGTTCCTTGTAGGTTAACAGTGATGACTTTGGGACTTTTATCAGTTAAACCCTTACATGTTTGGAGTATTTGTCGCCGGGATGCTATTCAAGACCCCAGTCCTAATTCTGGTTGGAGCGAGTGTGCCTATGCGGCTATTTTAGGTGTACAGATGGGAGGGATAAATTATTATGGTGGAGTAACTAAAAATAAACCATTGTTAGGAGATGCTACTTATCCAATAACTCCAGCATCAATTTACAGAGCTTTGCAATTGACTAGATATTCGTTTTTACTGTGGTTGGGGTTGGCAATATTTTTAATATATAATTCGTAATTCATAATTGGAGACAGAAAGCTGAAAGCTGAAGAAAGATAAATATTCCTCCATCTCCCTCCCCCAGTATTTATGTCTACCAAAGTAGTTGAAATTCTCTCATCAGAAGAACTGCGTCGTACCTTGACCCGCCTTGCTTCTCAAATTATTGAAAGAACTCGTGATTTGTCCCAATTGGTACTTTTGGGTATTCACACTAGAGGTGTACCTTTAGCTATTTTATTGGCTCGTCAAATAGAAACTCTTGAAGATATATATGTGTCAGTTGGAGCCTTAGATATTACATTCTATCGTGATGATTTAGATAAAATTGGCTTAAGAACACCTGCTAAAACTGAGATACCTTTTGACTTAACAGGGAAAACAGTCGTTCTAGTTGATGATGTCATTTTCAAAGGTAGAACAATTCGTGCTGCTTTGAATGCAGTGAATGAGTATGGTAGACCAGAGGTGATTCGTTTGGCTGTATTAGTAGATAGGGGTCATCGCGAGTTACCAATTCACCCAGATTTTGTAGGTAAGAAACTGCCTACTGCTAAAGAAGAGATTGTCAAAGTTTACTTACAAGAGGGGGATGGACGGGATGCGGTGGAATTGATTGGTAATTGAATCAGGTGATAAGTGATAGGTGACAGGTAACAGTGAAGAGAATGATAAAGCAGGAGTCAGGAGTAAAACTTTCTTACTGTCTAGGTTTCAATTGAGATTCTGTACCTCATTGATTTGCAATCTGCTGTAACTGACTACTGTGCTAATGGTTTTTAACAATTTGTCTGTCCTATTATGTTTGTATAAGAAAGATTCAATACCCAGGTGGTCAAATGCATTTACTTTATCGCTGGATAGCAGTCCGCTGATAGCAAGAATTTTGACATTCGGATTAATTTTCTTGAGAGTAGGGATAGTAGTTAGTCCATCCATGGAGTCCATCACTATATCCCATAACTATATCAGTGAACACTAGAGACATTTCATTGTTAAATTCTACATATGAATTCTATTTACTACATATAAAGGAATTGCTTCAATACCATCATGATCTGTCATTACTTGATAGTTGTATTGTTATAGTGATGTTTTTGTAATATCAAAAATAGCAGCTTTGTCATCTAAAACTAATATTAGTTCTCCATTGTCTTGAGTCAAAGATATTTCTGGTTCTTTGATAATTTCAGTTGTATTTTATGCCGCTAAATAAACTTTGAATTTACTGCCTTTTTTTCTTCGCTATGAACATTGATAAAACTGCCATTATTTTTAATAATTCCCAAGACGCTAGAAAGATATGAACCAGTCCCAGAACCAAGTTCCTTAGTAGTAAAAAATGCTTCAAATATCCAGTCCATAATTATTGGATTCATGCTACTACTAGTATCAGTTTCAGTAATAACAACATAACGTCTAACTTGAGCATTAATGTGCATTCGATCATAATTCTCATCAACTAAAATATTTTCGGCAGTAGTCTTTAAAATGTCACATTTGGGTATAGCATCATGGGTATTAACATACAAATTCATTAACACCTTATATATTAGAGATATTTTATCAAACTGCTGTTGATATACGCCGTCCTTGGATTGATGTGAATCGGATAGCAATAATTATCGCCTGGGGGGGTTAAAAATTAGAGAAGTAAGTGTTTTAGTAGCTCTAGGATATCCTCATCGGAGTGAAGCGTTTGCAGCTTATCAATATATTATTATATATAATATATACCCTGAAACACAATGCACTGATTTGTAAGAAGGAACATTGGTAAGATAGTTATAGTTTCTGGGTAAGCATTGGTGATTTTGAACAGGAATGCTTAAGGGTATACTCTGACAACAAATTGCTAGATTGAATGGTAAGATTGATTCACAATACAATCAGGAACTCTAGCAATAAATTTACAACAAGTTTAAAAGCACTAGCTTTTTTATGCTAATATTTTCGGCTAGTTTATGAAAATTACGTGCTCGTTGGGGCGATAACTCCTAGTGCTTAACGTATATGTTGTGTAGTTCTTCCGTTTTTATCTTAGGGTTTTTGCCAGTAACTCTGCTGGTATTGTCGCTCTTAAGTAAGTAAATAGAGACTAAATCAATTAGTATTATCTTGACTGCTCATATCTTCTATATTTCTCCATTCTTATTGGAATCTTTTTTCTCCAGTACGACAGGCATTAACCCCCGGATATATTTTACTTATTATTCTTTCTATTGTTTTTAATTATCAAATTAGGATGGCGATCACCTCAGCCCAACTCTTTAGTAGTCGAGCTAAACTTTTATTGATTATTGGTACTGTAACCTATATCAGCCTAATTGCTTATTATAAATAAGCTAACTTCTTTTTATCTTCAGTTAGTAGTTTGTTTGCAGCTAAATGGAATTTGTGTACTTCAATACTTATCCTGGGGATTTCTGTTTACACCTTTACCCAAATACGTACCGACTAGATAGCCTATCTTGCACAAGTTAAAGGTGAAGAGTATAACTTACCAAGTTACACATCATTTATTCTCTTCTTTCCTCACCTAATTGCCAGTCCAATAGTACGTCATGATGAACTCATTCCCGAACTGGATCGTTTCAAATACTTTGTCTTTTCTGGTAGAAATTTTCCTTTAGGGCTAACGCTATTTAGTCTAGGTTTAGCTAAAAAATTATCATTGCCGATAGTTTAGATCAGTGGGTAGTCCTAGTATTTACTCATGCTGATATTCCCACATTCATTGAAGCTCGGGTAGGAGCTTCAACCTATAAAATTCAGGTATATTTTGATTTTTCAAGTTATTTAGATATAGCAGTTGGACTAGGATTTATGTTTAAAACTCACCTATTAATCAAGTTTAACTCCCCCTATAAATCTACTTAAATTACTGACTTTTAGAGACGTTAGTATATTAACATTTTTAACTTTTTTAGACTCATTTATACTTTCCCTTACTAGGAAGTCATAAAGAAGAAGTCCAACATTATGTCAACTTAATTATCACCATTTTATTAGGAGAATTATGGTATTTTCCAGGTTGGAAATTGCCGACTTCGTGAGGATTACAAGGTATATTATCATCAATAAATCATGGCTGGCGAAAACTAAATATTAAACTTACTAGATTAGGAGAGTCGTTGATGACATTTCTTGCAGTGGTAGTGGTTTGGGTAATCCTCCGCGCTCAAAATTTACGGGATGCTATAGAACTTCTCAAAACAATATCGGGAATAAATGGCATAGTTATCCCTGGTGCACCAGGTGCTAAACTGTCTATTCTGTCTCAATTTGGTATTCAAGTTCAAGAATGGAATCAGCCGACTTATTTACCTGAATTTTATGGTAAATAATCTTTAAGCATTGTTGTCTTATTTGCACTAATTATTACTGTTATATTCCTACCTAATATTTAGGAAATCAGGAATAAAATAACTTCTAACAAATCGTGGGGAAGTGGTATATGTTTATTGGCTAGCTATTCCATACTTCCCCTGAATAATATTTCTGAATTACTTTATTCTCAATTTTATAAACAAGTATAAAAAGTATAATAGTATTTCCCAGTTCCCATGAGTAGTTCTTCTTCCAGTTTAACTAATTTTTGTGAAACTCAACCTAGGAAGTCAGATAATTATCCTCACTTTAATAAGTGGCTTTTAGTAACTATACCGATATCTATCTTGATGGTAGTAAGTCTTAATCTGACCATTGATCCTTCTGGAATATATGAAACTCCCAATTTTCGGGTATTAATCATGTAAGACCTAAAAGAAATTTTAATGATCGGTTACATAGAACTATTGATATTCTTCAAGTAAAACCAGAGGTTTTATTTTTAGGTTTATCAAGAACTAAACAAGGAGATCCTAGTCATCCAACTTTATTTAGTGCTCAACTTGTTTACAATCTAGCTCTTTATGGAGCTAGTCCATCCGGAATTATTCGGTATTTATAACATAAAGTTAGAAATTAGCCTTACCTAAAAAGAAGTAACTTTGGGAACTTATTTTTTTATTTTCAATGATCTTATGAGTAATAAAACTAGCTTTTATTAAAGTAGTTTAGAAAAAACTTGTTTAACTCCTGCTGATCTTATGAATTCTCTCTTCTCAATAGATACTTTATACGTGAGCAAGGAAACAGTATTAGGTAGTTTGAATTAGTCTAATAAAGACAACTAATATGGATAAAATTAGTTCCTACTTAATCGTCAATATAAAGGTGGAAATACTAAAGGAATGCTTACAGCATCTAGTTGTAGATAATACAATCTACATCACAAATATAAGTTATGTAATAAACATTTTGATAACTTCCAAAAAATCGTTAATTTGTGTCGATAAAAGAAGATAAGACTAATTGTTTATATTTATCCTGCTCATGCTACTAAATGGTAAGCAATTCGCGCTACAGGAGATTGGCAAACCTTTGAAAATTGGAATAGGGAAGTTGTGCAAGTAACTCCTGTCTACGATTTCTTTGGATATAATACTATCAATGCTGAATCAGTTAAGGATATAATGGATAACTATGCTGATAATTACCATTATGCTAAACGAGCAGGTGATTTACTATCAAATCCCATTCTTGCTGATAAAGAAAAAGAAAATGAAGTATCAGCAGATTTTGGTGTTCTAGTAACTGGAGAAAATATCGAACCTCATTTAGCTAGAATTCTTGGAGATGGAGAAGAATGGGTAAAAACACACCCAAATGAATTAGATTCAGTCGAAAGTTTGCAAATAAAATTTGTATAAGAACTAAAGAAACAGCATAAAAGGACATTACAGGTAATTAGGTAAATGCCTGATAAGTATTCAGCACTTAGGTAGTCACTAGTACCGGAAGGCGAAAGTCAAAAGTCGGAAATCTTATGGAGTAGCCTTTTCATCTATTTTAAATAGTTGGTTTATTTACGTCCTACTTTACTAGTAATACCGTGAATTCAAACTTAAAAATGAATACGATTTAAGCATTTCGTACTTTTGGAATTAGTGTTTTACTTATGCCTTAATGTACTAGATAAGGTAGTTTGAGAACTCGGTAATTGTCTAATTGTCTAAGTGATGAAAAATTTTACTTTGAAAGTACTTAATAAATAAGATGATTAAAGTACTTAATAAATAAGATGATTA
The DNA here is from genome assembly GCA_936914905.1 of uncultured Trichormus sp. Classification (GTDB taxonomy): domain Bacteria; phylum Cyanobacteriota; class Cyanobacteriia; order Cyanobacteriales; family Nostocaceae; genus Trichormus_B. The sequence continues at coordinate 19,604 of CAKZGI010000334.1, read as the reverse complement.
TTGTTGCAATTATTTACAGATATGCCTATCAAGTATTGCAGTTTGTAAATATTTTGTGTAGCTGTAAGGACTATACCTTTAGACTTAATGTCGATACAGACATAATTTAATATGGGGATTAAAGACAAATGTTTTTAGCAAATCTACTTTGCCACGAGTTTGTAGTTGCTGTTTCATTTGTGGCTTGTATTGTTGGTCTAGTATTACTGTGGGACAGTAAGATAGAGAAAAATGAAGCCCGAGCGTTAGAAGAAGTCCTGTTGAGAATGAGCTTTGCTTACTGGCTAATTTATTGTGTTGCTTTTGGTATTGAAAAAATGGTTTTACCAGATTGGGAAGGTTTAACCACAACTCTAAAGATTACTAGAGCTTTGTCATATTTTTTAACTTTTTCTTGTATTCTTAGTTTGCCATTACATAAATTTGCAGTACATGAAGTTGAAGAATAGTCAAATGTCAAGGGAGGAGTCTTTTCAATTCTTCCCTGGTTCAATTTTCTTGTTCATGTAGTTTTCATGGCTATAGCGCTCACATATTTGAGTTGTTCCTCTGCTAAAGTTATTAGCACAAAAACCTCTTGCAGCATCTTTCCCTGGCCTACAATGACTTTATAACCCCCACAAATAGCTAGAGAGAGATACACACGCATTTTTGGCGCATGGCCTTTCACTTGTCCAAATTACCGCCCGTATCACAGTAGAAATACCATCCTGTTGACACAAACGTTCTAAAATGGGGATAAGGCTAGGAATGTGGGCAGAATTATTCCAAACGAGTCTACTATCAGTGGGTTTAACCATGATTAAGCTGCTTCCAAAGGTGCCATTGTTAATCCAGCACGTCGCAGCTGTTGATGGTACAATTCTGCTGGTTCTTGGGGACCAACCCAAACTATCGCTTGTCCTTCATAGTGTACTTGATTGGTGAGATCCCAAGCGAGATAGCCTGACATTCCCGGAATATACTTTATCAAACATTCAGCCACGTGCTGAAAAGTGTTGAAATCATCATTCAATACAATCACCTTATAATTAGGATAGATCTTCCGAGTAATTTGATTAACCCGATCAGGTGTCACAGTTGGTGCTGTGGCCATATTGTAAACAGATGCAAGTCTTTTCTCCATAAATTAAAAACCACGTTTTACAAAACTACACTTCAAATAACTAGTTTAATCCATTTTTCGATTGAGAATTAGGGAGAATTCACCAATAATACAATTGAACTAGTAGCACCGTGAATTCAAAATCCTTCTTTCAGAAGAGCTAAGTTAACAAAATAGTGCTTCCAGCAGGCTGCAGTAACAAAATTCAAAATGTCTACGGCATGAGCTTTTCAGATATTTGGAATGATCGGTTTATTTACGCCGTAATTTACTAGGATTATATAAACTAATAACAGGTAGGAAAATGAACATCTTTGAACTCTATAAAACTGACTTCTGCGCTTTGACTCAAGAACAGGTTAATTTAATCAGGACTCAACAATGGGATACATTAGATATCATTAGTTGAATAAAGAAATGGAAACTTTGGGGAGAAAAGAAAGACAGGAATTAAGAAATAAAATAATGGTGTTGCTAGGACATGTGTTCGAATGGTAATTCCAAGCTGAAAAAAGTAGTAATATTTGGCTGAGTATAATTAAAGGATAATGTATTCAAATCAAATTACTTTTACAAAAAAAGTACCAGCTTAAAATCTTATTTAGAGGAAGTTTTTCTCACCGCCTATGAACTTGGTTTAGCATTAGCAATGAGAGAAACAGAATTAGGTCAACAGGTGTTTCCAGAAATATTTCCTTAAACTTCCGAATAAACCCTCAATTCTGACTTTCTAGCAGATTAGGTAAGACTAAAAAGAAAAAACCGATAACTGATAACTGATTTATTTCCAATCTTCCCAGTTTTGGTTAAAAATGGAAGTATCAGGAAAAGCCGTAGGATTACCATTTTGTTCCAACAGCCGTTTTAAAACTTGTAATTGCGGTTCTGGTTTCGGTAAATCATCAACTAACTGATAGGGTGCAATATTCTGTTTGAGTCCAAAACTGGCCAAAGTTCCCGCAGCAGCACCAGAAGACCACTCAAAGGAATGTACACGATACGCAGCCGCAGCTATATGACTGGTAGCAATACTTTTACCTGCTACCAATAAATTATCAATTTTTTGGGGAATCATTGCTCTCAGAGCAATTTGAAATGGATAAGCATTACCAGCACCCCTTCTTTCTCCTGGTCGTTCTTTATTTCCCGGTGTTTCCGCTGGACTTTTTACCATGCAAGGATGAAAATCTATGGCGTAATGACCGATACCTACAGTATCTGGGAAAATCGTGGAACGACTACGCCTATTAGCTTTATCTGGGGGAATCTCACCCATAATAACTGAAGTTACCTCTAAACCTGCCAGTGTCGCTTTTAACTGCCGATACATATTTGGGGGTAGAGTTTTCCGGTAATATTCATCATTATAATTGTGACGAGAAATATCTACTTCCCAAATACTAAAGCCTTCCGGTTGTCCCCAACTGGGACGGCCAATAATACGTCTTCCTTCTCGCATATATGGATATTTGGATAAACCGTGTGCAGTTCCCATTGGGGAATTAAAACCTGTTAATAAGCGATTGTTAGGTTGGGGTTGCTTCACACCTGAACCTAGTTGGGAATCAGTATTCCCAGCAACTAACCAGTAATAATAAGCGAGAGAATTTTCTTCTCCTTTGCGTAAGGTTTCGGTTCTTAGTCCTCCCAACCACCCACCAGGCTGTAATTGACCTGTGGATTTTAATTCTTGATTAGTATAAATTAGATTATCTTTAGTTGTTCCTGGACGGTAGTCATTTCCCCAAGTCCAGTTTTGCATGGATATGTCCCCTGGGGTAGGGGTGGTAAAATTGACACCACCAAATTTAGTTTGTTTTCCCTGTTGCGGACTCCAAATACGACGATAGGTGAAAACTAAATCAAAATTTGCTAATCTTGCTAATTCATAGCTGAAATAAGGTGCATATTGGGGATAAAATCGCGGCATTACTTGGTTTTTTGGTTCTTTTGTTGCCTCCATTGCAAAGGTGTATGTAAAACCTTGGGTACAATAAGGATCATTACTCGTGCTGGAAGATGAAGGTTCGAGATAGGAACGCGCATCAATTCCCAAACGGTAAGGAACATCTGCTAAAGCGATAATTTCCCCAGTTTCACTGGTGTCTACAACGTACCATTTTGATGTTTGGTTTTGAGATTGTTTGGGGAGAAAGGGAATTATAGTTTTAGTGAAGCGGGACGAGTTCTGGTAACTATAAGCGTCTTCAATGGTTTGAGATAAGGTGAATGTGTTGAGGGGTGGTGCGTTTTTTGCGGGTTCGTGTTGTATTGCGATCACACTATTAATTATTTTACCATCTTGGCTAAGTTGTAAATCTTTAATTACGGTATTTGGAAACCACTGTAATTTTCCTTTACCCTGTTTTTCGGCATCTTTAAGCATTTTTGTGATGACGTTGTGAGCATCACGGGGGACAAAGCAGGAGTCACTTACCCAACAGTCACCAGGATTAAGTTTGCCATATTTGCGTTGAATACGGTTTCGCAATTCCAAATATCCACGAGAATAGAATTGTTTAGCTCTTTGGGTTGGTCTTTCATCTAACGCAGATGTACCTTGAGAAGATATTTGTCCACCTAACCAGTCGGTAATTTCTGTTAAACAAACTGTCCTTCCTGCCAGTAAGCCTTCATAAGCTGTAGCGACTCCAGAAAGTCCACCACCAACAATGAGAATTTCACAGTTGACGGTTTTATCTGGGTTTCTGGGTGGGGTTGCAGTGACGAAATAGGGAGTAGTGAGAATGGTGGTTAGTAAGCTGATGCTGATGAGTAATTTTTGGTGAGAAGCCTTTCTTTGTATACGATTCATGGTTTCTGGACTTTGGAAACTACGTTATTTTGTAGACGGTAGTTTTGGGGAAATGTTCTTTGCGAGCTTGGATAAGACAACTCCACAAAAAGAAATACCTAATATCATTCTGTTAGCGCAGGGTAGCGCAAGCCATACGGAACTAAATTTAGTAAGGAATTTATGAGATACTCTATTTTACTTACTAGACATGACAATAGTTTGCGTGACGATTTATGAGTCATATGCTACGCTTCGCATTGATGCAGTATCCCTTCGGGATATAGCATGACAAGACAAGAATATTTGGTTTTTAGCTTACTCTAAGTATTAGGTTTGTAAAAACCATCGAATGTCCTATTTGCAAGCTATTCATTGTATTGATATTTCGTTAAGTAGGTTAATTTCTTAACACCGACTCACTTACAGCAGATTTTAGATAAATAGACTTGTCCACAAAAGATAAAAAGCCTACTATGAAAGCGTTACACTAACTTTCATTGGGATCAAAAACTAATTATATTATAGCTGAACGTAGAAATAAGAGTCTGGGGATGAAAATCTCAAAACTTTTAATAATTTTGAGAAACATAGCTTTCTACAAAAGAAAATCTAAAGGCTGATAATTCAAATATTACGACTTACTATAAATGAATAATTGAGATCTAACGTAACCAATGCACATATTGCTATTATCACCTGATAATACTGATTATAATGATATCGAGCTAAACGAAATCTATAACTAGCTACTTGGAAAGTTTTAACTCTACATATGAGATATTCAACACCAATTCTTCTTCAGGATATTTCTTTATTTTCTTCTTCTTAAATCTCTGAAACTTCAGTAGTAATAAATTCTCGTCCTATATAAGCTCTGTCTCCCAGAAGTCTTTTTTTTGGTATCTAAGTTTTGGCGATTACTTCTAAATAGTGTATTATAGTATAATATCGCTTATCTTACCTAATTGTCCAATAGAAATATCAACTATAAGTTCACCTCCCGGCAATACTATAAGCTGATTTTCCAGAGTGTGTATTGTCTTCTTACCTAAATAATATTTTTATGATCTTGATAGTCACCTGGTCTTTCTATACCTTTTTCTGCACTATCTATAATTAATTAATACTAACTCAGTCCTTCGCATAGTTCTTTATATTTTTGCTCATCTTTTTTGCTTCTTATATTTGTGAGACAGCTAAAGTTTCCCTCAAGTTTCCCTCATAATTTATACCCAATAATTAAATCTCTTGTTTGCTTTTGTCCTCGATACATCAAACAATAATCATAGAATTTAAGCTGTTGGCTTCTGTCTCAAGTCTACTAGGTATCTAGGTATATAGATACTACCTCCTTTCGGGTTATTTCTGCTTTACATCCTCATCCAGATGCCATTAACCTAATTTTTTCAATTTCTGCTTGTTTATCTAGATGCCTTTTTTCTGCTAATGCTACCAATGTGATAAAGTGTTCATACTTAATCCCAATTAATCTTTTCGATTTCTGGCGGTATAATTCTATCCTTTCCTTTCCAGGGAACTAATATACACAGTTATATTGGTTCCATTTATTTTTCCACCGGCTTTCTTTAAAAGAAAGCTCTAATGAGGTAGAGAATCTAAATTGAAACCAAGACAGTAAGAGAGTTTTACTCCTGACTCCTGCTGTATCTCTTGTCCATTCTCTGCACGAGAACATATTTCTCAAGAAAAAATAAAATTACGGCAATTCTATAACCTAAGAACTACCATTAAAACAAACAATTAAAAATCGGTATGTGCCATCATGACAACTAAAAAGGAATTTAACAGCTTTGAAGAAATGCTATCAGGTTCTGATGTTCCAGTATTAGTGGACTTTTACGCTGACTGGTGTGGTCCTTGTCAGATGATGGTCCCAATTTTAGAGCAGGTTAATGCTCAATTGAAAGACCGTTTACGAATTGTCAAAATTGACACTGAAAAGTACACAGGATTAGCGAGTCAGTATACAATTGCTGCTTTACCAACCTTGGTACTATTTAAGGAAGGTAAGGCAGTATATAGAATTGAGGGTGTAGTCGAAGCACCACAGTTAGTTCAACATCTGAAAACTCTGATTTAATTTGGTAACAGGTGATAGGTAATAGGGAAGAGTATATATAGAAGAAGTAGTTAATTATTCATTCTCCCCTATTACCTGTTACCTCTTCTTTTTAAGAACGACGTGCATTTAAGCAACACCATTCTTTTCTCTTCCAAAGAGTAGCTACAACCCAGCCATTTTGTTCTAAAACATCAGCAACATCTTTAGATTGTTCTAGTAAAATACCGCTAAATACCCCCCAGCTAGTAGTTTTAGTAATAGCTCCCATTTCTGGAATTAAGTCAATAATGACATCAGCCAAAATATTGCAAACAATACCGTCTACTGGTTGAGAAATCAGTTTTGTCAAAATATCTACACTACCCTGGGCAGGTATTAACTGTTCTGAATTAATATTATTAAGGGCGCGATTGCTGAAAGTTGATTTCACAGCTAAGGGATTATTATCGACTGCATAAACTTTTTCTGCTCCCAAAAGTATGGCACCAATGGAAAGGATACCAGACCCACAACCGATATCTGCGATTACTAAAGATTGTCTTTTTTCATTCTTATCAATAAATGCTGTGGGGACTCCGCTAAGGCGCATTTCTAAAGATTCTAAACACAGTTGAGTTGTGGCATGATTGCCTCTACCAAAAGCAACACCTGGATCGAGGCGAATCACTAACCGTTCTAATGAGTCCTGTAACGGTAGCCATGCGGGATTAATTAGGAAGCGATCACCTATTTCTTGAGGTTGCCAATACTGTTTCCAGCTACTAGCCCAATCCTCTTCATCAATCAAATTCCAGTGTAGCAGGGGAGATGGCAATCCTATACACAAAGCATCTTGACGTAAGCATAGTGATAGTGCCGACAAATCTAGTAGTTGTGCTTGAAAACTTGGTAAATAAGCCTTTAATAGTGAAGAATTCCCTTGACTTTCGCTGGCTGTACCACAACAGCCAAAATCTTCCAGTCGCCAACAGATAATATCTTCTAGGTCTGGTTCACATAAAATTTTCAGTTCCCACCAAGTATTTGCCATAAAATTTTAGATTTTTAGATTTTAGATTTATCATGGGAACAGGTAATAGGGAATAGGGAACAGGGAAGGAGGAATAGGAAATCAAACTTTCACCTATCACCCACCTGTCACCTAATTTGTAATCCAAAATTAAAGTGTTACTGTATATGCATCTCGAATGCCAGGTACTTTCGTAATTTCATCCAAAATGCTATCTGGTAAAGGATCATCAATACTCAAAGCCATGACCGCATCACCACGGACAATTTTTCGTCCTACCTGCATACTGGCAATATTTACATTAAAACTACCTAACAGAGAACCGAGTTTACCAATAATTCCTGGCATATCACGGTGCAGAGTGAACAGCATATATTTGCTAGGTGGAACGTTAATGGGGAAGCCGTCAACATCAGTTAGGTGGATTTCTTTATCACCCAACAAAGCACCTGTGACAGAATGAGTGCCTAAAGTGCCTGTAGCTTCTAAATGGAGTGATCCTGCATAATCTCGTGCAGAAGCATCCCTTGTTTCAATAACGCGAATACCCCTTTCTTTGGCTTCTATACTGGCGTTGACGTAATTTACTCGTTCCCGCAAAGCCTGATATAGTAGTCCTTTCAGGGCTGCTACTACTAAAGGCTGACTCTTATTAGTTGCCAGTTCCCCTTGTAGTTTGACAGTCAGTGTTTCCACCCTTCCTCCTGCTAGTTGTCCTACCAAGTTACCTAAGGTTTCCGCCAACTGCATATAGGGTTTGAGTTCTTCCAAGATATCAGGTCCGAGTCCCGGAATATTAACAGCAGAACGGGCTGGTAGTCCTAAAATAACATCACGGATTTGTTCAGCTACGTCTATGGCTACGTTAACTTGGGCTTCTGTGGTAGATGCACCTAAGTGGGGAGTAAGGATAACATCTTTACCGAGTGATCGCAACTCAGACTCTCCCAGAGGTTCATAATCGAACACATCCAACGCTGCACCACCGATTGTACCTTCTTTAATCGCCGCTGCCAAAGCTGACTCATCAATGATTCCACCACGAGCGCAATTGATAATTCTAGCAGTTTGTTTCATCTTTGCCAAAGTTTTAGCGTTGATTAAATTGGTAGTTTCTGGAGTTTTAGGGATGTGTAAAGTAATATAATCTGCTTGCTGGAATAGCAAATCTAAATCTACCAACTGACAACCCATTTGTTCAGCCCGTTCTGTAGAAATAAAGGGATCATAAGCTAATAGCTTCATCCCCATAGCCTTAGCTACAGACGCTACATGGGAGCCAATTTTCCCTAACCCAACAATGCCGAGATTTTTTTTGTATACTTCTGCACCCACAAAAGTGTTCCTATCCCATTCACCGCGTTTAACAGAAGCATTTGCATCCGGGATATGACGGGATAAAGATAACATCATTGCTAGTGCGTGTTCAGCAGCAGCGATCGTGTTTCCCTCTGGAGAATTAACTACTATAATACCTTTACGGGTAGCAGCAGGAACATCCACATTATCCACACCTACACCAGCACGACCAATAATTTTTAATTGTGTGCCAGCTTCAATAATCTCTTGAGTAACGCGAGTTCCAGAACGGATCATTAGCGCGTCATACTCACCAATAACTTCTATCAGTTCTGCTGGTTCTAGACCTGTTTTGACATCAACCGTAGCAACTTGGGAAAGAATGTCAATACCAGCTTGGTCAATCGGATCGGAGACAAGAACCTTGGACATGATTACTTCATTGAAAATTACAGGTTGTGCTGTACAAGACTTTTAAGTTTAGTCTTTATCCGTCTCAATTCAGCAAAAATTATGGGTTTTTATATCGAACCAGCTGCTGTCAGCGTTCACTATACTGAGCTCTAAATACTGAGCTGTAAAAACTTTTTACAAATTCGCCATTGGACTCTTAATTCGCCATTGGACTCTTAATAACCATTTTTAAGTGATGAGTTGTGATTTGATTATCTCTCACATAAATTATCTATCACGTACTTCTAAAGTATAATTCTGGATAGCTTTGGTAATCTCCTCCCGCAGATTTGTATAAACTTTAGCAAACAGCGGTTGCTTTTCCGAAAGTCCTAAGACATCGGAAGTAACTAAAATCTGTCCGTTACATTCCAAACCTGCACCAATACCAATGGTAGGGATACGCAACTTTTGTGTAATTTGTAAGGCTAGTTGGGGCGGGATATGTTCTAATACTATTGAAAATACACCTGCTTGTTCGAGAGTGATCGCTTCATTTAAAATTCTCTCACTGGCTTCTGGGCTCTTCCCCTGTTGTCGCAAACCCAATTGATGTACAGATTGTGGTGTCAATCCTACATGACCCATTACCGGAATTCCTGCTTGCACCAACCTAGCAACCGTTTCCACCATTGAAGGATGTCCACCCTCTAATTTTACCGCTTGTGCCCCTGTTTCCTTCAAAACCCTCCCGGCTGAGTGCATAGCTTGGGAAATACTTTCTTGATAGGTTAAGAATGGTAAATCAACCACAACCAAAGCCCGTTTGACACCACGACGCACAGCTTTAGCATGATGGATCATTTCATCTAGAGTTACTGGCAGCGTTGTATCATACCCAAGCACTACTGCCAGAGAATCTCCTACCAGAATTAAATCTACACCAGCTGCATCTAACAGTTGAGCGATCACATAATCCCAAGCAGTCAAAGCGACAATTGGCCGTCCCTGGTGTTTCCATTGAATTAATTGGTGGGTAGTAATTACCATAATCAATTAAAAATTCAAAACTCAAAATTAAAAATTAGAAGTAGGGAATAGGTGACAGAAGACAGGAGGTAAAAGACAGTAGGTAATACATGTATATTATTCTTATTCTCTCTTGAACTCCATACCCTATACCTCATACCCTACTTCACACTCCGACCAAAACTAAAATGAGGTCTTGCCTTATCCATTGTAGGCATTAACCAAGCTAGTCCCTCACTGGTTCCCACCCACAACTTATTACCAATATCAGGAACAATCGTCAGCACCCGACTAGAAGGAAGTCCCGCAACTCTATCTAACAAAGCTCCAGTATTCCGATTTAATCGGAGTAACCCATTAGTAGTACCAACCCAAACATTACCATCTTGAGCAAAACGAACTGAAGTTACATTTCGTCCGCGCAGAGGAGTTACAGACCTAAGCACAATAGCATTTTTCGGATTAACTACTAGTAATTGATTTGGCATCCCTGCCCAAATTAACCCTTCAGGACTAATGGCCAAAGTTTGTACTGTCGACCCTGGCAGATTATTGATCCTCTTCATAATTAAAGCACTAGCAGTATTCACCCTGATCAGTCCATCCAAAGTCCCAGCCCAAAGCTGACCTTCAGCATCTAAGGTCATCGCATTTATACAAACACCAGGGATGTTTTTAACTGTTGTCATGATCAAGCCTTGATCGGGACTAATCAAAGCTAAACCACTATCAGTACCTGTCCATAAATAACCCCGTTTATCAATCAGCAGCGACAACACCCTTTTGGAAGGTAGTAATAAATTTTGGGCTGTAATTTCATTAGTGTGGGGGTCTACTCGTGTCAACCCTTCATAATTACCCACCCACAAACGACCGACTTTATCTTGAGCTAATGCACTAATAGTCAGATTCGGTAAACTGACACGAGCAATAATATTACCTGTATTCGGGTCAATCTGCGATAAACCACGCCAAGAACCTACCCACAAACTACCAGCAAAATCACTTAATAAGTTACTAATACGATAATCAGTTTCTACTTCTCTCTCCTGCACATCTCGATCATCCGGTAAAGGATCTACTCGTTTTGGAGGAGGTGCAACTGGATAAGTAGCATTATTAGTCGGATTAATATCAGGTTTTCGTTGGGCTCTCACTGGTATCCTTGTACTGGGGATAGCTATCAGCCCCAGTAAAATAGAAATCATCAATAGACGAGTACCTCTATTAAATAATACCACGCTTGTATATCCTTTGGAGACAGTACCTGAGAACTCAGTAATTCAGAATGTAAAACTAACAAATAATAGTAACCCTAATCTGGAACTGTACTGCTATACAACTAATAATTACCCTTTGTAAAGTAGTTTTAATAAAATTTCTAAAGATTCCTCTAATAAGAAATTTAAATAAATCAGTTAAAAACTTTCAAAGGAAAACTTATTGAATTCTTGATATATTGTGAGACAAGTTACAAATTACGTCGTGTGCAGTTTTTATCTTTGGCTCATTCTGGAGCTAAACCGCAGTTAGTGAAGTTTCCTCTATATCTTTATATACTCAATCAGGAGAAAGATATCAGGAGAGAAGAAGCCGGAAAATAAGCTAGATAGCCTAAAATCCTAATTTTTCCTAGTTTTAAGGCATAAATTTTAAAAAATGCCCATAAAGCGCCGAAGTTTCTCTGAAATTAAGCAGGTTTAGTACAGTAAGCAAAAGATATATCAAAGACTTTGTGTTCTTGGAACAAGGGAAAAAACCAAGAAGCACCTAGATGTGCGCCTCTACTATTTTAGAGAGATAAAAAGGTGCGGTAATTTGGTACTGTTACCAAGTATTTACAGAACAAATAACGCTACCCTCAACCAACAAACAACCCCAAATATAAGTTTTCCTTATTCCTTTAAAAGGAGAAAGATAAAGGGTGATAAAAAGTTGCACATAACGTGATTTGATAGTAAAAAGATTGACTTCTTGGAAGGAAAATATGTCTTACGCGCAAACGAAGACTCAGCCTAAATCTGGGTATCAAGCTGGGGTTAAAGATTACAGACTAACTTATTACACTCCCGATTACACACCTAAAGATACAGATATTCTTGCAGCATTCCGGATGACTCCTCAGCCTGGAGTACCTCCCGAAGAAGCTGGTGCTGCGGTAGCGGCGGAGTCTTCTACAGGTACTTGGACAACTGTATGGACAGACTTGCTCACCGACCTAGACCGTTACAAAGGTCGTTGCTATGATCTCGAACCAGTTCCTGGTGAAGATAACCAATACATTGCTTACGTTGCTTATCCTCTGGACTTGTTTGAGGAAGGTTCTGTAACCAATATGTTGACCTCTATCGTAGGTAACGTATTCGGTTTCAAGGCATTACGTGCATTACGTTTGGAAGACTTGCGGATTCCAGTTGCTTACTTGAAGACGTTCCAAGGTCCTCCTCATGGTATTCAAGTTGAACGCGACAAGTTGAACAAGTATGGTCGTCCTTTGTTGGGTTGTACCATCAAGCCCAAATTGGGTTTGTCTGCGAAGAACTATGGACGTGCTGTATACGAATGTTTGCGTGGTGGTTTGGACTTTACAAAAGACGACGAAAACATTAACTCTGCACCATTCCAAAGATGGCGTGATCGCTTCCTATTTGTAGCAGAAGCAATCCACAAAGCACAAGCAGAAACCGGTGAAATCAAGGGTCACTACCTAAATGTAACTGCACCCACCTGCGAACAAATGCTGCAACGGGCTGAGTACGCTAAAGAACTCAATATGCCCATCATCATGCATGACTACCTGACTGCAGGTTTCACTGCTAACACAACCTTGGCTCATTGGTGTCGTAATAATGGTCTATTACTACACATCCACCGTGCTATGCACGCGGTTATTGACCGTCAAAAGAACCACGGTATTCACTTCCGTGTATTAGCTAAAACCTTACGTATGTCTGGTGGAGACCACATTCACACCGGTACAGTTGTTGGTAAGTTGGAAGGCGAACGCGGCATTACAATGGGCTTCGTTGACCTACTACGTGAAAACTACGTTGAACAAGACAAGTCTCGTGGTATCTACTTCACCCAAGATTGGGCTTCTATGCCTGGTGTAATGGCAGTTGCTTCCGGTGGTATCCACGTATGGCACATGCCCGCACTCGTAGAAATCTTTGGTGATGACTCCGTACTACAGTTTGGTGGTGGTACACTTGGTCACCCATGGGGTAACGCTCCTGGTGCAACCGCTAACCGTGTAGCTCTAGAAGCTTGTATCCAAGCTCGTAACGAAGGACGTAACTTAGCTCGTGAAGGTAACGATGTTATCCGCGAAGCTGCTAAGTGGTCTCCTGAACTGGCCGTTGCTTGTGAATTGTGGAAAGAAATCAAGTTCGAGTTTGAAGCAATGGATACCGTCTGATAATTTAGGATTTGGGATTTTGGACTATTGGATGAATTTAAAATCCAAAATCTAAAATCTAAAATCAATGGGGCTGGGGTCAAGCATGAATCTAAAGCAAATTGCGAAAGACACAGCTAAAACTCTCCAAAGTTATCTGACTTATCAGGCACTTATGATTGTTTTGGCACAGCTAGGCGAAACAAATCCTCCATTAGCATATTGGTTGCAAAACTTTTCTGCTGGAAAGATTCAAGACGGAGAAGCATATATTGAGGAACTGTTTCGGGAAAAGTCAGATTTGGCTCTGCGGATTATGACAGTCAGGGAACACATCGCTGTAGAAGTGACAGATTTCTTACCAGAAATGGTGCGTACTGGCATTCAGCAAGGTAACATGGAACAGCGTCGCCAGCATCTCGAACGCATAACGCAATTAAATTTATCAAATCCCGCCCCAAAAACTGAACAGCAGACAATTTTAGATCCTGATTTGGATAATTTATCCAGTTAGGATAGGCGCAAGCCCTAAAAACCAAGCAGTACAAAATATCTCCCAATTATCAACAGCTATGCAAACCTTACCAAAAGAGCGCCGTTACGAAACCCTATCTTATCTTCCTCCCCTATCTGATGCGCAAATTGCCAAGCAAGTTCAGTACATTCTGAACCAAGGCTACATACCAGCAGTTGAGTTCAACGAAACTTCTGAACCTACTGAATTATTCTGGACAATGTGGAAGCTACCTTTATTTAGTGCTAAAACAACTCAAGAAGTATTAGGTGAAGTTCAATCTTGCCGTTCTCAGTATGCTAACTGCTATGTTCGTGTTGTTGGTTTTGACAACATCAAACAGTGCCAAGTTCTCAGTTTTATCGTTCACAAACCCAGCAGATACTAAAATCTGATTTGGTTTAAATAATTTATTTATTTTCTGGAGAGGTAGAGTTTTCTATCTCTCTTTTTTGGATACAGAGGAATAAGGAGGTATGGATAGTTGATTAAATAACCTGTAACTCTACTCTGGTTTAGGGGTGTAATTCCATTGGGGGAAGAATTCATCAACAACAATCTTCATATTTGATTTGAATTCAAGAGCCTAAGAAGTAAGGAGGTCATGCAAAAGCATGACCTGAAATGCGAGAATAGCATAAATACAGTTGAATACCTGAGTGGACTTGCTGGGTGAAACTCAGGCTAATTATAATTTTTATCTTTAAGAGCTATCAAAGATATATAGTAATTGGGCTGAGGCAAAAATAACTATCCAGTAAAAAAAGGTTAAGAAACTCATAAAGCTTGCTTTTTTAACTATTACCTTCTGTTTCCTGCCACTAATATAGGTAATACCATTTCACCTTCAACAATCTTAATTAAATGAATACTAATAAGTAGCTGGGCGGAAAAATCTATAACTATGTCATAGTGAATGCGGCAAAGGGGAACTAAGCAACTGCAAACGTTTCAAGTAATTTATATCTTTTTACATAGTTATATTTATTTGTTTCTACTTACTTATCTCACCTATAGGTTATCATATTTTAAGCCCAGATATTATTGCAAATAATTTGCATAATGGGGAGAAACTATTCTAGAACATCAATAATCTATCAGTTCAATTGAGCATTAGATCCAATGAAAATGTTTTCCATCCTGGGTTTGAGTAGTGATGGGGAATTTTGACAAAAATCAACAGTAATAAATCGTACTGTCACAGTAAGGCCAATACATTTTTGTATAAATTATTCCAGATAACTTCACTTACAAAGATGTATAATTAGCCCGTCTCCTCTATAAAAATCACATTTTGAGTAATAGCCTGCTTTACTGTTTCTTTTACCTTGATAAGGGGCATATGTGGCAACAAAAAAAAAAGACAGTGTAATCGTTAATCTCTTATTATCTCTAGCCCTAGCTACCAGTGGAGTGGTAGCCAACTTATTTATATTAGCAGCTACACAGCCAGAGTCGAAATTTGATGTTACTATTTTCCCCCTGCCGCAAATAGTGGAGGATAGAACCAAAGTGCAGATTGATGGTTCTAGAAGTTTGCTTATGATTAACCAAAGTTTGAAAGATACATTTGAGAACCAATTGTCTGGTACACAGATAGAAGTGGGGGTGAATGGTGCTGATGCTGATACTGCATTCAAGCCTTTACTAGAAGATAAAATTGATATAGCTGCGATCACAGGAGACCTAACTCCAGCAGAAAAAGCTCAAGGTCTAGAACAAGTCCATTTGCACCGAGAAAAAATAGCCATAATCCTCTGTGTAAATAATTTCTTTCAAGGAAGCTTGAATACTGGAAAATTTCCTAAAATTCCTCGATGTGAAATTAAGGATTGGTCAGAAATAGGAGGTCAATCTGCTAAAATCGGGCTTATTGATCGACCTTCAATAAGCGATACTCGTAATGCCTTTCATGATTATTCAGTTTTTCAAAGCGTTGAGTTTTCTACAGGAATGAATGCGACTCCAATAGCTGAAGATAAAACTGCCCAAATCATCCAACAATTAGGTATATATGACATTACCTATGTTCTAGCTCATCAAGTATCAAGGCTACCATATGTACGAGTTCTGAAAATCAAGGGAGTTACACTAAATAATTCTCAAGATCCATTTTCTCAGCCCTTGGTTTACCTTTACAAGCAAAATCCCAAGCCAGGAGTAGCTCGTTCTCTAACTTTTACCCTTGCAGCTGTAGGAAAAAAATCCCTAGAAGCGTCTAGAGAAGCTGAAGCCTCTGTGATCGCAGCCAGCTCTTTACAGAGTGTAAATCCAGAAACTCCAACAAGTTCCACATCAAAACCTCAACTCCTACCAACTGGTGCAGCATCTGAAAATCCCACTATAATTACCACTTCACAATCAGAAACTCCACCCAATGCTCTTGGTTCTGGTAACGAACAACAGTTTGTGAATCCTCTGGAAAATAATCCGCTTGAGGATAAGAACATCCTACTCTTAATAGTGGTTTTATCCCTATTGCCAATTTTTGGTTTAGCTGGGTTTTTAACTTGGTGGTTCAAGAGAAAACTGCAATCCGTAGATGAAAAAATATATAACTCAGAAAAATCAGCCTCGAGGACATTTACTACAGAAATAATATCAATCACACCAGAGGATTACAGCATTCTTCCCTATATTGAAAATGGCAGCCGCACTAACGGAACATCAGACTTAAAAAATCTAACTACAACTCCAACGCGACCCGACAAAGAATATCTTAACCTTACTCAAGAAGATAACTTAATAGGTAATTTAGCAAGAGCAACTGTCACAGGAACAAATACCAGAGTAGATAATACACATGATTTTGACATTAATACTGAAAAAATAGCTCTTGATTGTGGTGAAGTAGTATGGGATACAGAAGCACCAGTGGCTGTTGTTAATACACCTTACCTATCAGTACCCAATATTTTAGGAATTACATTTGATGTAGAACTGCTAACTGACGAATTAACTACTTCACTATCAGAATTACTAGATAACCCAGCAGCGTCATTTCATAAGGAGATTACCACTCCACTATCAGAATTACTAGATTACTCAGCAGCACCATCTCATCAAGATAGTATCACTTCACCCTTAGAAGTAATAGGTTGTCCAGCAATTTCATCGGATGCTGACTCTAGCACTTCACTCTCAGAATTACTCGGTATGGCAGTAACTTCTCTGGATACTGAGTCCAGTAATACTCCACTAGAATCACGTTCTGTATCCAGAGAACAGCCTATTACGTCCCTATCAGGATTATTAGGCTTACCACCGAAAACATTAGATTTAGATATAGAACTGAGCAAAGATAAAACAACAAGTTCACTACCTGAACTATCAGATGAGTTAGGAGAATTATTCAACAAATTAGCAGAGGCTGAACTCAAAACAGATCTGACACCAGAAGAATTTTCTTCACACTTGTCTATTTCATCAAATTTCTCACAAGACACTATTGACTATGCAATCTTGAAAACAGATGCAAAGACAGAAGTTTCATCAGAGTTACAAACACGAACTGATATCACAGAATTTGCCAGTTTGTTAGACATAGACACAGATAGCAGCATTGTCTTCACACCCTGCACACCTAAGTGGGCTTATATTTCTTGGTATGTTTCAGAAACTCACAAGGAAGCACTGCGAAAAAAAGGAGGTCGTCTTTTAGCAGTGAGACTTTATGATGCTACTGATATTGATCTGAGTTATCAAACACCCCAACTAGTTCAGCAGTATGAATGTGAGCAGGCAACTTGCGGTCGCTATATAGATATTCCCACCAGCAATCGTGACTACATAACTGAAATTGGCTATGCAACAGATAATAATAGTTGGTTAGGTATAGCTCGTTCAGGTACTATTCGGATCTTCAATTGTCCTAGTGAAGATTTCTGGTTTGTCATAGATACAGAACTGGTGATTCATGGATCTACCGAACCAGGAGCAAAAGTGACTATTGATGGTCATGAAATTAAAATTCAATCTGATGGAACCTTCAATTTCCATGTTCCCTTCTCCAATAGTTTACTTCAATGTCTTATGACAGCAACTGCTGCTAGTGGAGAACAAACTATCACCATCCTCAAGAAATTTTTGCAGGAAAATCCAGGAAATTAAAATTAAGGAGTGATTATTTTTACCGCTAATCACTCCCATGAATTTTGGGATTTTAGATTTTATGTTATACAAGACTTAATTTGGGATCATTCTCATACTCAAATCCAACCACCTACACTGAGTAATCGGCGCACTACTAGAAATATAATCAACTCCAGTTTCTGCCATACTACGAATGGTCTCTAAACTGACATTCCCCGAAGCTTCAATTTTCACCCGGCTATCTACCTGACGAATCAGCCGCACTGCCTCAGCCATCATATCCACATTCATATTATCCAGCATAATAATGTCAGCTTGATACTCTAATGCCGAGTGCACCTGTTCCAAACTTTCCGTCTCCACCTCAATGCTCAAAGGATAGGGGATCCGGGAACGAATCTGTGTGATCGCTTCACCAATATCCCCAGCCACTACAATATGATTATCCTTAATCATCACTGCATCATCTAAACCCATTCGGTGATTAATCCCACCACCGACAACAGTAGCGTACTTTTCCAAAAGTCTCAGACCTGGTGTCGTTTTTCGTGTATCTACAAACCTTGCTGGTAAATCTGCTATTTTGTCCACATATATATTAGTCAGCGTTGCAATTCCACTCAGCCGCATCACCAAATTTAATGCCACCCTTTCCCCCATTAACAGCGCATCCAGTGAACCATTAATTTTTGCCACCACCTGTCCTGGTTCACACTTTGCACCTTCAGAGGAAACAGCAACAAAGCTAACTTGATCATTCAACAACTGAAACACCCTAGCCGCAATCGGTAAACCGGCAATTATCCCAGATGCTTTTGCTATCCATTGAGCTTTTCCTATGGTTGCATTGTGGCATAAAAGAGATTGGGTAGTGTGATCGCCTCTACCAATATCTTCTACCAACCAACTCTGCAACAATTGATCCAGCACCAAAAACGGTGGTATTACAGCCACTGAACGTTTCATCTGATTTATTACCTCTAGAATTGAGTTCAAATTCTTCCATGTCTACTCAACCTTATCAACTATTGATTCATGTCTTGCGATCACATTTTGTTCATCGGCTTCTATATGAGAAGTTTCCCCAGGTAGATGATCCGGATACCTTGTGTCCCCATAACATTAGGAACTTACTGGAGTAAGCTGACCACCACTATGATTATTAATTCCTTAAATGGTACAAAACCCTAGATTTATCTGTGGTATCAATCCAAAATGGGATGACCACCAGTATTAAACCCCCACATCCTAGAAAAATAATGCATCCCAGCTCATAAATCCACTTTTGGTCTCCATATCTAGTATTCTTAGCACACAAAACCCTTGTTATATAAGAGTTTAAAGGTATATTGAAAAATAGGGAAAAAAAGTTAGTGAAAGTAGTTGACATTAAAAGATAGGTTCGATATATTGAATAAGTGCCAAAGAGAGAGCGGCAAAGAGCCGACTCGGAATGGGACTACCGAACCTTGAAAAGGTTATAGTTTGAAAGCCAGTATACAACAAGAGATAGCGTCATTAAAGAAAATAACCTGACTGTGGTTGTAAAAATTGGTCAAGAGAGCTAAAAAGCAAACTTAACAAAACGGAGAGTTTGATCCTGGCTCAGGATGAACGCTGGCGGTATGCTTAACACATGCAAGTCGAACGAAGTTCTTAGGAACTTAGTGGCGGACGGGTGAGTAACGCGTGAGAATTTGGCTTCAGGTCGGGGACAACCACTGGAAACGGTGGCTAATACCGGATATGCCGAGAGGTGAAAGATTTATTGCCTGAAGATAAGCTCGCGTCTGATTAGCTAGTTGGTGGGGTAAGGGCCTACCAAGGCAATGATCAGTAGCTGGTCTGAGAGGATGATCAGCCACACTGGGACTGAGACACGGCCC
>CAKZGI010000333.1 GCA_936914905.1 uncultured Trichormus sp. | reverse complement strand
ATATATTCGTGACCCCATTTGTAAGGTTGGGAATATTCCCTGTTTGGCGACTATTCTTTACGAAAAATCTGTGCTCAATCCTTTTGGTTGCTCACGGATGCCTGAATAAATTCTTCCCCGAAGTATTCAGGGGACACCTTTTTTTGTTGTATCAGCACTATCTTCTATTTTATTTATAGCCTCATAAGCTTCTTGTATTTTACCGTCTTCTTTCAATATATGTATCATTAATCGATTTGAGGAAAATTTAGGTATTTCTCGATTGTTAAACAATATTTTCTCTTGACTTCGTTCAATTGGGACAATATTTTGTGAAGTTGATTACTTATAAAGTAATGACGATTTTTCTTTTTCCTCAAAAATTAGTTCCTCTGTTTCAAGAGTCTCACAACTGCCTTCCCAAATAAATTCATTACCATTTACAGTAGAAAATTCTATTTTCCATTCCAAACCATTTATACCTTTTCCATTTGCAATACGTTTTAAATCCAGAATCGCATTGCAATACGTTTTAAATCCAGAATCGCATGCAGGATTGCTATTTTACCAGCAGAAGCACCTACCAAAAGAGTTAAATTTGATGCAAAATCAACT
The DNA here is from genome assembly GCA_936914905.1 of uncultured Trichormus sp. Classification (GTDB taxonomy): domain Bacteria; phylum Cyanobacteriota; class Cyanobacteriia; order Cyanobacteriales; family Nostocaceae; genus Trichormus_B. The sequence goes on along the minus strand of CAKZGI010000333.1, from coordinate 42,549 downwards.
TCATCAAAATCCCGACTAAAAAATGATTCTTGAGTCTAAGTAAAATGATTTTTATAATTTTATTTAAATTTTATTAATAAAAGGAATTATATTGTCATTTGCAACTATAATTGCTAGGCTATTTAACAACAATAATTTTCAAGCTTTTGGTACTATGATCATTACTTTAATAGTCGCTTGGATAATATTTGTCATACTTTGGAAATTAGTAAAAACCACTGTCAGAACTGCTATTACTTTTGCAGCGATAGTGGTTTTATTATATTTTGGTTTTGGGATTACACCTCAGGATATTTTGCATAAAATCTCTGAGATTACTCAAAACTTTTCGCAAACACCTGTGCGTAATTAATCCTGCTTCACGAAAATAAGTTTTTAACGATTGATTTTTAATGGATTACTTATATGATGTGGAAGTTTTAGCGAGTGCATCTTTAACCGCAGGAGGTAATTGACGCATAATTTTACCTCTTTCCCTGTCTAATGCTACTAGTGTTACCTGAGCAGTAACATATAATTCTTGTTGATCAGTGGAAACAATTTTATAATCCCAGTTAATATGGACACCAGTTACTTCCAGCATTCGGGTTTTGATCAGCGCTATAATTCCTAATTTAAGTGACCGATGATAACGTACTGATAACTCTACAACTGGTAAGTCACAACCTAAAGCTACTAAATCAGCAAATTCAATGCCTATAGAGCGCAAATATTCTACCCGCGCTTCTTCCAACCAAGTTAAATAAGTACCGTGCCAAGCTATTCCTGCATAATCTGTATGATGAGGTTGCACTCTCATAGGATATTCAAACCAATTGTCAAATTCAGCCGTCGTCACTTTATCAATGGCGCTGGTTAGTGGTAGTTTTGGTTGGTCTACTTTTGCTTGAGTCATATTATATCTTCTGAGTACAGGTGTTAATTCTTGCTCATCAGATTTTAACAGACGCTGAAAAATACTTGATAAAATAAAATAGTATAAATACTTTCTATTTCCGGTAATGGTGAATAGGTAATAGATCTATTACCTATTCACCATTACCGATAAAGCCATATTTACCATCGGGCAACACAACACTTACACAAATCGCTCTTGGGCAATTTAACACTTTTTAATAAGGGTTTTATGACCTGTAGAACTTTGTATAGATTGCTTGACAAGATTAGCGAGTTCTTGTAATTGGTGGATCGCTTCTGCACCTTCTAATTTCATTAATTCGCGCTCATCTCGCATTTCAGTCCAGGTAATTCCGTAATCTGATACCAAAAAGCGAATTAGATGGTTGTCTCCTAAGCTTACCATAAATGAAGCACTATTCATTTGGTCGCCACAGGTATAACAAGAAGCTGGGTAGCCGTTACGCTCTAATACTATTGCCAAGGCTTGTAGGTTCATTACCAAGTCTTGGACAAATTGTCTATGTTGATGTGCCAGTCTCAGAAACACTTTTTCCCTCCAGACACCACAGTCATTTGAGTCTCTTTTATGTTTTCTTTAGATTTTTCTATCCTTTGGTATTGTAAACTATTCATTACAATTTCCAGGGTAAGGTTTAGTCTGTGATTGGCTACCTTGCTTAGGGTAGTGGATAACAATTGTGGTTGTCGTATCAAACTATTCAATTTGCAAGATATAAATCTCAGATAAAACGACTAAAGTTAACATTGTCTTTAGATGTTTAGCTCGATTTGGCTACTTGCTTAGATTAGAGCAGTCAGCTTTCAGCGTAACTTAAATTTGATGCTAGTCAACTAGGAAAATTTTCCATATTACACTTTTATAGGCAGTATTTAAGCCAATTTGCACTATTTATTTACTCTAGCGTAACTTTTTGTCTTGTTCTTGCTAAGTCTATTCTACTGAATTTATTCTTGATCGTAAAAGTAGATTGAAAGCAATAAAGGTATATTTCATCCTATTTGTGATTTAAGTAAGTGTTTAAATTGCATTGTAAATAGGCTACCTAGAGCTTAATACTGAAAATGGAATTCAATATTTATGTATTGAATAAGCTAATTCTACTGAATTAGAATTCGATACAAGACCAAACCTAGATACTTCATATTGAAGATATCTAAACTGAGGATAGCTTTGTAGCCATTTAGGCAAATGTTTTGTTTCGAGATATTCAATAGTACAGGCTGGAAAGATAGGGAAATGGGGAGATGGGAAAAAATTATTACCTCCATACACCCCTATCCTAGACCTTTGTTCAATCAACTACTTGCCACCAACCAAAAGCTGGACCGATAAAACGAATTGTCACCCACACGGCAACCATCAGGCCAATACCGATCCAAGCTCCGCGAGTTGTTAAACTCACAAACAGTTCAGCTTGAGATTTTGTGATGGGAACCAAAGGTAAGATACGAGTGTCTTCACCGTATTGTTTTCCCAGTGTGCTTTTACGACGTTTTGCTTCACCCATAATCAGTAATTGAAATTTCGGTTCAGGTTCTTAAATATATGTTCGCAGGAATCACGGATATTGTGGAGACGATGAAGAAGGTAAGGGGGTAGCACAGATGGGGACGAGAGGAGTTAATTAATAATTACGTATCCCTAGCGGAACTAGAGGGACTATTACGAATTACGAATTACCTATTCCCTATTTGAATTTTCTTCATTGGGTGGACAAAACAAGCTGGGATCAAGATAGTTCAAGCGTGCTAGAGGGCTAAGGGCAGTGAGAATTTGAACGCCGTAGCTGCGATTTACGACGCGACTATCGAGTAAAGCCACAATACCTTGATTTTCGCGGACTGGTGCGATCGCTCTTTGCAATTCATTCAATGCAGTGGGTAATAAGTATAACCTGAACCAATCTTGGTGCGATCGCTTGTAATGAGCTACTCTACCAGCGACCAAAGGATTTTCCAAAGATGGCAAAGGTAAAGTTGCAATAATTAACAATCGGGGAGCGGCTAAAACAGTTTGATGCGATCGCCAATATTCCCAACCAGTAACCAAAATACCATTTTCATCCAAACAAGTTTTTTCCACCTGCACCCGTGAACCAAACTCCGAAGCCAAAATTGCGGCTACTCTGGATTTGAGAGGTACATCTCCCACTAACACCACAGTCATTCCTGGCGCTGTCGCACTTAAACAAACCAATGTGCGGACTTGGTGAATAAATGCTCCTTGAAATTCTGGTGTATTCGGTAGAGGTAACTTATAGGGTGCATAAAGTTGAATTGCTTCCCCTTGACTATCAGTAGAAAACTTTAAGCAAGTTACATCCTGAAACCCCAAACGTTGACGGAACAGAGGAGCTTCCGTTTCTGGTTCTAAGGCGCTCCCAATTAATACTACAGGTTGCCGCTGCCAAATTGGTGTGAGTGGTTTAGCTAATTCCAGTGGGGCGTAATGTAAAGAAAATAAGCCTTGACGACGGGCAATAGTAGCCCAGAAAAGGGGAGGAGAGGCAGAAGAAGAAGGATTTTCAACCACGCTTTGGAATTGTTGCCTTAAGTGTTTCCAAACATCTGGGAAGCTATCTGAGTCTAAAGCTAAAAACAAATTTTGTAAGATTTCTGTTTCTGGTTGGGATAGTAGATAACAGTGGTATGGATTTTCAGGATGTTGGAATAATTCATGTGTCAGTTGTACCCTAGCTTCACGAATTACATCAGCTTCGTAGGGACAAGCAAGCATCAGTTGATCCCAATCATGGGATTGAATCTCTTGTGTTAGCTGATGACGCACCCAATCTTCCAAATCATCAACTCCATCAATAATTGTGGGAATATTTGGCGGAAAACTATCATTATCAGCCAACTGACCTTTTAGCCAAGCTTCTGGAGATGTCAACAACAACCCTTGGAAATCAGTACCAGGCCAAACTTCACCTGTTCTGATCGGTTTGTTAGCTTGTAACCATTGCTGCAGACGGGGAATTTCTATTTTCAGCAACCGCTGCTGCACAACTTCCGAGGCCACAATAATTACAGGGCCATGCCACATCAAGGAGGATGCGATAAAACTTGTGCGATATCGCCCTTGATAGCCACAAACAGCACCTACTTGAATTAAGGCACTACGTCCCAAGCGCAAAGCGCGTGCTACCAACCGTGCCATCGTTAAGTGATGGGGCCAGGAAGGAAAACCCGCCTGCGATCGCAGGAAGTTATGTAGTGATAAATGAACTTCTGCCTCAATCACACGCTTTTCATCCCATAACAAGTCACTTTTTCCGAACTGCCCCATTTCTATTATGTTGTCATTAGTCATTGATGATTGGTAATGGGTAATTGGTAAACTTCCTCCTGTCTTACCAGTCACCAGTCCCCAATCCCCAGTCCCCAACCACCATTTACCAACTTCCCGAAATTATGCCAACCTATACAGGAATTTCCAGCGAAGCCTTTAGGCATCCACTAGATCGTCAAGCCGAGCAAGCCTTACGAAGTTTATCGGGATTTGATTTAATCGCTCGTAAATTCGTGGAATTTGTCTATGAACGCCCTCAATTAGTCTATTTAATGGGCAACACCATCCAAGTAGGGCCGCGTCAATATTCCACTATTTACCAGATATTTCGGGAATGTGTGCGAGATTTAGATATTTACCCTGAACCAACACTATTTATATCACACAACCCTCAAGCCAATAGCTATGCATTGGGGCAACAGAATCCTTACATAGTCGTAAACACAGGGATACTTGACTTACTCAATGAAGCCGAAATCCGGGCAGTGCTTGCCCATGAACTGGGGCATATTAAATGTGGTCATACTATTTTAATTCAAATGGCGATGTGGGCAATGAGTGCCGCTTCCATCATTGGTGAATTAACCTTCGGTTTAGGTAATTTCGTCAGTCAAGCTTTGATTTATGCCTTTTTTGAATGGCGACGTAAGGCCGAATTATCCGCAGATCGGGCAGCATTGTTAGTCATGGACGACCTAAACCCAGTTATGTCATCCATGATGAAAATCTCTGGCGGTAGTAACAAATATGCCAACGAATGTAGTTTACAAGAATTTATTCAACAGTCAGAAAAATATCAAGCGCTGGATGATGATGGACTCAATCAAGTATATAAATTTCTCATGTACAATGGCGCTCAGGGAATGATGCTTACCCATCCATTCCCTGTAGAACGCTTGCATTATTTACGCTCTTGGGCAGTATCAGAAGAATATCAGGAAATTCGCCAAGGAAACTATCAGCAAACACCCACTACCGGAGCAGTCAATGTCAAAGTTGAAACACCGGAAGATGAAGCGGAAAAATTACGTAAACAAGTTGAAGAATTGCAAAGAGAAATTAACAGAATGAAAAACTCAGATTAGGAAATAAATGATAAGTGACAGGTGACAGTAAGAGGGGAATAGGAAACAGGCAGATAGCCACGATGATTTAGGAAACAGGCAGATAGCCACGATGATTACAGAAGGATGTTTACTCAATTCCCCTAATCCCTAATTCCCAGTCCCAAATCAGCTTTCCGGTTCGCAGTCAGGAACACCTTCCCTAAATACTCGACTAGCAAGAATATCTACGGCTTCGATAGTAATTAAATCTTGCCTATTTAATTTCTTGCCACTATTCAATAAACGATTAGCTTGACGTAAACGCGCTCTATCTATAGCATTACGGACACTACGAGCATTAGCAAAATGCGGCATAGTCTTCCGTCGAATTAAATACTCTCGGAAGGCTTGTTCCGCATCAGGGCTAAAACAATAGTTTTGAGTTTTGACTATAGATTGAGCAATAATCAACAAATTATCAACACTATAATCATTAAATTCAATATGAATTCCAATACGAGAATTCATACCAGGATTACTGTGGAAAAAATGCTCCATTTGGGTTTTATAACCAGCAAGGATAACAACCAAATCATCACGCTGATTTTCCATCACCTGCATGAGAATTTCAATTGCTTCCAAACCAAAATCTCCTGGATGATCTGGCCGGTATAAAGTATAAGCTTCATCAACTAATAAAACACCCCCCATTGCATTATTTAAAACTTCCCTAGTTTTCGGTGCAGTTTGTCCAATACCTTGCCCAACTAAATCATCTCGCGTCACCAACATGACATTCTCTTTGCGGATATATTCGAGACGATAGAGAATTTCAGCCATTCTCATAGCTACAGTAGTTTTACCCATACCTGGGTTGCCTAAAAAAGTCATGTGCAAACTAGGCGCACCAGCAGTTAAACCGAGACTTTTACGAATCCGGTCAACCAGCAACAAAGCAGCCATTTCCTTAATCTTGTTCTTGACAGACTTTAAGCCAACTAACTCCTGGTCTAACTTATCAAGAATGTCTTGGATATGAGATTCCCGGAAAGCTTCCTCTAAGTCAATTTCGCTATCTTGGGTAAGGGCACTAATCATTTCTTTGTTTAAAACTTGTTCACTCATGACTGTCTCCACTGGTAATAACTTTGATGATAGCCCCAAGTCTGGTAATATAAAAGAATGTCATTCTAATATGACTGATATATATTTCTTTATTATCCATTTCTGAATTTAGTCATAGAGAAAACATAATCTCCTTCACCACACCGCCACTATAGAGATAGTGTGAGGGCTAGTTATTGGTCATTGGTAAGATTTTTCACAGATAGCTAGTTTATAACAGTTCTCTTTAACCTTGAAACATATAAGATCCTTCAAGACCCTTCAATAAGAGGGGTTGAGAGAAATGATATGTATCAATATTTAAGAGAAAGGGTATTTCCTATAACTAGGAAAATGATAAGGGCTTGACTATACCCCAGTATGGAATTGGATTTAGGTTTTTCTCAACATGATAATTAAATTGAAAAGACGGTTGTTTGCACTGCTACTTATTGTTTTTGTAGCTCTGTTCTTACCAGAAATTACGGCAGCATCAGCAAATAGTTATTTTAATTCATCTCAAGCTATTTTCACTTCTCATAGTGAAGATACTAAGGATACTATTACTTTCTCCGAGGATGATTTAACTCCCCAGGAACATCAGAAACTTCAAGCAGTCCGTCAGCGTAGAAACAACGAAATTCTCGCAGTTTTGAGTTCTGCTCAACGTAAACAACTTGCTCACTATTTGCATACTGGTAATGACCTGAACCCAGCCCTAGAGGCGTTAGATCTAACCTCAGAACAACAGGAAATAATAAATGCTGTTATTGAATTTACTAATTTGAAACTGAAACTAATTTTTTCTAATCATGCATTATTGGCAAGTGATAAATCAAGCTGAGTGATTGGGAATTAGAAACTATGTCAGTTGTAAAATATTTTGCATTTGGAGCAACTGAGAATAACAAGAGCAAGATTACTTTTATAAGCCATGATTTACTAAAAAGTAAGTCTTAGAAGTTGATACAATATGGGCTACTTTACATTCATACAACTCTATTGATCCAATAGGAGTCATTGATGTCTTCTTCTGTTACCTTCTTTTACTTTTAGGAAATATTAATTTCATTAACAATGATCAGTAGGAAACTCCAATATTTTCTATGTTCTAACCTCAAATATCCACAAAAATATTTATTTGGTTCACGGGTCAAAGCCTTTTATTATAAGGCTTTGGACTTTTTACCGCTGATGGTAAAAATAAATCTGGTTACCAGTTAGAGACAGTTCTAGGAAAGTTGGCGATACAATTCGGTCGTCACCTCTGAACTGATTAACTTGGTATTCCCCCTCAACTAACGAGTAAATTGAGATGCCTGGTTGCTTAGGATTGCCAAGAAAACGCCTAGTTACCAATGCAGCATGGTCTACAATCCAATATTCTGAAATACCTACAGCTTTGTATTGACCTAGTTATGTGAAATAGTGATCGCGCCAATTGGTGCTAACTACCTCAGTCACCAGAGGGATTGACGCGCCCTGAGTAACTGAGATTGCTTTTTCCACAGTGGTTCATTGACGAGATTGGGTCGATTGACCACCAATATATCTGGTAAATAACAGGATTCATTTTCATGTAGTTTGACAAGTGCAGTTTTGGGAATGAAGTAGGGAAGATGTAACCGGTTAATATCAGCAGATATTTCTAGAGATATTTCTAGTGCCAAAAAACTGACAACATCTTGATGATCACCTGTAGGGTGTGATATCTCAATAATTATCCTGTCATGTAGTTCATACTGTCCCCCTCTGGTTTCCATTGGGCAAATTCATCAAAGGTTAGTTTTTCAGTTTTAGGTAAGGCTTGAACCATCATTTACCTACGTTTTCTATTTTTAGAGTTTACGATTGGCGATCACCAACTATCGCAATTGGTTATTTTGCCTTGTAATCAGGATACTACTTTTGAATGTATCCCCCTACAAACTTAGTGACAACTTCACTCATATGTCTGCCTTGTTTGGGGCATACAGCTTGAAAGGTGTTTCTGAGTGACTCAGGCACTAGTAACAATATCAAAACTTTAGCTACAGAAGACGAACAACAGCAGTATTATCAGAGAATCATACCGACGGGAAGATATTGGTTTGGTATAGTTATCTTTTTCCCAAATGCTTGGAAGAAGAAGACCCCAATTTTGAAAAGTGGAAATAAAAATTAATGGCTGGAGAGTTTGAACACAGTGAGACTCAAATCCTGATAGCAGTAGCTAAGGAAATTAAACAGCATGGGGGAGACTTGTGGCAGTCTTAATATTGCCGATTTGGCGATCACAACTGATATAATTGTGAGTAGTAGGCTAGAACAGCATTTATGTGTTCAAGTTACCAGCTTCTCTGATCTATATTCTCAATATAAGTTTGATAAATGGGAAAAGACGCTTAAATACTGGGTAATAGAGAGAGGATTATTTTTAAGTTACAATCCTGCTATAAGTAAGTAGATACAAATAAACATAACTATGTTACAAAATATAAATTACTTGAAACCCTTGGAATTGCTTGATTCCCCTTTACTGTATTCGGCATGACATAGTTATAAATTTTCCGCCCACCTACTTAGATGGTTTTGTTCAACAGATAGTTAATATTTCACTATATAATAGTGATTATTTGCAAATAGGCGTTTATTTATAATTTAATTTATAGCTGTTTATTTGCATTCACTATTTTCATTAGAGTTAATAATCATGGTAAACGAAAGACCAATTAACAGCCAAGAGAAGTTAACACAATTTCTGCAACATTTAGAAGAGGGTAGACAGTTACAGGAAGACTGGATAAATTATGGTATTAATTGTGTAGATTTATATATCGAAAATATAGATAGCGACTCGTTGGAAACTTGGGGAGATCATCAGGAAGAACAGGTAATAGAGAGTTATTGAAAACTTTTTTAGAAAGTGATGGTTCTGTAGCAGTGAAGGTATGCGAGAAATTGCAGAATAAATCTATTTCAGAAACTATTGAAGGTTTGGAATATTGTTTGAGTTAATTAACAGAGAATCACAGTATTTTTGCTGCGAAGGATGTTTGACTTGGTGGTGTTGTGATCGCAGGAAGTAATCGCAGTTCTAGTGATGAGATGATTGATGAAATTGAGCTATTAGATTTAGCTGAGGATTTGTTTGAGAAGTTAAAGAAAATTCTCAATTAATGCTTTTTTATTCTAGAAAAAACAGAATATTTTAACCCAAAAATATAACATCATCCACACCAGAAAGTTCATCTAAATCCGTTTAATTTTGCCAACAATACATCACCGGACAAGAACGCAAGCAAGCACAAACATTTCTCGACCGCTTCTTTCGTGCTTTTGGTCATGAAGGTGCTTTAGAAGCTGGGTTTTGGGAAGATAGGATAGTAGCAGCAAATACAATTAAAAAACTTTCCGCACTGCAAATAGAATTACAAAGTTATCGAGTTTTAGACCTGGCTTGTGGTTCGAGTAATTTTCTTTATTTAGCTTATCAGGGATTGAAAAGAATTGAAATATTGTTGTTAGAAAAAATTGCTAACCTGCGGAAATCAAAATATAAACAAATGCAGATGGGTTTGGTGATACCTTTGCAATTTTATCGAATGGATACAAATCCGTTTGTGGTGGAGTTAGCAAGGGTCACTTTGATGATAGCGCGAAAGATTGCCATTGATAATTTACAGTTAATAGAACCTACGTTACCTTTGGATAGTTTAGATAAAAATATTGTTTGTCAAGATGCTTTATTTACTGAATGTCCAAAGGCTAAGGGAACTATTGTAAATCAGCCTTTTTTGGGTGGTAAAAAATTGAGAATAGAATTAGGAGATGAGTATACACATAAGATATATAAAGAAGCTTTACCCGATGTCAAAGGTCAGCCTGATTTTTGTGTTTTTTGGTTTAAAAAAGCATCTGATTTATTAGATCAAAAAGGTAGGGCAGGATTAGTTGGTATAAATTCTATTACTCATATTTCAGGAAAAAAGGCTAGTTTAGATTACATTATTAGTAATGGTAGTATTATTCATGATGCAATTTATTCTCAAGTATGGTCTAGAGATGCTGCTGTTCATGTAAGTATTGTTAACTGGAAAAAAGAAGACACCAAACAAAAATTTTTAGATACTATTGAGGTTTAGTTTATTTCCTCGTCTCTCAGAACTAAACTATCTGTTACCTCTCCACAAATATTATTACTAAATAAAGGATTTTCATTTGAGGGATGTAAGTTAATACAAAAACGATTTTTCACATCAGAAAGAGAAGCTAAACAATGGATTACTGCGAATCTAAACAACAAGAAAGTTCTCAAGCCCATGATTGACGGGAGAGGTTTAATCAATCCATTAGGAAAACTAGATTGGGTAATTGATTTTACTGATATATCAATTGAAGAAGCTTCTGAGTACCAAGAAGCATTTAACAGAGTCAGAGAGAATATTAACCCTGAGATAGATAAGAATAAAAACAAAAAAACTAGTGAAAACTGGTGGTTATTTGAAAGACATAGACCAGCAATGAGAAAGGCTTTAGAAAATTTGGGATTTTATTTCACTTTGCTAAAAATTGCTCAATCGGTGATTTTTACACCTGTGGATATTTCTATATTACCTTAACAAGGTAATATGCTAATTGCATCAGATGATTTTTATGTTCTGGGTATTCTCACACCCAATTTACATCGTCTTGGAGTAAAAGCGCAAAGTTCAACGTTAAAATGTGATACCAGCTACACTAATACAACTTGTTTTGAAACATTCGCATTTCCACAAATAGCAGATATTAAAATAATAGAAAAAATCGTCGCAAAAGCCGAAGAACTTAATCAATACCGCACACAACAAATGGAGTCTAAACAATGGGGAATTACGACATTTTATAATAAATTATATAATGAACCAAGCAGCCGACTTTATAAACTACATCAACAATTAGACAAGCTGGTAATGGATGCTTATAAATCTCAACTGACATTGAATTTAGAACTAGCTAAGAAAGAAAAAGAGGGAATTAAAATAGTAGGGTCTTGGTCACCAAATTAAATAACTTGTCAAATTACACCAATTTTAAGTGAGGCTGCACAGAATCATGAAATCCATTCATTTATCCGTCTTTATCTGTTTTTATCTGCAGTCAATTATTCTTGATATGATATTCTATGCAGCTTCTTATGAATTTGGTATTACAATACCTTAGCCAAAATAAAAGGCTACAAAAATTTTGCCGATACTAGCAGGATTAAATACATATAAGCGATCCGCTTAAAAGGTAGTTTGGAATCTCAAACCCTTATACTGCAGTTAATACGTCAAAAAACCCTTGTAGGAAACCTGGAAGGAATTTTCAAGACTGATTGTTTTTGCCAAGCCTCAGAGAAATGGGAGTTAATGGTTAAAGCATCATCAACTCACCCTCATATTTTGGCGATGGCATTGGTATTACAGACTGCTTTTTTTCCGTTGCTTCTTTCCGTGAGCCTTTTAAATCTTGAAACAAAGATAAAAAAATTTAGGGTGCATCAGGAAAAAACCCAACACACTCTAAAGATTTATTAAGAAACCTACCCGTTAACTTCAGCCAATTCAATCACGCGTCCTTCGTAGTCTTTTACCAAAAAATTCAAAGGCTTTTGATTGCGAATCTTGAACTTCAAACCTCGTGTTTCCACCCGCATCAAAATCAACTCCAAACAGTCATGGTCAAAACAAACATGGCGTTGCTGATTTTTAGTACCTATACTCCCACCAGTAATGATGTGCAGTTGAGTGTTTTTCTTCAATTGATACCACAACCCATCGTTGGCGATATTCATCGTTTTATTTGACAAACTCGGACTGGTGGATATATAAAGCGGGTCTATCCCAGTTGCACCAATGGTTTGTTCGTAGTTGTAGTAATAGTGCAAAGGTACTTCTGCTGCTGGCAAATCTAGTAAGCCTTCATATAACTGTCGGGCAATTTCCAGGTCTGACACCATGACAGTATAGACTTTGGGGGCGCTGGTCAGAAACATCCACATTGCACCAGCATAAGCTGCCAACAGTATAATCATTATGCCTTGGGTGGAGAACAGGCTATCCAACGGTAGGGAAGGTAAGAAAGAGCCTAAAGTAAAGGGACTAAGCAGAAAAGGTATCAAATTAGCTACTATAACCAGTATAACCATAAATAAACAAAGATTGTATAAGAGAGCCGCTTTTAGTCTTCTCGATAAAGACTAAATATTAAGTCCTATTTTTTAGTTTATCTCATAGTTTGAGGCAGGGAACAGGGATTGGGGACTGGGGAAGATGAAGGAAGATGGGGAAGTAATTTTCCTAATGCCCCATGCCCTATGCCCCATGCCCCATACCCAATTACCCTGTATATTTTAACCACTACTATTTAAAGGCTTGTGCAAATTCCTTCTTTTCCTGAAGCTAATCATCCTCTGGTTAAATCGCTGTTTCATCACACTGACCAGGAATTACTGACTCTGTTTAGGCGCTATCCCGATGATGGTAAATACTTTACGGTCATTTTTTGCCGCTATAGTCCTATAGTTTACACTTTGATTCAACATTCGGCGCGATCGCCTGTCCAGGCAGATTATCTATTTGCGCTCACATGGCGACATATATACTATGAACTAGGTGGACTCTATCTAACTAACCCGGAAACAGGTGAGATTATATTAACCTTGCAAAACTGGTTAATCAACATGACTGCGTTCTGCATTAATGAAATTAAATTACCACCAACAGAGGCAATTCATTATTCACTCAGGGACACTTCACCACCGTTATGGTGTTATATAGAACAGTCATTAGACCAACTACCATCAGTATTACGCTTAATTGTCTTGATGGCTCAAACCTTCCACTGGAGTGAAACACGCATTGCTGCTTATCTGCAAGCTGAAGGCGAAAAGATTTCCCCTGACGAAGTAGCTAATTTTCTCCAAGAAGGTTATCGTATGCTAGAAGACAAATTACCAGCTGATATTCGCGCTATTTACTTAGGTGAAGATGCCGCCTAAGCTTGACTTAGGTATCAGTGTGAGATTAGCTATTTTGTAGCTAAAAATTTAAACTTTTGCTTACACCTTTTTGAAGAGCCGGAATTTCACGGTTAATTGTTATGAAACGACTACATTTTTTATCGAACTCTACTATTTTCAGTTTACATTATTCCCTGATCTTACAGCAAGTTCATAAATTGCCCCAGGGAATTGTTTATACTCTATTATTTACTGCTTTTTCCATACCTACTACGGCTAATGGTATTGATATTACCAACCAAATCTATAGTCCCTTAAATCATCCTATTGGCAAACCATTAAATGTTAGACCAGTCAGAGAAGAGGCTGATAGATTACTGCGCCTAGGTAGACAACAATATGCTTCTGGTTCTTTAGATAAAACCATTGAATCTGGATTACAAGCACTGGAGATTTATCACTCTCTTGGTGACATGAACGCACAGGGTTTAACCTATGATTTACTCGCTGGTGCCTATCTGCAATTAGGTAATTTCAAAGATGCTGAAGATGCTATCCGTCGTCGCTTAGGAATAGCGCGTGATAATAAGGATTTTAAAAACCAGATTTTTGGACTTAATAATCTTGCAACTCTGTTGTTACAAAAAGGCGAACCACAAGCCGCTGGAGAAACTATTCAAGATGCTTTAGTGATTGCTCGCAATCTCAATGATATTCAAGGACAAGGGCTTTCTCTGAGTAATTTAAGCCTGGTATATATAAGATTGGGTGATTATAATCAAGCTGTTAAATTAGCGGAAACTGCCTTATTTTTTCGCCGTCAAACAGGTAATGTGATCGGTGAAATAAATACCCTCAATAACTTAGGTGATTCTTACTTAATGGTGGGAGATTATGAAAATACTATAGCTGCTTATGGGACAGCGATGCGGTTAGCGAAAATGAATTCTTATCGTCCTGACCAACTACGAGCAATTGATGGTTTAGTGACGGCTCATAGTGCTGTTGCTCGTTATGAACGGTGTTTGGAATTACTAGAAGAGCGGCTTGTGATTGCTAAATTTTTAAATAGTCCCAACGAGGAACTAAAATATTTCGTATCCTCCGGTCAATTATATGAAAAAATCCGTGATTATCCCAAAGCACGTAATTTTTATCAACAGGCGCTTTCACTGGCACGAAAATTAAATGACATTAAACAAGAAGCGAAATTGATGCATATTATCAATGAATTGAAAGGAAGTTAAGTGTATTAAAGCAGGTGACATTTGACAGGTAACAGATGATAGAAGATGGATGGTCATTCAGTTATATTAAGTTATATCATGACTAATGACCAATTACTAATGACTAATTCAAGAATACTGAACCGTTTGATTGAATATTCATTGCACTTCTATCTTGGTTAAAATCACTTGTTTCTTGCAATATTACTTCTAATGTTCCTTTTTCTTGACCAAGTTTAGGTGTCACCATCAAAAATCCGCCATCTTCCCGTTGAAATGTCACAGTTACTGGTGTGCTTAAACCTCGTAGAGTCACTCCTGATTTACCTTGTAACTTCCGTGGGGCTGTATCACCAATAACTTGGTAAGTAACTTTTACCCCTGAATTATTAATTAGCTTGACATTTACTCTGCCATCTGCTATTGCAATTCTTGCACTGGGATCTTGTCTTTGTTCTGATGCAGGTGGTTGTAAGCTGTTGGATGGGGGAAGAGTTGGTACAGTTTGTGGATCATCTCCTGACCGGAATCTGCGTTGAGAACGATTATAAGGCTGTTCACTAAAAATACTGGGATTAGGATTCAGTGCTGATGGTGCTGGTGCTTCACCTCCCACACCCAACCTTACTTGGTAAGATAATGGAGTAGTAGGGACTGGTAATAACCCAAGTTGCATGAGTATGAGTGTCAAATCATTGGGAGGACAAACTGCGGGAACTATAACCCGAATATTATAAGGTTCTTCATAAAGAAGACCGGGACAAGGGTTAAGTTTGGAAGTTGTTTCTTGTGCTAAAACTGCTTGCGGAATGATTGGTAAATTCATCAATAATCCACCGCAAACAGTCCCAAATAATTTCATATATTTAGGAAAATTCATTATTTTTACTCCTGTTGTGAAAGTATTAAGAATTGGGAATAGGGTGTAGGTTATAGGTAAATAATTTTCTTCGTGTTGCCTATTCCCTGTCACCTACTTACGCTTCTTCCCACATTTGACAAATTCTATCAGGTAGCCAGGTACAAATTTGTTGAGTTCGTTCTGCTGATAATTCATCTTTGGTGGCAGAGAATACAGCTTTAACTACTTGTTCTACATCTAGATTTGGTGGAGTTCCTCCTTCATTTGCAACTCGGAATAAAAGGCGATCACTATCAATTCCTCTAAAAATTCCTGTTGGTTGCAAAGGTGGACGGACTCGACTTAAAAATGCTCCAATTGGGTTGGTATCATCCCACAGATCGGCAATTTCTGCTTGCAGGGATTTATCTCTAGTTATTTCTACTGCTTCATGCAGTTCTGCTTCCACTCTGTCAGCAGCTTCAGTTGTCATTAAATCCCGCATGAGTCGGAAAACTACTTCTGTTAAGTCCCTCGCATCAAAAATATCTATCAAATCACTTTGATCCATTACTTTTCCTAAAAAGGGAAAATTTTTATCAGCAATAGCTACTAATGGTTTTATTTCTGAAACTTGCGGCTGATTAACTTCTAATTTCTCTAATAGCTTCTGGCCTTTTTCGGTTATTTCTGCTTTTTTGAAAGTACTCAAATGTGGTAGATGTCCATCCGGTCCACTATAAGTATTGGCAATTCCCAGGTCAATTTCCTGGAGATGAATCAAATCAGGAACGTCTTCTTGAGTTGCATAGGCATTACCTGTAAACTCAGGATTGATATAATGATTTTGATTTAAGTAATCTAAATGTCCTAAAAATTCAGCTATAGTCATTTGATGTCGGGGAAAATCAGTTTGATGAAAGTGAACTTCATGCATTCCCCTGCCAGTTTCGTTAATTACCTCTAGTAAAGTGTAAGTAATATCTTGTCTGATGGTAATTGGCATCTGTCCTTAAACCTAGTGTTGTAATTTATTATGTTTAACTAAGTAGGAAGGCACAAAAAAACCGTAGACTTGCAGCGGCTTGTCGGAGAGTGTATGTAACAAAAAATAAAATTGACCAAAACCTCTTCCCTATTGCCTTTTGCTTCTTGCCTTGTCATAATGACAATTTCTAACACCCACCTACTTATATCTACACTAATAAGTCAATATATTTGTCTCCCTCTACCACAGGAAACAAATGTTGAATAAATGTTTCACTATTAATTTAATACTCAAGAGTGATGGGTAATTTAACGGTAAAAGTACTTCCTTTAGCAAAAATGCTTTCTACTTGAATTTGTCCTTGATGTTGTTCAACAATTGCTTGTGCGATCGCCAGTCCCAATCCTGAACCAGTTGTAGTTTCGCGACTTTGATGAGTTCGCGCTGGATCTACACGATAAAATCTATCAAACAATCGTGGTAATGATTGTGGAGGTATACCAACTCCCGTATCAGTGATTTTAATTTGCAAACAAGCCACACCATAACGCACACCAGAAAGCCGTGCTAACTCAACCTGTACTTCTCCCTGAGTTGGTGTATATTGCAAAGCATTACCAATCAAATTTGTACATAACCGCACCAATTGGTCCCAGTTTCCCATCAAAGTAAACCAATTGTCTTGTAATTCTGGGTCAAGTTCTAAGGAAGGATCAACCAAATTGAGAGTTAAGGTAATTTCTTTTTCTTTAGCTACCAGTTGTTGTTCTTCCACAACTTCCATCAGCAAAGCATCAAGGGGACAAGTTGAAAAAACTTCTTGGCTAATTCCACTATCTTGTCGTGCTAAAAATAATAAGTCATTTACCAATCTACCCAAACGCTTGGTTAATCGTTCTACTAATTTTAATTGTTGCTGATAATGAGCAATACTGCTGGTTTCTAAGTCTAAATCAGCCAGTGCAACTTGGACATTAGTTTGAATCAATGCAATGGGACTTCTCAGTTCATGGGAAGCATCAGCTGTAAATTGCTTGAGACGTTGGTAAGACTCCCCCACTGGTTCCATAGCTTTCCCAGACAGAAACCAACCACTCGCAGCTACTGACAACACCATTAACCAAATTCCTAAAGCCAAATCAAAAATCAACTGACGACTGGGTTTAGTGACTTCAAACCAAGGATGACTCACGCGCAGATATCCTAAAACCTGTCTTCCCATTTCTACCTGATGGGTAACTTGTCGCAGTAGCAGTTCTGAGTCTCCCCATCCCCCCATTCTGACGACACGAACAGTTTCACCTGTATTTCCATGAATAGGAATATTTATAGGAATATTTATAGGTTCGAAAAAAGTTGACCACCATAATTCACCAGTGGGGCTAAACCATTCTAGGTCAATGTGATCGTCTTCTGCTGTATCAGAATTATTACGAAAACTCGCTTCTACATTCACGCGGAGTTTATCAGGTTGGAAGTTAACAGGTTCAATTACCAATGAACGCTCTACTACTTCCACTACATGATTTAATGTATCATCCACTCGTTCAATTAGCGTATTGCGAACATATAAATAAACCCCAGTGGCAAATAAGAGTAGTAGAATAGCAGTAACAGCAGTGTACCAAAGAGCAAGACGACGACGAGTAGCTTGGAACATTATTTCCGTATTGTTTATTAAATATCTCTTAACCAAAACCCACTATATGAACTAGAGACGGCGGAAAATCTACAAAGGAGTCTGTGTCTGGCTTTCCATAGTGTTAAGATTAGGAAAGAGCCAAGGAAAGAATCAGGGTTGGGAATAGTAACTGATAGGAACTATCCATGAAGATGTTGATGACTAATTCATAACTGACCTCATATCCATAACATTTATAAAATGGGCAAAACTAATGAACCAATTCGTAATGTGACTAAACCACAAATAGTAAGAATTACTTGTTCGTAAATTCGGGAATTCAGGGGAAATATTTGTTGAGCTACCCGGAATATTTTTACAGGTCTAATGACGCGTTCAACAAAAATACCCCTGCTGGAAAACTCTTTGTTTCGTGCCTTTTGTTCTGAGGTTAATTCTCCTTTCCGTAGTTTCTTATAAGGTGTGCTAATATTCTTTCCTCCTTGATATGCTTTATCTCCTTTAAACATTTAGTTGTTATGGAACTTTTCTTGTTGCTCTCGAAATAGGCCAATATCACTGGTTGGGTCTTTTTCTCCTACTTCTACATCGACAATATCTTTTCCTTCTGGTAAGATGACAAACTGATTTTGAAATGTGTGCTGCTTCTTCTTACCTCAAAAATACTTTTTTTGCTCCTGATTATCTGAAGGCCTTGCTCCTGGCTGTTCCATGCTGTCTACTATTAAGTGCAACTCCGTCAATAGTTCTATCGAGATCGCATAATCGCTATCATGTTTTTCTACCTGTTCAAGGAGACTAGCAGGCAAAACATTTCCTAATATCTCTAGCCAGTAATGAAATGTGTCCTTTGCTTCCGTTTTGGATATACCGAAATGCAGACCTAAAACCTCAAATGTTGGCATTTTCCTCAAATAGAACAAGCATAGACATACCTCTTCTTTTATCTCTAGTTTCGGTTTCCGCCCTCCTCCTTTCTGATTTATACGTATCTTTTCACTTTCTATCTCAGGTTAAAGTTTTTTATGCTGCATTTCAGCTTGGGCTAACAAGTCTTGAAACTGATGGTTAGTTATTCCCAGTATTTGTTTTGTACGATGTGGATATTCTTGAATATAATTAAGTGGATTTTTCCTTTTGTTAGAAGTTGTTAGAAGGGAATTCTGACCGTCTACCATTTTTTTGACACCAGGTTAGTTTTCCGGACAGGTCTACTACATCTTCTCCAGTTTACTGCGCGATATCTACGAGCCTCTAAAGTAATCATGCCAAAATCCAAAAAGACTAACCCTGCCATTAATTTAAGTGATGCACAATACTATATCAACCGAGAGTTAAGCTGGTTACAGTTTAATAGTAGAGTATTGCATGAGGCTTGTGATGACAGAACTCCCCTACTAGAACGCCTAAAATTTTTAGCTATTTTCTGTTCTAACTTGGATGAGTTCTTTATGGTGCGGGTCGCAGCCTTAAAGCAACAGGTAGAAGCAAAAGTAAATCTCTTAACTCCGGACGGTCGGACACCACAACAACAATTAGATGATATTCGGTCCTACCTGAATCCGGTAGTTACAAAACATAACGAACAGTTTGAGCAAGTTTTACAGCCATTGTTGGTTAATCAGGGAATTTACATTTTAGATTACATAGAACTGAATTCAAAACAACGCAGTTATCTGGATCATTATTTTAAAGAACAAATCTTTCCGGTTCTGACTCCTCTTGCTGTTGATCCTAGTCATCCTTTTCCTTACATTTCTAATCTCAGTTTGAATTTGGCTGTTGTGGTGAAGAATCCAGAGACGGAAGAAGAATTTTTTGCCAGAGTCAAAGTTCCCAGTGTTTTACCACGATTTTTACCGTTACCGTCGGAATTAGGACTTCAAAACAACGGTAAACCCGTGTATTGGACAGGTGTACCTTTGGAACAAGCGATCACACACAATCTAGAGTACCTGTTTCCAGGGATGAATATACAAGAATGTCACCCCTTCCGCATTACTCGTGATGCTGATCTAGAACTGGAAGAAGACGAAGCCGATGATTTGTTATTAGCCATTGAACAAGAACTCCGCAAACGTCGCATAGGTGGGACTCCCGTCAGGTTAGAAATTAAATCCCAAACACCAGAAGTATTACGTTGTCGGTTGTTGCAAGATTTGGAATTAACCGACAACGATATTTATCAAGTCGACGGTTTATTAGGACTGCGAGACTTGATGTATTTTATGGCTTTACCATTATCAACACTCAAAGAACTACCACGTCAATCTGTTGTTCCTTATCGTTTACAACGTCTCAGAGAACCAAACATAGATCCCGATTTCTTGGAACTAGAAGAAGGGAAAGACTTCTTTTCTATTATTCGAGAAAAAGACCTGTTAGTACATCATCCTTATCAATCATTTTCTGGCACAGTCGAACGGTTTATTACTCATGCAGCTTGGGATCCAAATGTTTTAGCTATTAAAATGACTCTCTACCGGACTTCTGGTGATTCACCCATAGTTAATGCTTTAATTGCTGCGGCTGAAAATGGTAAACAAGTGTCTGTTTTAGTAGAATTAAAAGCCCGATTTGATGAGGAGAATAATATTTATTGGGCCAGACGTTTAGAAAAAGTTGGTGTTCATGTTGTTTATGGTTTAGTCGGACTCAAAACCCATAGTAAAATTGTATTAGTAGTGCGACGAGAAAAAGACCGGATGCGCCGTTATGTGCATATTGGGACTGGAAATTATAACCCGAAAACAGCACGATTATATACAGATTTAGGTTTATTGAGTTGTCGTGAAGAATTAGGTGCAGATTTAACAGATGTGTTTAACTTCTTAACCGGATATTCTCTGCAAAAATCTTATCGAGAAATATTAGTTGCACCTGTGAATATGCGCGATCGCTTTCTGGGATTAATCAAGCGAGAAATCGAAAATGTCAAAAACGGATTTTCTGGCCGTATCGTTGCCAAAATGAACGCCCTAGTCGATCCCGAAATTATCGCTGCCCTATATGATGCCTCCCGTACTGGTGTGCAGATTGACCTCATTATCAGGGGTATATGCTGCTTGCGTCCTGGACTCAAAGACATCAGTGAAAATATTCGTGTCATCAGCATTATTGGCCGATTTCTAGAACATTCCCGCATTTTTTACTTCTACAACAATAGTCAAGAAGAAATATATATTGGCAGTGCTGACTGGATGCGTCGTAATCTAGATCGTCGAGTGGAAGTTACCACTCCTATCAAAGACCAAGACATTGCTAAAGATTTGCAAGAAATCCTGGGAATTATGTTAGCTGATAACCGTCAAGCCTGGGAACTACAATCTGATGGCAGTTATATTCAAAGACGACCCTGTGATAATTGTCCAGAAGCCAATTCCCAAAAAACTTTCATGTCTATGGCATTACGTTCTACAAACATGACCTAAATTTTTAGGACTTTAAAAAATTTGACTAAGTAGGTAGACACAAATAAACATAACTATGTAACAAAATATAAATTACTTGAAACCCTTGGGATTGATTGATTCCGCTTTGCTGCATTCCCCATGAGATAGTTATAAATTTTTCCGCCCACCTACTTACACCTTAGAGAGGGTATCAAATTTTATTGTTTTATAAAAAGTTATTTTTTGGTGCGACCTGAATCATGACTTCATCATTACTTCATAATAGAAATGCTATTATTCCCCCTCAAGGTAGAGTCAAAACTGGCACTTCTTCCCATACACTATAAAAGCTCTTAGATGTAGTATTTTGTAGCTGGGAATGTTAATGTTGTCCTGTGAGTCTTCTTCCTTGCGCGTTCTATTAGTTGATGATCATGAGCTAACTCGCTTAAGCTTACAACTAGCTTTTTCTTGCCAAGAAAATATCCAAGTCGTAGGTTTAGCTAGTAATGGTCAAGAAGCCATAGAAATGGTCAAAAGTTCCCAGCCTGATGTCATTGTTTTGGATTTACATATGCCAGTTATGGACGGTTGGTGTGCATCAGGTTATATTAAATCCATATCTCCCAATACTCAGATATTGGCATATTCCTCAATAGAGGATCATTATTTACAGCAGACCAAAGCAACGCATAATTTTGATGACGTTTGCAAAAAAGATGCTCCCACAAATGAACTTATTGCTTTAGTTAGACAATTAGGCCAGCGTGCTGCCAAAAATTCATCTGTAGGATGAGAAGTTATACACTTTGAATTTTTGACAGTATTTTAGATTTTAGATTGAGTTTTAGTGCTAATTACTGAATCATTAGTGTATATTTTTATTGACTTGAATCACCTAGCTCTATCTATATTCTCGGTAAAAAGAAATTTATATCAAACCGAAAATCGTCGGCTTAACAGTAAAATTACGGTTTACCGACGTAATTTTTATTTCATAGTTTAACGGCTTAATTACTGTCTGCTTGGGGAATTGTGCGTTTAAATTCATCAATTAAATCATCTAATTCTTCCAAAGCTTGATTGACATCAACTCTCAACGTTCCCAGGTTTGGTTGTTCCAGTAGACTCAGCAAATAGTCACGCTTGCTTTGTACTGATGAAATCCTTTCTTTTATGGTTTGCAGTTCCATTGTTGTATTCCCAATCTTTAACTATCTTCAATTAAAGTTAACGCAAAATGGGCTGAGGCTGATAGCGAATCTTGGCGTAAGCCATTGATAATAAAACTAAGATGTTAAGAGATTATACTCACCTCAGATCATGCTAGGCAAGATTTCTTTGGGAACACTCGGTTTAACTGTCGGTGGCATATTAATCATAGTCGGCTTTATCGCTTATGGTGTGGATAACGCTACTCTCAATCTCGTGGGATTTTTCTATGGCTTTCCTCTTTTCTTGGGAGGTTTAGCACTCAAAGCTAATGAACTCAAGCCTATACCCTTTAGTCAAACGACCACACCATCAATATTGGATCTCAGAAAACAGCAAGCTACTGTAACTCAAAACAAAATCCGCACGGACATTACACGCTTTTGCTATGGTCAAAAAGCACATTTAGATCGGGCCCTTACTTATCTGGGTTTGAGTCCTAGCGATGAAAAAAGACCCATAGTAACTGGGTTAAGAGAAATAGAAGTTAATGGTGCTTATTCCTTAATTTTAGAATTTGATTCCCCTCTAATTCCCATAGATATTTGGCAGCAAAAACATGAGACAATGACTAAATATTTTGCTCCTAATGTTGAAGTGAAAATTACACAGCCCGCTGAAAATAGAATTGAACTGGAGTTAATTAAAACTCAATAGGAATTCCTAGTGATTGATGATTGGTGACTGGTGATTAGTAATTGGTAATTGGTAATTGGTAATTGGTAATCGGAGAAGAGAAAAAACCATTCCCATTACCCAATTCTTTATTTTTCTAACCGCACTGCATACCACTGTAGATATTTACCAGGTCCAACATCTAAGTCACAACTGCTATCAATTAAATATTGTGCTTGTTCTGATACTAATTTAAATTTCTGCACATCAGGAGGCAAGTCATCAAATGGCAGTTGCTGTAAAACATTTTCCAATTTTTCTAATAACTCTGACACTGTCAAGAATTGTTCTGGTTGGTTTGTTTCTAGAACAACAAAGTGATCCTGTTGATACATTAATGGATTTGGCATTTTTAAATCTATTTATTAAAGGGTAATTAAATGTGTGTGCAGGAAGTCATAAATCAGGAATCAGGGGAAGAATCAGAACTGACAACTAACCTAATTAAGATGGATAAACTGGTAAGGTAAAATGAAACCATGCTCCACCGTGAGGTCCGGAGTCTACCCAAATTTGACCATAGTGCGCTCTGACAATGCGTTGACATAAAGCCAGGCCAATTCCATAACCATCTGTTCCTTCATCTCTTTGTAGACGGAAATGATTTTCAAAGATGTGATCGCGGTTTTCTTGAGGAATACCAGGTCCAGTATCACCAATGCTGAATTGGACTTTTTGGGTAGTACGGTGCAGTGCAGCCAAACTGATAATGCCGTCACCAGGTGTATATTTAATAGCATTATCTAAAAGATTTACCAAGACTTGACGAATCCGTTCTGGATCTGCATATACACGGGGTAAATCATTGGGAATATCTGTTTCTATTTTTTGTGATTTAGCAATGTAGCGATCGCGCAATTCGTCCAAAACCTCCAAACTAAGTTTACCTAATTCCAGGTTTTGCGGAACAATGGGAAACTCCGTATCATGACCACGACCAACTTGTAACAAGTCAGCTATCATTCGATCAATTATTCGCGTTTGATTCCGGGCTTGTTTTAATAAATGGGCTGTCATCGCTGGTTTGAGGCGCTGAAATTCTCCCACTTCTACATTGTAGTTAGATTGCAGAGTTTCTATAGCTATAGCCGTAGCTGTCAAAGGACTACGGAGGTCATGTGCTAACATTGACATCACTCGATCTTTAAATTGTAGCTGTTCTTGAAGTTTCTCTTTTTCCTGCTTCAAGTGAAAAATTTCATCCGAAAGCCTAATCAACTCGGCAGAAACAGCCACCGAACGGATTGTAGACTGAGGAGATGTTCCCCGGCCATCCTCTTCTATACGTTCTTGCAAATCTTCCTGTAACTTTAAGAAAGCGTCTACAGCCGTTTGCCATCGAGGCCACCAGTTTTTTAATTCGGCTATGATATTACTGCCAGCTAGAGTTTGCTGGGGTTGAGGATGAATTTTGATTAAAGCAGGCGTGGCTATTAATTTAAAATGTTCCGCCAAATATGGTTGTTGCCCAACATCAATAATTTGAAGTTCAAAACTATACTCAGCCTCTAATTCTTTTAAATAAGCGCGTATTCGCTGTACCTGTTGGCGGGACTTTGGCCGTCCATCGACAAACAACAGCAGCTGGAGTGGGGCTTCAGAATAGATCGGCTGATCCTGGGAAACTTTCATGTAATCGTGTTTCAACACTGGTAACAACCTGGCAACGCTTTCCTTGAAACTAAGAGTATGGCTTGCGCCTCTCTCAGCAGTTGAGGAATTTAGGAGTAAAAAAAAGAATAAACCCCTAACCATCAATATCAAAAGCCATTAAATTAGTTTCTCCAATCTGCAACGGAGGCGAGAGTATCACCTGTTACCCACTTTGCAGAAAGTAAAATAAACTGACAATTCTTGATGATTGTTGTTTTCTTCCAATTTAATATCTATTTTAGATTTTCATCCTCCTATTCTGATCTGCATTTCTGAAATAAAAAAATCTTATTGGGACTTTTGCTCCCTTTTTCACTAATTTCCACCCCTAGCTTCACCTCAGCTATGGAATATAAGTCTCCATTTGTACTAAGTCGAAATTTGGCTTCAGCACAAGGAATCGGTAGATTTTATACCATGGTAACGAGGCTAGTACAACACCAGATTTATTTAATTGCGCGACTTGAGCAAGCACTTAGCAACCCAGACCTCAACAAAATGAGAGCCCTTCGGGGGCAATTCACTATTAATACTTATTCTGTAGAAAGTTTTCTCAAACGTCAGTACCCAAATCGCAAAACTTTGTGTAGTGCAAAAGGAGAGGTTTCTCAACAGTCTTCTTTACCTATGCAGTTAACTGAGTCCCAATCACAAATTTACTGCTCTTTGTACACTTCTAACCAGGAATTATTGAAGTTATCTCCGGTTATAGATCAGTTATTCTCTCGACGAGGTGAGTTAGCCTTGGTTAGACCTCTACCTTTAGTTTCTGGACAACGAAATTCAGATCAGGTACTTTCGGTTGCACCAGTTCAGCGTCCTGATCTTGGAAGAGTGGCCACACATTTTATCAGTAGAGAACCAAATATCACCCCATCTCCAGTACCAGTAGTTGGTTATGACAAAAGAGCTATAATCAACTATGTAGCACCCATCCAACCAGCTATTGGTGTACCAGATGAGACTATTTCTACTCTCAAAACTGCTGATCAAATGTTGAAAGCAGCCCAAGTAGGATTTCCCCGAAATACTAAATTTATGAGTCCTCAAACAGACTCACCGATACTTGATCGATTTGCTTACGACATTGATCCCCAAGAAAAACAAATCTACGCTCAGTTTTTGGCATTGCCTTACACGGGAATTTTTCAAGTTTTACCTGATTCAACCTACCGTCATCAGCGTAAATACTCTCCAAAATAGATTACTGCCAAGTGTTAGTGAGTGTTATCCTTTTCCTGTTGTGGGTGATGTTAAAAGTGATTTTACTCCCAGTTTAGCACTGAAAATGATTGGTGATAACTTTCAGTTCAGCTCTAAAGGAATAGATTATGGCTTTATGATAGATGTGGGTGAGATACCCTTAGAAAAATTGGAAGGTGGGTTACAAGGCCTTTGTGCAGCTACTGGAGATTTTTTCCGTAATTACCAGCCGCCAAAACAGTTGAAAGCCTGACAAATAGACAGACAGAGGTTTTTAACTAGTAAAGATCAGATAAAGATCAGAACTGGTCACAAAATCCAATATTGTTGGCGGGTCCAAAAGCTAAGTTCAATCATACCTATTTAGTAGGATTTTAGTGCGATCACAGCAATTCCAACTCCCGAAAATAATCTTAAATGGTCAACCCATTTCCCCACAAAATAGCCGTATTAGACAGCGATTAGGACAAATACCCAGCAAGCAGCGAACCATCATTGTCTTTCGCGCCGTGCGTAGCGGTCCAGATGGCAGCTACACCATTCTATAGCGAGTCCTCAAGCAATTACCAGCACCAAAAATTGCAGATTTGGAAAAATATGTGCAGTAGGGGAGAAGACGGACAGAGGGGCATGACAACTGATAACTGATAACTGATAACTGATAACTGAAATGCTAGGGTAGGAAATGCTAGGGTAGGAAATGAAACTAGACTTGTAATCTCCTGTGTTGTCTTCTAAACGTCCAGCTATCTTTCTGAGTATGGCTGTTTTACTATCTTCCTTAACAGCCTGTTCTAACAGTCCTGCGTCCAAAAAATTGGAACAGTCTTTAGCAGCAGATCCCTTGCTGCAAAATAACCCTACAGTTTTTGGACAAGCTAAGAATAAAGAAATCTCAACCACACGTACAGTTCAGTTACCTACAGACTTTCCTAAAGAAATTCCTATATATCCCAATGCTACATTACACGAAGTCAAACCTGCTAACAACTCAGAAAATTCAGAACCAAAAACTATAACTCGCTGGCAAAGTTCTGACCCCAGCAATTTTATCACCAGCTTTTACCGAAGTCAGTTTCAAAACAGAAACTGGGATATTTTAAAACAACCAAAAGACGATACGGAAGGTATTTTCGAAGTAAAGCAAAATAATTTACTTTTAAAAGTAACAATTCCACCAAAATCAGTTACTAATGCGACACCCAATCAAGCTCAAACTGCAACTGAATTATTAATTGAATACTTACCTAATAAAATTGCCAGCAATCAACCTAATTTAAATCAAAACTCTAGTGAAATTCCCCAACCAGCTGATCCACAGTTTATTGGACCTATCATACCCAATGCAAATTTAGTCCAACAACCAGTTATCCCAAAAAACACATCTGAACCTCAAGAATTTAGTGACTTAAATCAAGCACCACCAGAATGGCGAAAACAGATTCAAGATTTGGCAACATTGGGTGTATTGTCAATAGAACCAGACCAAATTAAACCCAACTCTAATTATACAAATAATAAATTCCAACCCAATAAAATCATTACCCGCAGAGAATATGCTCGTTGGCTAGTTGCTGCTAATAATGCCATGTATGCTAATAATCCTGCTAAACAAATTCGTCTAGCATCAGCAAATGATCAACCTGCTTTTAGAGATGTTTTACCTAAAGATCCTGATTTTCTCGCAATTCAAGGATTAGCAGAAGCAGGATTAATTCCCAGTTCTTTGTCTGGAGATGCGACAGCATTTTTATTTCGTCCTGATGCACTCCTAACAAGAGAACAATTGTTATTGTGGAAAGTCCCATTAGATACTCGTCAAGCCTTACCTGCTGCTAACTTAGAAGCCGTCAAGCAAACCTGGGGTTTCCAAGATACAGGAAAAATTGACCCTAAAGCACTAAGAGCAATTTTGGCTGATTTCCAAAGTGCTGAACAATCAAATATTCGTCGGGTGTTTGGGTATACAACATTATTTCAACCCAAAAAAGCTGTAACTCGTGTTGAAGCTGGTGCGGCTTTGTCATATTTCGGTATTCAGAGTGAGGGAATTTCAGCAACCGAGGCTTTGAAATTAAAGGTGTAAAAACAAACTATAGTAAGCGGTTTTAAACGTGTCCTCACGAGTGCCAATTGCTGGGTGAAAAATGTCAAACAGACTATTTTCGACTACAAGTTTTTGATATCTACAGCTTGATGGGGCTTGCAATTTAATAATGTACCAATCTAAATAAGGCTAAACTTTTGGGTTAGCAGCTTGGGGACTGTTGGGGCTGGGGGGGTTGGGTGTAACAGGAGTTGTTAAACGTAAACAGAAGGATCTTAATTCAACAAATCCGGTTCTTGCTGCACAATCATCTCGTACAACGGTTGAAAGCTAAACCAACCCAATTCATGAGAACCTATCTGAGAGTGGGTTAAGCTTGCATACTCTGGTTTGATAGGATGGGGTTTCCCTGCGGCTTCAGCTAGTAATTGTACTTGACAAGAACGTTCCATTGTAATGAACCACCAAGCTGCCTCATCAACTGTTTTACCTACTGTGAGTAAGCCGTGGTTCTGGAGAATAATGGCTTTGTTTTTACCTAAAGTTTGGGAAATATGTTCACCTTCTTTCGGGTCGAGAACAACACCTGTGTAGTCTGTAAGTAGGCTGTGGTCTTCGTAGAAAGCGCAAGCATCTTGCGTAATGGGATCAAGGAGACGACCAAGGGTAGACCAACTTTTTCCGTAGATAGAATGGGCATGGGCAGCAGCTATTACATCAGGACGGGCGGCATGAACTTGAGAATGAATAGCAAAGGCTGCCCGATTTACTGGGCTCTCACCATAGATTACTTCACCATTCTGGTTAACTAAAATCAGGTCGCTAACTCGAATTAAACCAAAATGGACACCAAGGGGATTAACCCAAAAGTGTTCTGGGTTTTCTGGATCGCGGGCACTAATGTGACCAGCAATACCTTCATCAAAACCAAACCGGGAAAATAGACGGAATGCTGCTGCTAGACACTGCTGAAGATGTAGCCGTTGTTCTGCAACAGAATTAAAGGTTGGTATTTGGAGGATATTTTTCTTTGGTTGAGATATAATTTGCATATAATTTGCATGTCGAATGGAAAGTGGAATAATATATATAACAGAATCAGGAGTCAGGTGTACAAAAGGCTTTACACCCAGCTTTGAAACTAGATAGTATACTTCATTTATTCTGATATCTGATGTAAGTGTATATATATCTTAAAGAGATTAATGGCAATGATACATCTAAAATCTACAATCATATCAATGTGGAATTACGAACGGTTATTTAATAATATTGAGGAATTAGTAATGCACCATTCGCCTAGTGGTTTAGAAACAGAAATTAACTAATTTTTGTTTCAACGATTTACAGCCTTGGGCTTTAGGAAACTGTCGCGATCGCGCTGATAATATTATCGCCAAGATCTCCGGACAAAATCCAGACCGAGTGATGGCCTCTGGCGCTGCGCGCCTCCCAATCGCTATCACTGCCCACAAAGATGAAATTGGTGCAATTGTGAAAAGCATCCGTGAAGCTGGTAAAGTCGAAGTTTGCAAATTAGTTGATGCTTATCCTTGGGTTTATACAATACCTCAGCCAAAATAAAAGGGTACAGAAATCTTGGCAAAATCGGCAAAATTAAACACACATAAGTGTTCTGCTTAAAAGAAAGGTAGTTTGGAATCTCAAACCCTTATACTGCAGTTAATACGTTAAGAAACCCTTGTAGGAAACCTGGAAGGAATTTTTAAGACTGATTGTTTTTGCCAAGCCTCAAAGAAATGGGAGTTAATGGTTAAAGCATCATCAACTCACCCTCGTATTTTGGCGACGGTATTGTTTATGGTGAGGGAGTTGTTGATTTACTTGGGGATAACGAAACAATTAGCGGTGTTCTCAGCTTTAGTTCGCGCCACGTTTCCCATAAATCACCCCACAAAGTTCAGCAATGCTGGGATAGCTTTTAATAATACTGGAATAACTTTTAATTAATTCAAAGCCGTCTTCAACTTCTTTATAGAAATTTACTTTCATTTCCCCAAAGCTTTCTTTGCGAACAGTTGAATATCTAACTGGTAGTTCTTGATATAAATCAGAAATTGCTGTACGTTGATCCTGAGGATTAGGGTTAGCATATTACCCATTATCATGAGAAATAATTTGTCTAACAGGATATTTAGGGTTATTAACTTCTGTTAAAAGTTTAAGAACTTATTCTGGCATTTCCTGACTCTTACCTAAAGTAAGATGTGCATTGTTGCTCACTTCAACACAAGATTGAATTATCTTTTTAACTGTGTTAGATTTTCCTATCCTAGTCATCGCAAAAATAGCCGTTCTTTTCCCTGCAGAATGGTGAGCTTGAACATAAACTATCACATCTTTTTCTTGCTGTTTCTTGCTGTTGAAAACGACTACTATAACTATAGCGAACTTTACCTATTTTTATATCTGCATAGCCTCCAGGAGTGCCATCTTCTCTATAATTAACAATTCCTTTTAAAATATCTGCTAAAGGTTTAATAACTGAGTGATTATTTACGCTACAAGGATTTTCTAAGTCTGCACCGAAAAGAGTTTTTCCATTTTCATCAATATGAAAATAACCTAGGATTTAACATTGTAAACAACTAAAATAAAATCCATACCCCGTAAAGTATTTAACTGAAATTTTTTAGTTTCTCCTGCTTTAATATCATCTTTATTGTATTCAACAATGCTACTAATTACTTCTTGATCCGTTGGTAATTTTATCGGTTGAATAACTCTCAGTCATACTGCTTCAATATCGTTTTGTTTATCAAGTTCATTATCATAATAAGCTAATAAAAAGCAACCTTGAGGAATGCCTTTAGCCTTTTGTTTCGAAGCATCACCTACCAAGATTCCTGCCTTTGTATAACTTCATCGAAATCGACGACCAACAAATATACCAGTTTCCCAATCATCAGTAGATTTATTGCGTTTAAAAAGATCAATTTGTGTTAATTGCTGAATTATATTCATGTGAATAATCCTTTTGTCATCAAACGTCGCCCTTGCCCGATAAAGTTATACCAAAGAAAGCGGATCATCCTGTGCTGACAACAACATCAATCGCCTCACTTGACCAGAAGTAAACCACTCCGATTCTTTTGCCTTCAGCCTTTTCAGAGTTTCACAGGCAATATTAAAGCTTATACTCACACACAGCTAATATACTATAGCTACCAGATCCACCAAATTAGACCTAAGTAATAAATACTGCCGCCAGTTTCAGTATCACCAAGGTAGACACCGAACTGGTATTGTTAAATATTACAAATAATTAAAGCCGATGATGGGATTTGAACCCACGGCCTGCTGATTACGAATCAGCTGCTCTACCACTGAGCCACATCGGCATACACGATTTAAAATTATGGCATATTTTCACAAAAATGGTAGAACCAAATCCTAAAAATCGCCTAAACTCCAAGCAGTATGCTCACCTGAAACCTGAAATAACAGCCCCCTATCGTGGTTTGCGGCAATTTATATATGTTGGTGTAGGTGCTTCTGGTTTTATTGGTGCATTTGTATTTTCCTTTGAAATACTTGCTGGTAGGAACATCGACAGTGCTTTACCTAACTTTGCCCTGCAAGCCGGAATAGTTGGCCTGATGGTATTTCTTTATCAATGGGAAAAAAAACGGCAAGAACGGTCTTAAAGGTTAAAATTTCCAACTTATAAAGTTATGGTGGGTTAGGGCAGCATAACCCACCCTACTAAAACTCATGCAACAACCTCTGTTCCTAGCAGCTAACTACTGAGCTGTTACCACATAAGGAGAAGGTATCGGTTGCACCTGTCCAATAGTGACAAGTGCTTGATAAACAAAAGCTGCAATTTCTGCTCTAGTAGCTTCACGATTGGGATCAAGTAATTTTACAGTGGGATAGTTAACCACTAATTGCCCGACTGTTGCTGCTGCAACAGATCCTATTGCATAATTAGGAATTTGAGCAGCATCTGTGTAAAAACTAAGAACACTGTGATTGTTAGCAGTAAAGTTTAAACCATTAGCTAGAGCAACTAAAGCCTG
This sequence comes from uncultured Trichormus sp., assembly GCA_936914905.1. Classification (GTDB taxonomy): domain Bacteria; phylum Cyanobacteriota; class Cyanobacteriia; order Cyanobacteriales; family Nostocaceae; genus Trichormus_B. The sequence goes on along the minus strand of CAKZGI010000333.1, from coordinate 10,300 downwards.
AACTCTAGGAATTTGTTGCTGTGGTTTAAAAGTACCATCAGGATACCCAGCCACAAATTGACTTTGGTAAGCTGACTGAATTGCTCCATAAGCCCAAAAATTGCTATTTATATCCTTAAATTGAATTGCTGTCCGTCTAGACGGTGGTGTCAAAGCTTTGGTGATAATGGTAGCAAATTGAGCGCGAGTTACAGGATCATTAGGCTTAAAAGTACCATCAGGAAAACCCGCAATAATATTTTGGGAAGCCAAAGCTTCAATGTAGGCTTTTGCCCAATAACCTGTTGGTACATCCTGAAAAGCGGTAGAACCTGTAGTACCACCACCTGTAGGAGGGTTAACAGTTGCAGCCACAAAATCTACTGCGCCAAAAATCCGCTTTTGATCAATATCGTTGCCAATAGCAACAATCCTGTTAACCTTAGTAGAATTATTCAAGTTATAACGAGTGTTATTACGGATGAGATTACCACCAGGATTGTCATTAGTACCAAGATTGGGTAGAGCGTCAATAGTTGCGACAATACCATCGCGCTTATTATTCTGAATGACATTCTTACGCAAAATAGGTTTAGCAGATTCGGAGATAAATATACCGTCTTGGTTTTGTAGAATTTGGTTTCCTTCTACCAAGGGTGTCGAACTACCACCAATAGCCAAAGCAAAACCAGTATCTTCAAATGAGTTATTGCGAATCTCACCTTGAGCAGACTTAGTTATTGAAATCCCATTACCCCGATTTTTGATAAAAAGGTTGTTTTCAATTTTGGGATTACCTTTACCTGTAACGAAAACACCGTCTCTTATGCTGTCACTAAAAGTATTGTTTTTGATAGTTGGATTACTTGACTCTACCCAAACAGCCGTACCTCGTTGATTAGGGTTGGTAACAGTAATACCGATAATAGTAGCATTTTCCGCTAGGATGGTAATATCTTGTCTAGCAAAGGTACGACTGGTGTAATGACCACCACCGACGATGACTGTTCCTTGACCTTTGATATATTCATTACCGAGAAGTATCACTGCTAGTTTAAGGAGTAAGGGAAAAGTTTCCCCAGTGTCCTTGGTATAGCTACCAGGAGCAAGTTTAATCACTGTATTTGGTTTGGCCTGCGAAAGAGCGAAGGTAATAGTTTTATAGGGTGCTTCTGGGGTAATACCAGCACTAGAATGATCTTGACCAATCACAGGATTAACATAAATCACTGTTGCACCTGCTGGAATTTGTGCAATCACAGTAGGAGGAGAACCAGCATTTACTTGACTGGTTAATAGCATGGAACTACCAGCAATCACCAACAAAGCGGTTAGACTAGCGCCTAAAGATAAAGTAAAGATGTGAAAACCGCTATATTTCATTTTATTTTTGCAATGTACTTGATGACGTTACTCTCAAAACCATTTGAGAGGACAGCGTTTAATTGTAAAATCGGCAGCTCACAAAGTTATTTGTTGAGGCCGGTAGTGGGGTGTGATGTTTTGGAAAAAAAGGAAGGTTTTTCTTTCCTTTCCCCCTTTCCGGACCCACCAAAAAGTATTGCATCCCCATGTCCACCAAGAAGTTTTTGATCTACAGAAAATCTATGCAAAACTATACTGGATGATCAACACTTATTCAGGGAAAATTTTCATTAAAAAACAATACGGTTCAGTTAACTTGAGCCACAATGTTTAGCCTGTGGAGGTTAATCGAACTGTATTAAATAAAAAAACGGTAATTTTATGGTTATGGTGGCATTTTCTCACGGACCTGGGCTGTAGATGTCTGGTAAATGATTTACCATGCATTCCGCCGCCAATGGTCTACAAATTAACAACGCTCCAAAGGCTTACTGAGTTATTAATAAGCTAAAGTTTCTAATGTTTCTCGTAAGTACCGTTGTACTTGCTGTTCTAGGCGTAACCCTTGTAACTGAGTATTACACTCTAGTTGCCAGCTTTGAAAACCGGAACTAACAGAAATGGCATACTTAAGGTTTTGCCAAATTCGATTTTCACGAGAAATTTGGCCTGGGCTAGAAGCTGAAATTTGAGCCATAGTTCCTCATTCCTCATTTTTAACTTCCAGGGTCAAACAATTTTAGATTTTGAATTTTGGATTGATGATTTGTTTCATCCCCAAGGGATAAGACATAAACCAAACAAGCTAAATCTAACATCTTTCAAATGGGGCATGTTGGAATCCACCCTTAGTTCTCAATTTCTGAAATCTTAGTTGATCTTTTCTAAAGAGAACGCTTATATAAGAGTAAATTCTGTCTTATTGATCACTAAGATGAGGAATATACTCAAAGTAATCTATCAAAACAACTTATTTTCTTATTTTCTTAATTAAACAGAAATTTTTCAACTACTGATTTAATGCCTTTTTATGTTCAAGAAGCAGATTTTTACCTATTAGCTACCACTTTAGGTGATATACTAAAAACGGTTTAAAAGTGTCATTCTTAACGTTAGCGGAGTGTCTCTGAAAGAGATAGTGAAGAATCTCCGACATACTTCGCTGCTCTACATTACGCATGGGTTAAGCCACCCTGCGCTATCAGTATGACATAAGTCCAAGTCTCACCCTTTTGCACTATATGTTTCTGGAGAGTTATGAGTGCTGAGATTTCTTTCGTTGAAAGTTGAATGAACTAAATATTATGTCAATTCAACACTCATAAATTTACTCAGCACTCAACAGTTGGTACTCAAGACTACTTAGTCAAGGTAAGAGTACGGTGTTTAGTTACCATTTGATAGGATTCTATGATGTCACCTTCAGCCCAGTCATGGAACTTATCAATACCAATACCACATTCATAACCAGAATTGACTTCGCGGACATCTTCTTTCATCCGTTTGAGGGAATCAAGAACGCCTTCGTAGACCACTTTATTGCCACGACGTACACGCACTTTGCAGTTGCGAAGCAGTTTGCCTGATTGTACATAACAACCAGCTACTGCACCACGACCAACAGGGAAGACAGCACGTACTTCTGTTTGTCCCAGGGGTTCTTCTACCAACTCTGGTTCTAACAGACCTTCCAAAGCTCCTTGGATATCTTCTAGGAGTTTGTAGATGATATTGTATTCACGCACGTCTACACCTGCTTCATCGGCAGCTTGTCTGGCACCACTAGCGTAGGTGGTGTTGAAGCCAATAATGACGGCGTTACTAGCGGCAGCTAAGTCGATATCTGTTTCTGTGATTTCTCCAGCAGTAGCCAACAACATCCGAATTTGTACTTCGTTTTGAGGGATTTGCTTGAGAGAGCCGATAATGGCTTCTACAGAACCTTGGACATCTCCTTTCAAGATCAAGTTGAGTTCTTTCAACTCGCCTTCTTCTGCTTGAGCCGATAGGGTTGTCAGTGTGACTCTTCCTTGTAACAGGCGGGATTGGCGTTGCTTGTCGGCGCGATCACTTGCGAGGGACCGAGCTTCTTTTTCGTTCGCGAATACCTCGAAATCATCACCGGCTGCGGGTACATCACTTAAACCCAATACCTCAACAGCAAAGGATGGGCTTGCAGCTTCTACACGCTTACCTCTATCATCTACCATTGCCCGGACTTTACCAAATGCCGAGCCAGCTACTAACATATCTCCAACATGGAGAGTCCCATTTTGAATCAGCAGGGTAGCAACTGCACCCTTAGCTTTATCCAAATGGGCTTCAATAACTGTTCCCTTGGCGACGCGATTTGGATTGGCGGATAGTTCTCCTACTTCTGCTACAAGAAGAACCATTTCTAGGAGTGTATCTAGGTTTTCTCCCTTGATGGCACTCACAGGAACCATGATGGTTTCACCACCCCAATCTTCTGCGGTTAAACCATAATTGGTTAGTTCTTGTTTAACACGCTCTGGTTGTGCGCCTTCTTTGTCAATCTTGTTAATAGCGACAACAATTGGCACACCTGCGGCTTGAGCATGGCTGATAGCTTCCACTGTTTGCGGACGCACTCCGTCATCTGCAGCAACTACCAAAATAGCAATGTCTGTCACCCTTGCGCCTCTAGCTCGCATCGCTGTGAAGGCTTCGTGACCAGGGGTATCTAGGAAAACAATCTGTTGTTGTTTGCCCTCATGTTCTAGATCCACATGGTATGCACCAATGTGTTGGGTAATACCACCAGCTTCACCAGCCGCTACTTTAGTTTTGCGAATTGAGTCGAGCAGAGTGGTTTTACCGTGGTCTACGTGACCCATAATTGTCACGACTGGTGGACGACGAATCAGGTGTTCGAGATCCGCGATGTCAATCATTTCTGTGACTTTGCGGGCTTCTGCTTCTGGTTCTGCCGTTTCAACTTCTACTTCTAATTCTTTAGCTACTAAGGTAATGGTCGGAATATCTAAGTTTTGGGTAATACTTACCGCCATGCCTTTCATAAACAGGATTTTGACAATCTCTGTATCGGCCATGACTAAGCCTTCAGCCAACTCCTGTACTGTCAAGGGTCCTGTGACGATCAGTTTTTCTGGACGCTCACGCTTGACTTCTACTTCTTGTTGACGACGGTTTTGGTCACGGTATGAACCAGATTTTTTATTTTTAGTAGTTGGTGCAGAAGCACCTAGGGTTGGTTGCTGTGGAGCTCTAGTCCCCTTGGGTTTAGGAGGACGAGCAATGGAAAGGCTTACTTGGAAGGTGGCAGGAATTTCCAACCCATCTTCATCAAGCAAGTCGTCTTCTTCAAAATCATCATCTAGGATGGGTTTGGCTCGTTTACCTTTTGGTCCAACCTTTGCCTTTTCTTTAATCTCGTCAATTATTTCCTCTTCTTGCCATTTTTTCCCACCTTTGGCTATTCGAGGCGGCAATGGGCGTTTTAAATCAAGGAGATCAGGTGTGATTGGTGTATCATCTAATCCCTCTTTTTTTGCCCCTACTCCTGCCATCTGTCTTGGTGGGGTAGCAACTGGAGCAGCCGGAGGTTCACTATGGCGAGATGGCCTGGGGCGTTGAACATCTATAGAAGATGTTCCTGGACCAGATGGTCTGTTTCCTCTCGGTTCTGGTCTGGTGGGAGATGATGGAGTTGAACGCGCTCTTTGCTCTGTGCTTGGTTTGCCTAGTTTTAGCTTACCTTGTTCACGTTCTTCATCTCCACGCTTTAGACGCTCCCGTTTGAGGATGGGTTTTACTGCCTGAGATAGCTGTTCACTTACAGGCTCTATTTCCTCTGCTGGTCTTGAGGGTGGATCTACCAGTTGTGGTTTTGGAGTTTTTTCCGGTTTTGGCCTGGGAGAAACTGTTTTGTCTGGTTTTTCCGCTGCTATTTTTTCAGATGTTGGAGGATTTGGATTTGTAGTCTTATCCGTTTCCGCAATCTTGGGTTTCTGCGGGGTCTCCGATTGATTCCGGGGTACAGGTCGAGTTGGTGCCGTCGGCTTCATGGGTGAGACTGGTGTAGCGAAAGGCCTTGGAGGAGAGGGAGAATTAACTAAGGCTTCGTCTTTTAAGCTATCGGACGAAGCAACTTGGTTATTGGTAGTAATTGAATCGCTATCAGGGCGTGAGGTAGTGTTTCTCAATATTTTGGGTTTGCGAATTTCCAAAATTTGTTGTTTATGGGTTGCAGCAGGTCGGTTACGTCCGCCAGTTTTAAGTGAATTTGGTTTATGGTTATTTGTACCTAATTCCTTTTTGGGCGTGACACTCGTAGCTGCGAGTTTTTCCGCAGCTGTACGAATTTGTTCAGCATCAGATTCTGATATCGTACTGCTATGGCTTTTGACCGCGATGTTGAGCTGGTCGCAAATTGCTAATAGCTCTTTGTTATCCAAATTCAATTCCTTTGATAATTCGTAGATTCTAACTTTTCCGTTGTTCATCCACTCTTTCCCCTTAAATTTACAGTTTTAGCGGATGGTTGCCTGGTTTGCGACATCTCCATCCTTTGATCACTGTTTTTTAGGTTACCCTTGGTGATGTTGCCGGTGCCTCCAATTAGGAAAGAGAGATGTTTCGGTTTAATGCTGGCATCTCCATCAGAAATGATGGTTGACTGGCTAACCACAAAAATTTTTGATTTAAAAAATTTTGTGGTTAGCCATGACGCCGAACTGCGCTTTAGCGCTACCAGGTTGCCATGCTTGAGTTTTTTGTTTTGCTGATTCTGAGTCTTCCACAACACAATCTAGTAAAACTTGTTGGGAGTATTGCTTTAGAGTCCCTCTCTATTTTGGAGAGTCGCTTTACTTCTACACCCATTTACTATTTTGGCACTAACCCCAACGATACCAGAGGTTGTGATGAGAGCGCCACTTATGAGGCTTTCATCACAATTTTTTTTAGGAATTACCGTTTTGGAGTTTTTCCAATTAAATCTGATTTCTTTGGGTATTGCTTACGGTTAGGCGCTGCCACAATGTTTGGTACACTGTTTCAGGCACTGCTCCATGTAGCGATCGCCCTAATCTATTTTTTTTCTGCGCTGCTTGTAAGCAGCTAGTTTGTGGACAAATATAGGCTGAACGGCCCATGCCCTCATCTAATTGTACCTTTCCAGATGGAAAGACGCGGACTATCCGCCAAAACTCTTCTCTTAGTCCTACTCGGCGACAACTAATGCAACGCCGATAATTCGGTCTCATCGGGTTTTCACACAGTTAGGTCAGCTATTCGTAGTCTACTAAAAATTTAGTTTTTGTTAGTTTTTCTTTATTTTGACACCTGCTAAATGTTTTTTAATTTAAATTAAAGGCTGGAAAGTGAACAGATAACGCCTAGCAAAAGCTGTTTAGGATTAATCTTCCTCACCAGTGCCAAATCTATCATGCTCTAATTCTAATTCTTCTTGATTTTCATACTCTAGTTCCTCCATCTCATTTTCATCATCTTCTGGTTGATATTTTGCCCTGACAGCCACAAATTTAGTATCTTCTGCGGCATGATCATATTTAGCTTTATCTTTAATGTCTATTTTCCAACCTGTCAATCTAGCAGCTAATCGAACATTCTGCCCTTCTTTCCCAATAGCTAAACTCAGTTGATCTTCAGCTACCAGTACGTGGGTTTGCCGACTTTCTGGGTCCATCAGCCGCACTTCATCCACTCGTGCTGGACTTAGAGCATTAGCAATATAAGTTGCTGGATCTGGAGACCAGCGAATCACATCTATTTTTTCACCCCGTAACTCATTAACTACTACTTGAATTCGAGATCCTCTAGCGCCAATACAAGCCCCAACTGGGTCTACATCACGATCGAGGGTATCTACTGCTATTTTAGTCCTTGGACCTACGTAACGGGAAGGGGGATTAGCTTCTCGTGCTACTGCGACTATTCGCACGACTTCATCTTCTATTTCTGGAACTTCGTTGGCGAATAAATAAACTACCAATCCAGCATCAGCACGAGAAACTAGTAATTGCGGTCCACGCTGCTGACCTTGGGATACTTTTTTTAGGTATACCTTAAAGGTGGCGTTGGCTCGATAATTATCGTTAGGTAACTGTTCTCGTTTGGGTAGTTCAGCTTCTACTTCTGGTTGACCAAAACCACTGCTGACTGCCAATATTACAGACTGCCTTTCAAATCGTAAAACTCTGGCTTGTAAAACGGTGCTTTCTAAATCTTGGAATTCTTCTTGCACCATTTGGCGCTGTTGATCCCGCAATTTTTGCGCTAATACCTGTTTAGTTTGCATTGCTGCCATCCGCCCAAATTCACCTTGATCTGGGGTGACATCTAGCACCACTGAATCGCCTGATTGGGCTTCTGGTGCTACTTGTTGTACTTCTTCTAGAGAGATTTGATGGTCGGAGTTATTGACTTGTTCGACAATTGTTTTGGTAGAAAGAACTCGAAAGCCTTCTCCGTCAATATCCAGTTCTACTTCGAAATTATCAAAATAATCTTCATCAAATTGTCTGCGTTCTAAATTTTGGGCACGGCGATAACGTTCGTAACCTTTAAGTAATGCTTCTCTAATAGATGATTGCACTGCCAAACGAGGTAAATTTCGCTCGCGGCTAATACTTTCAATTAATTCTTTTAATCCAGGTAAAGTAACCATTGACATAAGCATATTCTCCTTAACTTTTATGTCAGCAACCGCTACAATTTTAGATTTTAAATTGAGAATTCCAGATTCTTATCTAAAACCCCTAATCTAAAATCTAAAATCTCTGGTCTAAAATTAGTTAGCGGCGGTCATCCAGCTGCACCCTGGTAACTAGGGGTCTGGGAATTTCAACTACACGACCTTTTTGGTTTAAGTAAATTGTTGTTTCATCCCGACGAATCAACTGACCTGTCCACTCTTGCTGTCCGTCGTAGGGTTGAGAAGTGGAGATAACGACAGGAAATCCTTTAAAGGAAATAAACTCCCTGTCTGTTATCAGTTGTCGCGAAATCCCAGGACTGGACACTTCCAATACATAAGCATCTGGAATTATCTCTGCCGCATCTAAGGAAGCTTCTAATGCACGGCTCATCCGTTCGCAATCATCCAGACTGGTATCCTGTTGGGTATTACGGATGTCTACCCGCAAAACTAGCGGACGTTGGTTGGTGTGCAAAACTATACCAACAACTTCTAATCCCAGTTGTTCTGCTACTGGTGTTGCCAGGTCAATAATTTGTGGAACTAAAGGATGAGTCATGTGAGAATTCAATAAAAAAAGTGGGCATCTACCCACTTCCTGCGATAGGGATATCTTCCAAGAAGTCTTGTGACGAACTGTCGTTGGTTCGCCCCTAACATGAGTGTAGCGTATTTTTTTCGTTAGTCATTAGTCATTAGTCATTGAGTATGAGGAAAATTACTTCCCCATCTCCCCCATTTCCCTCATCTCTTTCATCTTCCCCAGTCCCCTCTATCTGTCCCGGATTTCTGGGAAAGTGCTTCTATTGACTATTGTTGGAACAGATGCTTGTGATTGCATTTGTCTGGTTTTTTCAGAAATTTACTCAATGTCCTCTTGAGATAGACGTTGAATGTAGTTAATTTTGACTTCCTCTAAAAAGTCGTTGAGTAAATTTTGAATTTCTATGATTACGTGCTTTTATTGAGATTCTAAACCTAAGACAGTAGTTAATTTTTCAATTAGCTGATTGGTAAGTTTGGCGGCGACGGGATATTAAATGGCGCTAACCAGTGTAGAAGATAGACTAGTGGTAATTTGATTTGATAGTTGCTCACTGAGTTAGTTTTATGCTTGTCCTACTCCTGGCAACATTAGCAGGTTACGATAAACACGAATTTGCTGAAAAGCCGTGTCAATATTGTGGCCTAAAATGGGGTTAATTTCTGGCTGGATTTTAGGCAGGACCTGATTAACAATGCTTTGTACCAATAGTAGTCCTGCGATCGCTTCAACTTCATTAATCTATTATTAATATCTATGTAAGTAAGCTCTTTTTCTGATTGGAATAACCACAGCGTTATACCACCTAGTTGGATCGAACCTTGCATCTGGTTAATTACCCGCACCACAACCATTTCTGTGATTTCTTCGGCAAAACTCGCTACTATTCCTTAATGTAGTTGCCTTCTGATTAAATGTAAACTAATCAACTGTGCTTGATCTAACCACACCATGACTGGTAAAATTCTGAGCCAACGCCAAAAAGGAATTAGTAAAAATAGGTCATACCAACGCCACAAAATTACCTCTAACCAACTTAAATGGAGATTTTGCCGTTTTATATAGAAAGTGCGTCCCAGTAATTCCAAGCCAAATATGGCTACAAATGATCGATCAATTAGCCGGAGATTATCCAATAATTCCCCATTTTCCCCTATTTTTCGATAATAGTTCGTTGCGGTAGCAGGACGAATTTTCTGGTTGAAAAAATTAATTTCTTGAATCCAGCTACGTTTAGATAAATATTCTCGACTCCAAAAAGTAAGAAAAGCATTTTTTGCAGATTTTTGACCAATGTGTTCCGGCATCCGATTTTTGATTTTTTCCAGAGACCGACTCTTACCCACACCAGCAAAGGGCTTAGTTTCAATCATTTCAGTGCTGAGATGACCGATTTCTTCTAACTTGATTTTTACTTGAGGAGATTTTAACCCCGTTTGATTGACCTGTTCTTCTAATGCAGCTACTGTTTGTAGATAATTATTCGTATCTTGATGGGGTTCAATACCTTTAATTAGATCATAAATCTCAGTGATTTGAGGAACTTTTCGGAAGTAGAAATCCCGCGACGGCAAGTAACTTCAATCGAACAAAACTAAACCGTTAGGAAAGTGGATTAAATAAGGTGTAAGAGTGCCAATAATATCTATACACCAGAAGGGTAGATGGAGAACTGGTAGATGATGCCCCCTGACCCTGGTGAAATTGAA
>CAKZGI010000332.1 GCA_936914905.1 uncultured Trichormus sp. | reverse complement strand
GATACTAGTGAATTGGCCTGTGACTCGATTCGCTACTGGTGGAACACCTATGGCAAGGTACCTTATCATCTAGCAAACTCGATTCTGCTCTTATTTGCGTAAGTGTGGGATCATTTGCCCGTGCGGGTAAACAAAATATTCCAATTGTCACTGACAGACTCGGAAACTAATTCCCCAGTCCAATCTGGTTTGAATTTGAAGCGGTATATTAAGACGCGATCGCATTTAACTGCTTGCCTGAATTCTGTGGTGGTGACATTAAAAATAGAGTCTAGATTTAGGGTTTGACGCATTCGCAGAATCACGCCGTTAATTGCTTTTTCCGGTTCTGCCATCACCCTCATTGTTGCTTCCGCTGTGATCCGTTCCCTAATTTCACTTTCTAGGGCGTTATTAGCTGTTACAAGTGCTGCGGTTCGTTCTTAAACTCGGAATTCTAGATCCTGGTAAGCATGGCGTTTTTCTTCCTCTGCCGATTTCCGTTGTAGTTCAGCAGAAGCTCGTGCTGCGAAGACACTCAAGAGTGCTTTGGTGCGTTCATCGGTATGAAAGGATTTGACATCAATAATGCAGAGATTGCCAATCACCTGTTGATTAAGATCCAGTAAGGGGACAGCTACATAACTCTGGGCATTGATGTGTTGTAGTAATGCGACTGTTGGAAACAGTTCCTGTAAATTATCTGGATAAGAACACAGCAATTTCTCTTCAACCGCGACTTTACAAGGAGTACCTACCAAATGATATTCAATCTTGTCTGCTAAATTATCAACAAACCAGAGAGCAAGGGTTCGCAAGCTTTGGAGAGAATTATCAACTCTCTCAGACAAGACGACATAACTCACATCTAAGGCCTTTGCTAAATTCTGCACCAAAGCTGGAAAAAAGTTGTCACCAGTCACAGAAGCTGTGCCGGCTACAATCATTCTTGGGGTTCTTTGGTGCGCTGCCGTTCGGCTACTTGCTGTTCTAATTCGCGGTTGATTTTTTATAGCTGATCAGGGGTTTGCAATGCCAAAAATTTTGGTAGGAGTTCTATTAGTTGTAAAGCTGTATAGCAAGAAACAATCGCAGTTAAAGCGCATTCAATGCCGGAAATCCAGTAGTCTGGATGCCAAAGTGTCCAAATATCAAGGAGATGCTCTGTACCACACAGGATAATAAATGCACCACATAAGACAAAGACCTTGGAGAAGGGAATGCCATTGCGCTTACTAACAAAATAAATCAGCATTGCGGGAATAGAAAAATAGGCGATCACAATTAGGGCATCACTAATTAAATGCAATCCGACTAAGGGCGTTTGCTAGAGATAGCAATGTCCATGGGGTATATAGTAATTAAACGCTAAAATATTGATGTTTGGGAATAATTCCAAAATTGTTTGCATACTTTAAAAAGTACCATCCTAAACATAGCAACTATAGGCAACAGGATAGTCTACAGAATCCATGTTATGTGAATATTTTCAGTAATGAAAAAGTATATTTTTACTGAATTAAATTAATTTTTGCATCATCAACAGGAAAACACCATCCATCATGGAAAATGATGGTAATGCTTCTACTTTAGAACAGTTGGGCGATCAAACTGGGACTGGTAGCCTATAACCAATATCAGCAAACAGCAATTAGTGACGTGAGAGTAATCGTCCTCTCCTCAGAAGCATTATATGCCTCTAACAAAGCCTTTGATGCCCTCCTCCAAAGAATTAAAGGCAAATAACGTCTCCAACATCTCAAAAGCACAGATGCAAATCTCCATATGCAAGTAGATTCTGCCCTGCAAAGAGTAATTTTGACTATTCAAGAACATAACTGTTTAACAGGAAACAAAGCCGCAGTTTTAGGCATTTACATAAGTCCCGACGGCCAGCAAATCGCCACAGCCAGCGTAGATAAAACCGTTATTCCTGCTACTATCTCTAAATGGCCAATTTTTCCAATTTAAGGTCTTTGGTACTAAACATGGCAATAGACACTGCACAAAAGTATCTGTTTAAATTTTCTCATTTTTCTGTTGGTTCAAAATGTTTTTTCGTTTTTTTATAGTAATTGAGGATAAAGCTTTCAATGATTTTGAACCAGGTTTTCCATAAAAAAAACCTAAGAACCGAAATTTCGTACCTAGTCGTGTTTATTAACTGTATATCTAACTTCATAGTAGTAATTCCTATTTAGCTCCAATAAATTCTAGTCAACTCTACCAGTGATTAGTTCTTATCTACTAAATACATCCGTTTTGTTGGGGTGTGACAGTTGTGGTTGTGGAATCTGGGATTAATAGACTTCATGCTTTGGAACCTTGGCATATAAAAGAATCACTGCGAACTGACGAACCATCCTATTTAGTGGGGTTTGAGTTACAGCGATCGCAAGTTTCTTTAGAAGAATGATTTTTGGAGGGAAAAAAGACAATTTATAATAATATTTATTTAGCGGTAAAGTGAGATATCAGTGGTGATTAACAGAGGGTTGGTGATATTTCTACTAATTATCAACAAATTACTTTTAAACATATTTTGTTACCTGTTTGACTGACTTCCTATCCTTACAAAAATAGCTAGTTTCAGGTAATGATTAATGCTCAGACTGGAGAAGTACAAGGGGAAAGAGCCTACAGTAAACTGAAGTTTTTCTTTGCTGTTTTAGGCGGTGTGTTAATAACTGCAAGTATTATTTTACTCTTCCTTTGGTTAAATAAGGTATCAGCGATCACTTTGACACCAATTACTCTAACTACCTAGATCTCATATCCAGTAAATCCTGATTGAGAGGTTTATTGAGAGGTTTTTGGATATAAAAAAGCCTTGGATTATCTTTAACCCTAGATTACCATAACCAGTCAAGAAGTCAAGACCCTAGTATATTTGTTAATATGGTGCAACTAGTTCTTAATATTATTGAGAATCAAGCTGGGATCATTGAGAAAATTCAGAAAATTTACATTTTTCGTCAAAGTCTAATTGAAATAACTTATCTTTAGCAGTAATAACTTTGCTGTTTCTAAACATACCCTAAAGAACTGGCATAATCGCACCTGTTAAATTTGTACCTCTAAGATTCGCACCTGTTAAATTTGCACCTCTAAGATTCGCACCTGTTAAATTTGCACCTCTAAGATTCGCACCTGTTAAATTTGCACAAGTTAAATCAGCATTAGTCAAATTAGCTTCACTCAAATTAGCTCTGAATAAGTATGAACTTCCTAAATGTGAGCTTGTTAAATTAGCTTTACATAAATTACCTTGGTAAAGGTAAGTTTGCATTAATTCGGCCTCATACAAATTAGCTTCACTCAGGTCAGTGGTAATTAAATTAGCTCCTACGAGGTTAGCAAAACAAAGGTTACTACGGATGAGTTTAGCTGCTGCTAAATCGGCATCTTTTAAGTTGGCGTTTCTGAAATCAGTACCAATTAAGTTAGCATCTGTAATTGCTGCACCTATAAGATTTGCCTCACTCAAATCAGCACCGATTAAATTTACCTGACTCAAATTTGCCTGTGTCAGTGTTGCATTATGCAAGTTAGCAATACTCAAATTAGCTTCACTCAAATTAGCTCCTATCAACTTGGCTTGACGGAGATTAGCACTACTCAAATTTGCACCACTCAAATTGGTTCGCACCAATAAAGCGTGACTGAAATCTACCTTGGTTAAATTGACTCCTTGTAGGTTTGCACCCCGGAAGTTTTCCCCTTGCAGGTTAGCGGTGCTGAGGTCAATTTCTAGTTGGGGATTTTGCTTTCTCCATTCTATCCAGGTAACTGCACCTGATTGGAGTAGGGCTAAATGCTCTGGATTTGCCATTTTTGCTCCTTTCCTTTATTCCTGACGCTGATTTTGAGCTGTGCGGCCTGGTACATTTGCGATCGCGGCTAACGCTCCTGCTGCACCGGCTAAAATATCCCGCTCATTTCCCCCTAAATACAGTCGGCCAAAGCTTCCTACGGCTTGCACCTCTAAAATGTTAATCTGGGCTGCTTTTTCGGCTTCGTTCGCTGCTAGGGCGGCATAAGCGGCTGGTTCAACTTCTAAGACGTACAGGGTTTGTCCCGCTAGTAGTAGCTGGCCTCTGCGTGTACGGTTGATGAGTTGGGTTTGGTAGGCGTCAATGTTGCGAATAATCTGGCTAGAAACTACACGGGGTTTGAGACAGTCTTCTTTTTTCACTCCCAGCATGGCTAAAATGGCTTGGCCTGCGGCTCGTGTTTCCCCTTGGGAGCCAGAATGCACTTCTAATAGTCCATACAGCCTTTCTACTACCTGTACTCCTGGACGAACGGAGGCAGATTTGAGGGCTAAGTCTGTAATTTTATTGATTTCAATACCGGGTGAAATTTCAATCCACAGGGATGTATCCCCTGGTAATGGTAAAAAACCTTGGGCTACTGTTCCCATATATGCGGCGTGTTGCGGTTGCAGATTGTCTAGAAATACGAAACTGCGTAGTTCTATACCCAAAGTTTTACTCTCCAGTCATAAGTATGCAATATTTGAGTTTACTGATAAAGGTTACATCTGTAAAAATAATATATTTCTGAATCAGGATGAACAGGATTAACAGGATGAAGATGAGGATCTTATCATCACTTTACACCCCTACACCCTTGCTTCTTGTTAAAATGGTGTGACTGTCTGTAGATGTATATTTTCCCCTGACTGGGGATGTTGAAAACTGATTTCTCTGGCGTGTAGATGTAATCGACTGGCATCAGCATTGCAACCATATAAGCGATAGCCTAAAATCTTTACTCCCAATCCTTGCACATCAGCAGCATGAACCCGTAACTGGTGGGTGCGTCCTGTGAGGGGAATCAATTCTACACGGGTATACTTTCCTTGTTTCCCCATGACCCGAAACTGTGTCACGCTGGGTTTACCTCGTTCTAAATCAACTTGTTGATAAGGTCGATTTTCTGGATTTCCCCACAGTGGTAAATCTAAGATACCTTGGTCAGTGGTGAGGGAATCGGCAAGCATGGCTTCATAGATTTTGTGAATTTGTCGTTTTTCAAATTGTTGACTGAGTTGTGAATAGGTGGTGCAATCGCGTGCTAATAATAAAATACCTGAAGTTTCTTGATCTACAACGATGCACTGTGATCAATTCCAGATCATACACATTCCGTAAACGACTGAGAACGCTATCTTGGGTGTCCGCATAACGTCCAGGAACAGAAAGCAATCCGGCTGGTTTATTCACAGCAATTAGCCATTGGTCTTAATATAATGATGTTGTTCTCTTTCTCATTAGCAAAGTTCGATTTTAATCCTGAGAGCAAAAACCCAATTAATGCTTGACATCTTTCTGCACAAGCACCATAAAGTTCTCCCTGTACTTTGTCCTGTACCGAAGATTCACCCCACCAAAATTCCGCCATTGCTAGGGGTTTTAATTTATGAGTCGCTGCATAAGTTAAAAACTTAGAAGCGCAACATTCCCCCGTTCCGGTGGGTGTTCCCCCTGCTAGTAATTCTTGTAAAGATAGAGATTGTCCATCAAAACTAGTGAGGCTATATGCAGCGTGCATCTGTATCTGTAATAGGCTTGATATTTCTTTCCGCTTTTGTTTCAGTTCCCTAATTCTCGTATCTGAGGTTGTTCTTATCTGCTGTAAAGGCTGCAAAATTTCATTTTGCCGAAGTTTGAAGTATTTTCGCTCAATTCCCTGTTGACGGCTTTCAGTTTCCAGTTGTGTTAAAGCAATTTCTAGGTTTTCTCCTATGAGGGTTTGGTGGTATTGTTGGCGTTTTTCCTGTCGTTGTTTTTTACTGACGCTATGTCGCGAGTTGATTAGTTCTAACTGCTGTTTAAATTCAGCAGATAATCTTTGATATTGTTCTCGTTCTGGAAGTTGTTTGAGAGTAATTATTTCTTGTTTAATTGTTTCTAACTCAGCTAAACTAAAAGCTTCAGCTAATGCAACTTCTTCACCTCCGACAATAGGGTAAACCCAACCTTTAACTACACTAAAACCATTCGAAAGACCGGAAAAAGCCTTAATAACTCTTTGTTCACCGTTAGGTAATTCAACTAGCAAAATTCGATACATTTTACCTTCACGAGCATAAAGTTCATTTTGGCTCAGTTGCCACATTAAACCGTAAGCTATAGCTTCTGCTATGGGGGTGCGGGGTAGTCTCAACAGTTCTCCCATTTGCAGACATCTTCCTTTATAGTAATAACTGGGAGGTGTGGAGGCAATTCCAGAATTAGGGTTGAGGAAATCTGAAAGCTTATTTAGCATCATGCTAATTTAATTTTTTTGCTTAATTGGAAGTTTAATAATAAATTCTGTTCCTTCTTCCGGTACAGTTATATATTGTAAACTACCTCGATGGGTAGCAGTCACAATTTGATAACTGATTGATAAACCCAATCCCGTTCCTTTACCAACTGGTTTTGTTGTAAAGAAGGGATCAAATATGCGATTGCGAATTTCTGCTGGTATTCCTGCCCCATTGTCTGCAATATGAATGGTAATAAACTTGTTATTTACCATTTCTGTTTTAATAACAATTTTTTTGTTAATAGACGTTGTTTCTATTAAATTGTTATCTTCTTTATAAGAATCCATAGCATCAATTGCATTATTAAGAATGTTCATAAACACCTGATTTAATTGACCAGGGTAACATTCAATTAATGGTAACTCACCATATTCTTTAATAATTTCAATTTCCGAGTGCTGGGGTTTTTCTTTAATTCTATGCTGGAGAATTAATAAGGTATTATCAATTCCTTCATGAAGGTTGACTTCTTTCATATCAGCTTCATCAAGTCGAGAGAAGTTTCTCAGAGATAAAACAATTTCCCGAATTCTTTTAGTTCCTACTTCTAGAGAAGCAATAACTTGATCTGTATCTTTTAGGATAAATTCTAAATCTATATCTTTAATATAATTTTCTATCTGATGAACAGGTTGAGGATAATGAGTTTTATATAAATTTATCACTGTGCTGAAATTGTGTAAATACTCTTTTAGAGGTTCAATATTACCGTGAATAAAGTTAACTGGATTATTAATTTCATGGGCAACTCCGGCTACTAATTGCCCTAAGCTTGACATCTTCTCTGTTTGAATTAATTGAGTTTGAGCCTCCTGAAGTTCCTGTAGGGTTTTTTCAAGTTCTTGAGCTTTTAGTGTTAGTTGTGCTTGGGACTTTTTGAGCTTAATTTCTGTTTGTCGTCTATCAGCGATTTCAGTTTCTAAATCCTGATTGAGTTGAAATAGTTCAATAGTTCTTTCAGTAACCCTAGATTCTAGACATTGATAAAAATCAGACAACTTGCTAGTCATCTGATTAAAATTATTTGCTAACTGCTCAATTTCATCATTAGTTTGAATATCTAAATGGTAATTCAAATCTCCTGCACCAATTTCAGCTACTCCAACTTGGAGTTTATGCAGCGAGCGAAGAACAGGAAGAATAAAAATTAATTGATATAGCAATATTAAAAATATGCCAATAATAGCTAAAAGCATAAAGTTTGTGTTGATTTTTCTGATTTTTATAACATTTGCATTAGCTATATTATACTGTTTTAGAGTATCATCAGAAATGGCAGATAAATAAAAGCTAATATCTTTTACATAAGCGTTAATTGCTTTGATATCTTCTTGGGATTTCACCAAAGTGGTTATATTCTTATCTAGACCATTAGCTAACTTTGTCAAAAAAGCGTGATGACGACGGACAAGTAATACTTCTGGATCTTTGCCCATCAATATTTCTAACTTATCAAGTTCAGTCCGAAAGTTAGACATTATTTTCTGAAATTCTATCATATTTTGAATGTTGTGATCCAGAATGACAAAATCCTTAAGAACTAGAACTTGATTTTTTAAATATTTTTCTAAATTATTAGTAATGGTGAGTACCTGTGCAGTTTTTTTCTGGGTTTTTTCCGCTAATATTTCGGCTTGATATAGATTAAAAATACTGATGCCCATCAGACAGATAAGCCCAGCTAATACTGTCGAAGAAGCAAGGACTTTTTGCCAAATCTTCATACTATTTATTGAATTTATATTGGATTTGGGGGAATTATTTATTAATTTTTTCATCTAAATTGGTTTGTAATTGCCTAATTGGTTCATAACTCAGATCATCTACAAGTGTATATACTGCTGTTTCCACACCAGAAATTGCGACAATCCCTTCTGGAGGATCAATTAGTGCCTTTTTGAGAGCATTGATTAATCCAGGATCGAGCTTATTAGAAATAACAATTGGTGCTGTTGAGAATGGAGACGATTCCCAAATCGTCACATACTTTGCTGGATCAAGTTTATGTTCTTGCTGTGCACCAGTATTGTTACTGATTGCTGGGAATGGGAGATAGAAAATTTGCACTGGTAATAAGTCATAGGTGAAATATTCTCACTGTGACTGGGTATCAACAAGATAGGAAGAGTCAATATTATATGACTTCAACATCTATACTTAGAATTCCCTATTCTCTCCAAATGTGAACACTATCCGGGAAAACTACAGCGGATGGTAGATAAATGAAGTACACTATTCCAGTGGAAAGCTTAAGTTATTCTAACTAATTACTGGTAATCAATGATACCTTAATGCTATATGGTATTTATGTGCAGTATATGCTTTTAATGAAAGCAAGATCATTCAGGTTGGCGTTCTCTTTACCTCGATTTAAACTACAGTTATGTGCTAATAAAGTTTTGATTCGCCGGTTTTGTTTACCATGTAGTACCAGTTCGCAAATTGAGTGTCACTAAAGTTTGGTTTTGTGGTAAATTTGCTGGTGCAGGTTCTAACTTCAGTTCTGTTTCGTATTCTGTCAAGAATTTTTGATAACTATCATAGGCGTGATTTTCTACCAATTCCATGAAATGATAGGCATAACCAGGAGAGACGAGATATAGGGTAACAATAATCCAATAGTAAAGTAATGCCGTTGTTCTGGCTAAGATGCGATCGCCCCAAAATTGTGAACCTTCTAAAGATTCCATAATCAATAAATGATGTAATTTATTCGAAGATTCAGCAAAATCTACCTTTAACCAATCAGCTCTTCTCCCAAATCCTAAAGTTTCGTAAATACGCAAAATTGAAACGTAGGAAAAGTAAGGGACTCGTCCGACAGTTTCCAAAACATAAAAGCGAGGATAGGGGCGATCTTGATAAATCGTATTAATAACAATAAGGAGGATGTCCACAAGTAACTTAATCATTATCAATCTCCATTAAATATCAATTTTCCAGGTATTGCTCAGATTTATTGATTCTTGCTATCACCTTCAAGTCTGTTATATATGCAAAACGTGAGGATCTTGTGAGGACTACGGCAAATTGATGTAAAAAATGTATAAAATTTTATCAAATCGTAATAAGACAATACTTGTGGCTTAAGAGGGAAGGGTGGAGAAAAAATCTACCCCTGATTCTTTTCCTAACATTCGACACTTCTGATAAACGAGCTATTAAGGTATTACCCTGAATAAGGTAATATACTGAATTTAGTGTATGGTGATCTTGAGCAGAACTATGGATAACGATTTACTAGCGTTTTTTGCAGGTGTGAGTTTACTCATTGTTTATCTCATCTTTTCTGCATGGACTCAAATGGGGACTAGACTCCCTTGGAAGAAATGAGTTAGATTTGCTTTACACTTCCAACTCAACTAAATGGGAAAAAAGTTTATACCTGATTTCGCTGGAGTTAAACTACCTATTTTTCGGGACAGTACCAAATGAGCGATCCACAAAAAAATCATATTAAAATTGATCAAGTAACTCTAGCTTTGATTGCTTCTCCTTTGATACTCTTACCACTACTGTTTGCTGGTTTTTCCGGTCAATAGGATTGAGAGAGAGTAATAAAGAATACAAAAACAATAGACATGATCAGGTTTTCTATTCGTAGGTAGTGCAACAAATTTTAATTTCTGTATCATTAATCTCTGTATCATATTTAATACTTAAGGCGACTCAGTTGAGGTTAAAATTTTTTTCTTTTCTACTCCCTTTTTTTGCGTAACCAATAAGTATTGAGTTCATATCTATTTAGTCTTAATGTTTAAATTTCCTGATGGAGTCAGGATTCAATGATTGAATAGTGGCACAACTGTGTAATTACCTAAAATTATACCTATAACATCTCATGAAAATTGCTGATTTAATCACCTGGTTTGAAGAATGGGCTAATCCGGCTTGGTGCGAAAGCTGGGATAATTCCGGTTGGCAGATTGAGACAGGTGTCTTGGAGCAAGAGGCACGGGTCTTAGTATGTTTAACTCCGACTTTGTCCGTAATGACAGAAGCGATCGCACTCAATGCTAATCTAATTTTTGCCCATCATCCCCTAATTTTTCATCCCCTCAAATCTCTTCGCACTGGGGAAGCACTGGCAGAAATGGCGCGGTTAGCTTTTACTCACAATATTGGTATCTACAGTGCCCATACAAACTTTGATCAGGTAAATGATGGCACAGCGGATATTTTGGCGCAAATGTTACACCTGCAAGCAGTATCTCCCATAGTTCCCACCCAATTGGGTTTAGGATATGGGCGAGTAGGAATGCTCAAACCATCTTTAAAATTGCAGGAATTACTAACCACTATTCAAACTCAACTTCGTCCACCAAAGGTGATTTTTTCACCCACTGCTGATTTACAACAAGAAATTTCACGAGTTGCTGTTTTGGGAGGTTCTGGTGCAGATTTTATTTCCGCAGTTGTGAAAACCAACGCCCAAGCCTATCTCACCGCTGACTGTAAATTTCATCAGTTTCAAGAAAGTAGAGATCAAGGATTGATTCTGATTGATGTGGGACATTATGCCAGTGAACGCCCATCCTGCGATCGCTTGGCGCAAAAATTCCAATCACTTGATTTAGATTGGGTGCAACTGAGTCAAAAAGATGAAGACTTCCGCCAGTTTTTATCTCATTAAAGATATTTAAGACTTTGTGCTTTTAAATACCAATTATTCCTTCTAGTACTATTTGCTTAGTATGATTAAATACGTTTCTATTTTTACTATTATTGATTTTAGTAGTATTTTTGACACCAAGTATTTCTATATGTTCATGTTAAATCTTACTATTATACAGGATTTGTCTTTTTTATCTGTGATTGAGATCACAAAGTTAAAGTAATGACAATCACTAATATTCACTGTTCTACATCAATGTATTTAGGGAGAAAATGCCTCAAACTGAGAATGATAGATCGTTTATTATGCCCTGTTTATCATGATTCGTACACTTATCGCATCTGCCTTCCAAACTGGATATCTTAGTGTTGAATCAGAGGGTTTACTCCATCAAGTCCTGACTACTAGATGCTATCAATCAGATGATTTGAAAGCTCTTGCAGTTTTATATGAAGCAATCCGCATAGGTACAATTAAACGAGAAGCTTCCTCCAAAAGTCTGATGGAATTGCCTGTACTGAACAGTTTTCACTAGGAAATGTAACATCAAACTTAACATGAAACCTGTATTACTCGAACCTTGGTTTTTATCACTTGCATCAACATCAAATAGACTTTTGATGGGGTAGGGCGAAAAGCCTGCCCCAGAAATGCCCCAGAAATTTTAGCTATTATAAAATCAGTATTTAATTGTAATTTTAAGCAATCATCATCTAACAGAATTTTGGATTGACCCCAAGGATACATCTAGGTGCTTGTACCATCAATGATTGGTCAGTTGCCAGAAATAAAGATAAATATTCTTTCTCATATACCCCTACACCCTTACTTGATATTCGTGGTCGTTTTTTACTTGATATTCGTGGTCGTTTTTGAGTAAAATATTACTGTATTACGAGAGAGTACAAATAAAAGTTTAAAACTATTCAGGTATTGTTGTGTAAAACTATGAAGGTCAGGGCGAGAATGAGTTAAGATAAAATACATTAAGGGTTAAAAGTATAGCCGAGTCCCCAGACTTCCTAAAAATGCCAATGACTACAAGTAGGCAACTCGAACAACCGCAATTATCGCTTGTTTTGCAGTACTATTTATTACATGATGGTAATCAGGAATCACCACCACATCTTAAACTGGTTAGGACAGCTCCAGAAATGTTTGACTTCTATGAAGTAGACATTCTCTAGCATCGACCCAAAAGAGATTGAGTTCAACTAATGCAGTAACGATTGGTTTATGACCCAAGATTTCTCTATTTCTGACTACTAAAATCGAGTCGTTGTAAGATTGGGTTATTAGACACACTAGTTTACAAAGCATGAAATTAACCTCTGGAGGGTATATCTTAATGGGTTAAGACCCAGACTTTGACAGGTTAAACTACGTTGTTTAAAAAGGCAGAAGCAGTACATGCTACACCGCAAGATTTATCAACTGTGTTGCGACGGGCGGGAGGTATGTGTTTTTTTGCGGGATCAGCAACGCTGGATAGAGCGCGCCCGCATTATTGATATAGAGGGTGATTTAGTGACTCTACGGTATGAAACAGATGAAGAAGATGAAGTTTGTTCCTGGGAAGAGATGGTTCGCCTAGAAAGCATTGGCGCTGTAACGCAAAAATTAGCTTCCGTACCACGGGGTAACATAGAACCTCTCACAACCGAAGATTGTCCTGAAGCGGAGCGTATCCGCAACCGTTTTACTGACTTGAATCCAGAGTAATTAGGGCTTGCTAATAGCGTAGCGTGGCGTAAGTCATAGCCAATCACTTTCCCAAATTCGAGACTATTCTTACCTCCTTCTAATTCTCCCTCCTAACTCCTGACTCCTAGCCCTTACGAAAAGATTTTTTCAGCAAACCCTAATGAATGCTAAATTCTGAGGTATAAATTATGATTCAGGATTCCTGATTTGATAGGTTCTCATAGGCAGGGCAGTACCCTTCTAGGGTAACTTTAAAGTTATACAACGGGGCAGCGGGATTCCAACACCGTTGCCCTCTTTGGTATCTGCACGTACCACAACATTCCAAATCAGACCATGTATAAGGATACCGACTGCGGGTTAGGTCTATACTATTTTGATTGAGGAGTTCTCGCTGAGATAAACCCCGTAATATCAGTTCTTCACCCTGCCAACGGGCTTCTATTAAACCAGTATCGGCAAATTGCTGCCAACGTGGGTCAGATGTAATTGCATCTGGCAGAGAAATGGTAATGACTTCTTCTAGCTCCGTTAACTCGCCTTCATAGTTAGTTTCCGGGGCTGAAGGTTGTAAAAATGTTTCGCCAATGGGCAATTCGACTAAAATTCCCGCCGCTGGAGAATGAATATGGTAACGATTTTGTAATTCTTCTAAGCTAGTGAGGTCAGCTAAATAAGCAGGTGAACCATGAACAAAAACAACGTGCTGGGGTCGTAAATTATGAATTAATTGGGTTGTACCTGGACCATCACTATGTTGAGCTAAAAGATAGCTTTCAAAAGTCGTGGGTGCTAAATATTCTTGATTAACTTTTATATCAATTTTTTCTGGCAGAAGAATTAGCCAAGGGCCTGTGTTGGGTCGGCAATATTTATGTAAATCTGGTGTAGAGTCGGTGAGGACAATACAGGGTGTGCTGCCTAAAGTAGCTAAATCTTCTGCTTTCAACCGCCGCACACGGGGGCGGACGCGCTCATCCCAAAATAGGGGTTGATGACGCGCAAAATTTTGGACTGATGCGGGAAGATGGGGTAAAAGTTCTAAATAGGCATCGCAACCGGTAGCAACGGCACCATCAACCCAAATGTCTAAATCCCGGCCTGTAAAATGATGATGAGAACGCAATAACATCAGCAATTCTTGACCTAAGCCCAAGGCTGGTGTCGGTAAAATGACAGAACAATGATCGGCGTTCATCTCTGGCGCACCAGTGGTGATGGCTCGATTAATTCTTTCTGCTAGTTGATTTTCTTGGTTGCGGCGGTGGGGATGACGGGATGTGCCATAACTGCCCTCTATTAACAGCACATTTAAATTTAATCCCCGTAATTCTTCCAAACGTAAGCCTTCTACCAGCCGAGAGTTGGATAGGAAAAAATCCCCTGTGTAAAGTAATTTGTAATCGCGGTTTTGGGTGTGGTAGGTGAGGAGAATGGCTACAGCCCCTGGTAGGTGTCCGGCGGGAAATAATTCTACAATTAGGTTTTCTTGAATTTCTACAGGCGATCGCAACGGCAAAGCATGACAAAATGCAGGAATGTCTTCAGGATCTTGTTCTGGCCAATTTAACGGCAATAACTTACTAGTCACCTCACTAGCATAGATAGGTAACAGGGGAAAAGCTTGATTTAGCGACAGCAAACCCCTAGCATGATCTGGATGAGCATGACTAATCAATACTAAATCTACTGGTGGTGGTAAATTACCCCTGTGTACCGAAGTAGTTATTCCCCCATACAGAGATGAAATATCTGCTAAACCACAATCTAATAGAATGCGGTGTGGCCCCATCCGCACTAGTAGACATACACCTTCATCTTCATGCTGAACACTATAGGGCAGACATTCTAATTCACCATTAGTTTCCCCACCATCAGACTGAGAGGATACGGAAAGATCATCCCTCATGCTCTCCTCTCTAACTGTGCTTAATGTGCAGAACCGTTACCATGATAGTTGTCTGAATCATAAAATCCGTTTTTCGTACCGAAAAATAAACAAGCCAAGGTAAAGATAACTGTTAATCCTACTAATATCAGCTTGACATCCATTGGCTTACATTCCTTAACTAAAGACTTTTTTATATTAATGGTGTGATTCTGTATCTGAACCTAATCGCTAGAAAATCTTTACTATGGGCATTGGGCATTGGGCATTGGGCATTGGTCATTGGTTATTCTCCCCCAGCACCCTAATTAAAGAGAAATTTCTTCACCTTTCTCAGTGAGGCGCACTTCTTTAATTTTCCATTGGGCATTGCTGGTCAAGGTTTTGCGGAGACTACCAAATAAAGCAAACTGCTCACAACTAGAAAGAGAAGCTATTTGTCGCTTTGAGTCAGGAGCAATTCGCAAATCAATTGTAGCAATATCATTATTAAAATCGACACGATATACCCAGCCAAGCTAAAATTCGCTCTTTCTCGCTCCTGTAAG
Source organism: uncultured Trichormus sp. (assembly GCA_936914905.1). Taxonomy (GTDB): domain Bacteria; phylum Cyanobacteriota; class Cyanobacteriia; order Cyanobacteriales; family Nostocaceae; genus Trichormus_B. The sequence continues at coordinate 31,043 of CAKZGI010000332.1, read as the reverse complement.
ACTTTACTAACAGCTTCATTTATGGGTTCATCGGCTGATACTAATGATCCTTTGGCAACATAATCTTGACATTGGGTATTACTTGTGTATAGGGTGGCAGTCGTAGTTTTACCAGAGACGGCTTTGTTAGCTGAAGTAGGTGGTTCGTCACTGGGATATGGTTGGGTTGAAAATGGTTGAGTTTCAACTTGAAAACTCCGGGGTCTTCATGAGGCTGTGCTGTTTGGTATTGGTACTGAAACTGTACTAACAGAAGAATTACTGAAACCACAACTGCTAATGCTGGTGCAAACCACTAATAAATAAAATGAGAGATAAAATATATTTTTTTGCTTGTATAGTAATGTTTTATAGATGAAGATAAAATTGCCCCAATCCTGTTTTGTCAGGAAGCAGTTGGTTTTCCATAAATCATAAAATGCAGTTAATGTCAAGGAAGATATAAAATGTTATAAATATGGAGCAATTAATATAAATGGTGCAACCCCGTAAGCAATTTGCTCAACATTGGTTAAAAAGTGAAAAGGCGCTTAACGCGATTCTTGAAGCAGCAGAGTGTCAAGAGGCTGATAGGGTTTTGGAAATTGGCCCTGGTACGGGAATTTTAACTCGGCGTTTATTACCTTTAGTTCATTCTCTACTTGCTGTAGAAATTGACCCTGATTTGTGTAAATTGCTGGTAAAACAACTGGGTGAGAGGGCAAATTTTTTGCTTTTGCAAGGGGATTTTCTCACTCTTGATGTCCCTTCCCAACTGACAGCTTTTTCTAAGTTCCAAAAGCAAAATAAAGTTGTTGCGAATATTCCCTACAATATTACGGGTCCAATTATTGAGAAGCTACTGGGTACAATTGCAAATCCTAACCCAGAACCTTATGATTCCATCGTGCTGCTGGTACAGAAAGAAGTAGCAGAAAGATTATATGCTAAACCAGGGTCAAGAACTTTTGGGGCGTTGTCGGTGCGGGTGCAGTATTTAGCAGATTGTGAGTTAATTTGTTCTGTTCCGGCTGGTGCATTTTACCCACCACCAAAAGTTGATTCAGCAGTGGTGCGGTTGCTACCCCGACAGATAGAAATCCCAGTTAATGACCCCAAAAAGTTAGAAAATCTGGTTAAATTGGGGTTTGGAGCGAAGCGAAAAATGTTAAGAAATAATCTGCAATCCGTGGTTGATCGTGATCGCTTGACTCAATTACTGGAACAATTAGAAATTAATCCCCAAGTACGCGCCGAAGACCTCGGCGTTTCACAATGGGTATCACTGGTAAATTTGGGGACTGGGGACTGGGGACTGGGGACTGGGTAATAAATTCTTACCAATTACCAATTACCAATTACTAATTACCACTGTTATGCGTTCTTATAGCTTAATTGCACCTGCCAAAATCAACTTATATTTAGAGATCATTGGCGATCGCCCTGATGGATATCATGAGTTGGCAATGATACTCCAAAGCATCGACATTGCAGACCAGATTAATTTACAGGCCGCCAGTACTGAGGCGATTCACGTCTACTGTAACCATCCCCAGGTACCGACAGACAAAAGTAATCTAGCATACCGGGCTGCCGAATTGATGGCAAGACAATTTCCTGATGTTTTTAGTAATTTTGGCGGTATTGATATTAAAGTCACAAAACGCATTCCTGTAGCTGCGGGTTTGGCTGGAGGTTCAACCAATGCAGCCGCAGTATTAGTGGGGATAGATTTACTTTGGGACTTGGGATTAACTAAATCAGAATTAGAAGAATTAGGCGCAACTCTTGGCTCAGATGTGTCATTTTGTATTTCTGGAGGAACAGCAATTGCTACAGGTAGAGGTGAACTACTTTCTCCTTTACCAAGTTTAAATCAAATCCATTTAGTTTTAGCTAAATATCGCATTCTAGAAGTATCCACACCTTGGGCATATAAAACCTATCGGCAAGAATTTGGTAATTCTTATGTTAAGAATACCGAAGATGAACATTTAGTTGCTCGTGCGAATGCTGTACATTCGGGAGAAATGGTCAAAGCCATTTTAGATAAAGATGCAGCAAAAATCTCTCAAAAACTGCATAATGATTTAGAAAAAGTGGTCTTACCAGCTTATCCTCAAGTCTTGCAACTGCGAGAATTATTTGCTAGTCAAGAAGGGGTTTTAGGCACAATGATGTCTGGTTCTGGTCCTTCAGTATTTGCCATTGTTGAGTCAAAAGCACAAGCGGAAATAGTCAAACAGCAAATACGGACAGCAATCCCTGACGAAGATTTAGAATTGTTTGTAACTCAGACAATTGCCAATGGTATTCAAATATTACAGGGGACAGGGAATAGGTAACAGGTGACAGGTGACAGGGAATAGGCAGAAGTTTTTGCTTTTTAGATTGTATTTGCTTATATCTGTTTATATCTAATTTAAAATCTCAAATCTCAAATCTCAAATCTCATCACCCTCATCCTCCTCATCACCCTCATCACCCTATTATGAATGAACCAAATTATGAACGAACCAAATATCACACCATCAACGGATGCTTATAAGCAAGTAACAGCAAATCCATTACGCTGTATAACGGGGTCGATAATTTCGGGAGGACTATCATTTGCAATCTATTCTCTCATGATAGCGATCGCCACCAATTTTGCTAACAAACCCATCCATTCCCAAAACCCAATAGTATGGAAAATTAGTTCAGCAGTTCGGACCCTAATTGTAGGTGTAGTAGGATTAGGAACAGGAATATTTGGTCTAGTAGCTCTGGGTTTGTTAGCCTTGGGAATACAATTATGGTTCCAGCAGTTAACAAAAACCAAAAATAGTTAACTTAGAGGATATTTCAAAAGTCTAAAATGTCATACTGTAGCTTGCTTTCCACAGGGTATGTAGCGAGAGCGAAATGAAGTATCTCATAATTTGAGGAAAAGTCGAGCACTACGTTCCGGTCAAAATGACAAATTATACGTACCCTCTAGTTTTAAAAGATCCTCTTAACTAGTTAAAGGAATAGGATTTACTAATTGAGCGCGATTTTTAATTAATTGCAGCTTAGTAGTTTGAGCAACATGACATGATTGATGTTCTTTTCTCCAAATAGTGGGAGATAAACCATGATGTTGACGAAACTGACGAGAGAAATGACAAGCATTTTGATAGCCTAGTTTTGTAGCAATTTCTTCAACTGTCTGATTGGTGCTTTTCAGTAATGTCCGCGCTGCTGCCATGCGGCGCTTGACAATCCAAACATTCACACTTTCTCCCGTTTGTTTCGCTACTTGAGTCGTTAAATAAGGAGAAGAATAACCAACAGCTTCCGCCACATCAGACAAAGTAATTCCTTGATGGTAGTGACGCTCAATATAGTCAAAAACTTGTTGAAGGTGGGGAAGATTAGGAAAAATGGATTCTGAATTTTCTGATTTAGCAGTTAGTTCTGATAATGATTGAGAATTACTCGCATACCATCTTTGAAAGATAGCTTGTTTTTCTAATCGGATACTAATCGCCTTTAGCAACTCATCAACAGTACAAGGTTTACTCAAATAATCATCTGCTCCCAACTCCATAGCTTTTCTCATAGATGTCTTAGTGTTACTAGCTGTGAGAAAAATAAAAGGAATAATTGCAGTGAGAGGATCTTGACGCAACTTAGTTAAAACACTGTAACCATCTATATCTGGCATCATTAAATCACAAATTACCAAATCAGGTAAATGCTCTTGTGCTTTCTGGATACCAACTAAACCTTTTTCTGATCCTATAGTAACAAAACCTTCAGCCTCAAGACCGTCTATGAAGAGATGGCGAGTAGTAGCATCATCTTCAATTACAAGAATTTTTTTTGACGATTCGCGCATCATTTTGTAACCAATAAAAGTTATATCAGGGAATGATTAACAAAATCTGTGTTCAAGATTAAGAACTTTCAGGATACAAATAGGGAACGGATGGAAGTACCACAGTAAATGTAGTACCTACACCAACTTTACTTACTACTGTCATTTGACCTCCATGTAAATTAACCAGGGTTTTAACAATAGATAAACCCAGTCCATTACCAGGAATTTTATCAATATTGCTACCACGATAAAAAGGCTCAAAAAGTCTTTTCTGATCTTCTTCTGGAATAGCAATACCCTGATCCTTAACGTGAAAGATTACTTCCTCTTCATGACAATCAACTCTTAAATCTACTACACTCCCAATGGGAGAATATTTAATAGCATTTTCTAGTAAATTATTCACAATCGGTTCTACCAATTTTTTATCAATCCATACTTTTTCACAGTTCCCTCGACTATCAAAATTAATATGATATTCACTATTAATTATCAACATTTTGGAGATTAAATCTTGACAGAATTCAACTAAATCAATTTCTTCTGGTTGAAAACTAAATTGTACTGATTCGGCCTTAGCTAATAACAAAATATCATCTAATATCTGGTTGATTTGTTCTACCCCTATTTGAATATGTTTAATAAATGGTAGAATCTTTTCCTCTTCCCATTTATCTATATATCGTTTGAGCAAGCTATTGGAAAAAGAAATAACATTTAGTGGTGTACGAAATTGATGACAAACTATAGCTACAAGATGCGCTCTCAGTTCGCTGAGTAGTTTTGTTTTTTCTAAAGTCTGACACAATTCAGATTCTACATATTTGTAATTGGTAATATCAATAGCCGTCAAGATTTCAACTTCTTGACCATGAAAATCTATCACCCCATTTAAGCGAGTCATCACACTAACTAACCATCGTTCTTTACCATCTTTAGTCAGAATTTTTATCTCCTGACATTCAGAGTTATTTACTGGAGAAGGGTGTGGTTTTTTACTCTTGATTACTTGGTTCAAATCAAAACCTGTTAATAATTCTGTTTTCGTGTACCCAGTCAGTAACTCCGCAGCAGGATTTACATAGCAAATCTGTGTACCTTGAATCAAAAAAATACTAGCATTAATAGATTCTAGCAAAAAGCGAAATCTAGATTCTCTCAGATGCAGTAATGTATCAATATGTTGAGGTTGAATAACAATCAGTTCTTGTTGTAAATTTTTTTTGATTTCTCTGCCGTCATCAATCCATTCTTGAACGCTCAAGTCTATTAATCCATCACCTTTGTCCTGAATGAACGCACAACCAAACTCGATATCTTGGTATTTTATATACCTCAGATTTACTTCTGCTAAAAATACTCTTCCTCGCTTTGTGCGATAGCGGGACTTAAAAGAATCGTGTTCCAGGTGTTTCAGATTTTGCCATAGCTGTAACCAGTTATGTAATGAAAAATCTACATCTAATTCATGTACTTTCATGCAAAGCAATTCTTCACGGGAATATTCTGTTAGGCAGCAGGTGGCTTTATTGACATAAAGAAATTGGGCATCTTCTCCTAAACAAAATGCAGCATCTATAACTTGATTGATGAGAAAATCAGCAAATTTCAACTCTACTCCTGGCTGGTAAGTCAATTTAAAATTTGATGGTTCCAACGCGGAATCGCCAGAATTCATATCCCTATGTACTCCTTATCATTAGTTTTTCTTGTAGCCAGTATTTAGTTGATAATTACCTCTTGAATCAAGATTATACAATTAATTTAAAAATAAAATTGAATAATTATGATTTTAGCAATAAAAAAATCATAACTTCAATTTTTTGCATATAAGAATGCAATTTTTTTTGTTTTAAGTGATTTTTCGGTTAAAAAATGGATATGAAAATTTTGACTCTGTAAAATCACAGATAATACTTAGGTAAATATCTGCCGATTATTAGCCTGATGGCGCAGATATAGGTTCAGGAAAATATTCCCAAACATAATCAACCTATCTTTGTTAACTTTAGATCAGTTTTTACACCGAAACTGTCCTATACAATGAGGATAAATTTTCCTGATTCTATTGAACTGTTTGAGTTTAGTATTCAAGGCATTCAACTATATATAAAGATACTCAGTCATCCTTCTTAGGAAATATGTTTTTCTTAACCAATATCCAGAATATGACTACATATCTGACTAGAGATAGATAAATTCTTAACAAGGTATGTGTTGAGAAACACAAACAAATTATTTGAAAGTCTTTGGGTTTGTTATCTATGGTATTCCTCAGTTATTCATGAAGTATTGTAACTTCCAGGAAGCATAGATTAATTCTGAATTTCTGTATTGTCTACATGAAAAAATTCTCTTGCCATCAGAGTGAAATCTCAGAGTATATCCCCCCAATTAAGTGGGATTTAAGGGAGCTAGGGGGCAAAAGACATTCAAGAGAAGATAGTGAAAAATCCAGCCTCTCAGAGATAAGGATAATCAAAAAAAATCAACACCGAAAAAATAGACAAGTCGATCAAAAAATAGTTCATGTATCCAGAGTTGAACTTTGAGTAGGCTTAAAAAAGAAGCTGCTTCTGCAACACGGTTAATCTGTGGGGGCGGATTTAGTTAAATGTCTATCAGGTGAATAAAAATGTTGTATGGCCTGGTTAAATCAGCCCCTACTCTTAATAAAAAAACATCTATCTTGGATGATTCTTAAATCTGTCTTTGTGTCATCTGGTAATTTCATCGGTTTTGTTTACCATTACTTAGTCTGTCTTGAGAATTTTGCAAGCTGCTGAAAATCCTTATTAGCTATTTACCGTAACAATTTGAGGTTTTAGGTTTTGGATTGAGGTGCTTCGGTATTGCTTTTCCAAAAGCAAGCTACATCCTGAGAGTTGGTACAGTTAATCGTAAGAAGTCAGGAGTCAGGAGTCAGAATGTTTGAGAAATAGGTTAATTATCAAATACGTATTTTTGGCGTTAGTCTGAAAAAGCTAACTACTGATGGCTGTTCGCGTAGCGTGCCGTTAGGCATTAGCTGAATGCTTACAGTTAATCTAAAATCCAAAGTTGTTTGACTAGTACAGTACGGCGTAAATAAACCAACCATTCCAAATATCTGAAAGGCTCACGCCCTATACATTTTGAATTTTGTTGGCGCAGCCTGCTGGAAGCACTATTTTGTTAGCGTAGCTCTTCTGAAAGAAGCATTTTGAATTCACGGCGGTACTAGTTTTTTAGTTACACATAGGAGTGCATACTATGAGCCAAAATATTGCTGATGATAATAGACAAGTCAATAAAAAGATTAACACCGAACAAATAGAACAAATAGTCAAAGCAATTATAGCTGGTAAGTATTCCTGGGCTTGTGTTTTGCTTTTGCGTTTTTCTGGACATAACCCAATTGACTATATACCCTACCGTACTTATATCAGATTACTCAAAAATAATTGCCTTTTGGGTGGTTCTCAGCAAAATCAAACTTCTAAAAAAGAGGTAGAAATGTTGGATATCAAGTCACATTGGATTCATTTCTGATATAGCAGTTGCTAGGTATGTGAGAACATACAGTAATCATAAAACATGGCTAACGTTATGCTGCGTTATCAAACACCAAAAGACTTTCAGTCCTGTGAAGATTTCGGGTGCATCCCAAATGTGTAAGTTTACAGGCATACGCTTCATCCCGTTACGCAATCCCTCCGGCACGCTGCACGTTCACGCGTGGCGTTGGCCATACCTGAAGGGATACAGAATGACAATTTGCGATGTTTTTGCAAAGTTGGGATACTCCTGAAGAGTTCTCTGTTCCCTGCTATATCACTTCAAAAAAGGTTGGTGTACCCCACTCTACCTATTTGTCATCCTTTTGTTGGGAGGGGTGCTATAGCAGGAGTCTGGAGTCTGGAGTCAAACTCTCTTGCTGTCTAGGTTTCAATTTATATTCTGTACCTCATTAATCTGCAATCTGCTGTATCTATCTGTGCATTTCTTTTTTTTCAATGAGTATTAATTTTTAGTCGTTAATCCCTTCTCATCATGATTTACCCTAGTACTATTTATAATAGTCGGCTGCAACCCATACTCAGAGAGATTGTATGGCAAAAAAAGCTGGAAGTGGCACAAATGCAGCAAGAAATGTCTTTTGCGTCTTTACAACGTCAATTAACTGCTGCTCCCACTGTACGAGATTTCTTTAGTGCTTTGCAGCAGAGTCTTCACAAACCTGGCTTGATTACAGAGGTGAAAAGATCGCTACCTCATCAAGATATAATTAGTCTAGATTTTGATCCATTAGCGATGGCTAAGTCTTATGAACGTGGTGGAGCGACTTGTATATCTGTTGTTACTGACCAAAAGTTTTTTCAGGGGGGTTTTGACCATTTGCGTACTATCCGGCATCGGATAACGTTACCTCTGTTATGCAAAGATTTTATTCTTGATCCTTGCCAAATTTATTTAGCAAGATCAGCAGGTGCAGATGCGGTATTATTAATCGCTGCTATTCTTACAGATCAGGAAATCAATAATTTTTTGCGGGTGATTCATTACTTGGGAATGAATGCTATTTTGGAAGCCCATAACTTGACTGAATTAGATCGTGTACTCAAGTTAGACGATGTTCGCATTATCTCAATTAATAACCGCAGTTTAGAAGATTTTAGTGTCAATCTTAGTACAACTCAGCAATTAATGGCAGCTAGGCGATCACATCTACAAAATTTAGGGATTTTGGTTGTTAGTGAGTCAGGAATTGAGACATCTGATCATTTATCTCTCATGGCTGATGCTGGTGTGAATGCAGTTTTAATGGGAGATTCTTTACTGCAACAAGAAAATTTAGAGGAAGCTGTGCGTAGTCTCATTAAACCCAATGTCCCTGTTTACAAAGACCTGGTGAAAAAAGCAGTTTAAACAGTTATCAGTTATCAGTACACTGTAATATCGGAATCCGATTTGATTACTGGTAGCTCAGGGTGGCGTAAGCTATATTTACTTATGTAGGCAGGCAAAAGGCAATAGGCAAAAGGGTTTTAGAGGATTCACTTGTACTGAATTCCGTATGGCTACGCCACGCAAGGTATCAAAACTCAAATAGGACTCCTATATTAGCTGATGGCTTATATCTGATAACTTATAGCATATTGCAGGTAAATGAGGTACAAATTTATATACCACTGGAATTTCCACCCTTTTATTTGATTATTTTTGTTTATGATTTAAAGATTGTGAATATATCCTTCAGATTTTAATTTTTCTAAGGCTCTTTGGGCAGCAGATCCGCCATATCTGTTCCCAATTGCTGTAGAATCTTAAGTAATTTGAGGAGTTACAGCCGAAGTTTTTTGTCCTATTGGTGTTTCATAAAAACCAATAATTTCTTTGATTTCTTCATTGGTAAAATATTTATCATATAGAGGAATATATTCATTGATCATCTCATCTGGGTTGAGTTCAGCAGCAAAAGTATCCCAGAACTTAGTTGGTACTTGAGGCTCTTCAGATTTGATTGAATTCAACATTTGAGTTAATATCTGTTGAGTCATATTTCTTGCGCCTGTAATTTCTAATAATTTTTCGATATTATTAATTTTTTCGCTCTCTTTAGGATTAGCAGCAAGTTCATTTCGATGAATAGGAGCTTGAACTGGAGTTTGAGCCAAAGTTGTTAAACTTACATCTGTTATAAGTGAAATTAGCACCACTGAGATTAAAAATTTTATCTTCATAAATTTTGCTTTCCAAGAATGTGTGATTTCCATATCTAACTCAAGTTGCTAGTTAAAAAAGTCTCAGGATGTAAGGGAAAAACTTAATACTTGTCTGTTGCCTTTTGGTGAGCGAACCATTACCTCTTGATAGCGGAACGTCGAGTAAGCTATACTGCTAATTAGCAACTTACATTATCTAGATCAATTAGAACCTAGGTTTTGATGACCTTTATGCTACGGAGGCTTGTATCCATACAACCAGTAATAAATCCTCCCAAAGACTGAATTTGTAGCAGATATTCTAAAGCCGATTTTGTAATGATTTCTCCCGGCATTAATACAGGAATTCCTGGAGGATATGGGCAAACAATTTCTGCACAAATTCTTTCTTCCGTTTTCTCCAAAGGCAATATTTCACTGTTAGCAAAAAAAGCCTCACGGGGAGAAATGCATATATTATGGCTAATAATAGCATCATTTGAATATCTACATAATTTGTACTTACTTGTCAATTGTGGTATCCGAGTCAAATTTTCTAATCCTTGTACTAATGCATCTATATCTGTCCAAATATTACCCAAACTAATAATAAACGTCATATTTTGTAGGCATGAAAATTCTGAGGTAACACCCATTTGATTGAGAATTTCTTCAGCTTCAAACCCTGTTAAACCTAATTCAGAAATATTAATAGTTAAACGTGTTTGATCTAAATCCACAAAGCCCCCCTTTCTTAGGGGGGTTGGGGGGATATCTAAAACTGATAAACCAGGAATTTGGCTAATTTTACTTCTTGCTGCTTCAGCTAATTGCAAAGTTTGAGACATCAACAATTCCCCATTGATAGCCATTTGTTGACGTGCGGCATCAAGGGAAGCTAAAAGAATAAAGCTGGGACTTGTAGATTGAACTAATTGTAAGGATTTATTTAATCTATCAATATCAATTCTATTGCCTTGGATGTGCAACATTGATGCCTGTGTCATTGCACCCAAGGTTTTGTGAATAGATTGTATAGTTAAATCTGCACCTGCGGTTAAAGCTGATATGGGTAAATGAGGATGAAAAGCGAAATGTGCGCCATGTGCTTCATCAACAATGAGGGGAATGTGATTTTGATGGGTAATTTGTGCGATCGCACTCAAATCTCCACAAACACCGTAATAAGTGGGATAAACAGTCAGAACTGCTTTTGCATCAGGATATTTTGCTAATGCTGTTTTTACAGCTTCCGGTGTAATGCTGTGAGCAAAATCTAAATCTTGATCATATTCAGGATTTATAAAAGTAGGAATTGCACCAGAAAGAATTAATCCAGAAATTACCGAAAAATGCACATTTCGCGGCAGGATAATTTTATCGTTCATACCGCAAGTGGCGAGAATTGCAGCTTCAATTCCACAAGTAGAACCATTAACTAAAAACCACGTTTTTTCCGCACCAAAAGCCACTGCTGCTAATTCTTGTGCTGCTAAAATTGCGCTTTCAGGTGTGAAGAGATGATCTAATTCTGCGAGTTCTGTTAAATCAGCACGGAAAACTTCTTTACCTAGTAAATCGGTTAAAATAGGCGAAATTCCCGCACCGCGTTTATGTCCTGGGGTGTAGAATGGTGCGTGGGCACGAGAGATAGAGACTTTTAAGGCATCTATGAGGGGGGTTTGGTTTTGATTGAGCATTTTTGCGGAAAGAAAGCGTTTATATTTGATAAGCTTTTGACTTAGAGATATTATATTTGATAAGCTTTTGACTTAGAGATATACTATAGTGTCACTTTAGTTACTACTGTCTACTTAGTAGACTGTCAATTTTTCAACCTATTCAAGCTATTTTTGCTAATTCAGATGATACAGTGGAAGAGTTGCTTTTATGACTATATAGCTTATTCACTAAACAAGAATTTCAGATCCAGAAACAGGTGATTGGGCTATATAGTGTCCAGAATTACCAGGTTGTACTTTAACTGGTGACACTCAAGAAGAAGCTTTGGAAAATATTAAAGAAGCTATTCAACTGTATTTACAGCCAGATTTAATTAAGTTAGCTCCTAGTGCTATCGCTATTACTGCTATACAATAATTTCAACCTTAGAAATATCCCGATGATTGAAATTGTATTTCTCGTTGAAGATGATCCAGATGGTGGCTATATAGCTTCAGCATTAGGCCAACCAATTTTTACTCAAGCTGATGATATGGAAACACTGCCAGTCATGATTCCTGATGCTGTTCACTGTCATTTTCACGGTGAAGAAAAAAGTCCTAAAATCATTCGTTATTCAACATAATGATCAACAACATGAACTTAAAAGATATAAAAAAGAAATTATTCACCATCATCAAACTTATATCCATACCCCTGATCACCAGTGCAATTGGCTTAGAAATATGGAATATCCAAACAGTAACAACTAACAGCCAACTACCAAGTATATTCACTCCCGCTTTGATAATTGCTCATATTGCACTCTCAGCGCATTTTGTCGAAGGAATAATTGTCGCTTTTTATGCACCTTCTCAAGATCAGCACCCCCTCAAATATGGAACATATACATTTTTTGTCGGTACAGTTGGTTTATTAGAATTGTGGGAAAATCGTGATCGCTAGGATTTAGGTATAAGCATTTGGGAAGATGTGAGCCGTTTAAGTTATCATCTAGCTTGGGAAAGTCGGATCATGCAAAACTTACCATGCTTTATCCCACCGCTATCTCCATCTCCATACCTGAACCGCAAATACCAACTCCTCAACCTAACCCCCTACCCATTCCCGAACCTCCACCAGAACCAACCATTCCTCCACCATTTCCAGAACCAGTAACAGAAACAGTTCCCAGTCCAATTCCGCAAACAGTAACAGGTCCAATTCCCCAAACCATTCCTAAACCTGTTTGAATTATCCTTATAATTGCAATCAACATCTAAAAATCTATAATGCTAAGAGCCGGAATAGTCGGACTTCCCAACGTCGGAAAATCAACCTTATTTAACGCTGTCGTTGCTAATGCTAAAGCCGAAGCAGCTAATTTCCCATTCTGCACCATTGAACCCAATGTTGGCATTGTCTCAGTACCAGATGACCGATTAAACGTTCTTGCAAAAATTGCTACTTCTAAACAAATTAGACCTGCTCGTGTTGAGTTTGTAGATATCGCCGGTTTGGTGAAAGGTGCAAGTCAAGGAGAAGGACTAGGTAATCAATTTTTATCCCACATTCGGGAAGTTGATGCAATAGTTCATGTTGTGCGTTGTTTTGAAAATGATGATATTATTCACGTTGCCGGTTCTGTAGACCCAGCGCGAGATATTGAAATCATTAATTTAGAACTTGGTTTATCAGATTTAGCGCAAATTGAAAAACGCATTGACAGAACTCGCAAACAAGCACGCACCAGCAAAGATGCACAATTTGAAATCACTGTGCTGGAAAAATTAGCTGCTGCTTTAAATGAAGGTAAATCTGTCCGTCAAGTGAGTTTAAATGAAGAAGAAGCCGCAATTATTAAAGGCTTAGGAGTACTCACAAATAAACCAATCATCTATGCTGCTAATGTTTCCGAAGATGATTTAGAAACAGGTAATGATTTTGTTGAAGAAGTGCGACAAGTTGCATCTGGTGAAAATGCCCAAGTTGTGATTGTTTCTGCACAAGTAGAAGCAGAATTAGTTGAATTACCAGAAGAAGATAAAGCTGATTTTCTCGAATCTTTGGGTGTCAAAGAAGGTGGTTTAAAATCTTTAATTCGTGCAACTTACGCGCTTTTAGGTTTGCGGACATATTTCACTTGTGGTCCTCAAGAAACCCGCGCTTGGACAATTAATGCAGGAATGTCTGCACCTCAAGCAGCAGGTGTCATTCACTCTGATTTTGAACGGGGTTTTATTCGTGCAGAAACCATTGCTTATAATGATTTGGTAACTCATGGTTCGATGAATGGTGCTAAGGAAAAAGGTTTGGTAAGAAGTGAAGGTAAGGAGTATGTTGTGCAGGAAGGAGATGTGATATTATTCAGATTTAATGTGTAGTAAGCAGTCAGTAGGGTGGGTTAGCAATAGCTTAACCCACCATTATTCTTAGGTTACGGTACATTACGGACTTTCGTCCTAACACACCCTATATTTATTCACCTATCATATAAACAGAAGCACCCATATTTTCATCATCTGTCCCTACTATTATTCCTCGTGCTGCACCAGGTTTAATTTCTAAACCTTCAATTTTATGATATTTACCCGATAAGTAGAGAAAAGTTGCTGATTTGGTCGCCATTCTATTTTTTTACTATAAAATCCTAAATAACCTGGAACATAAATAGGAGACTGAAATGGTCCGTCATTTCCTGGATCATTTGCTGAGGTAATATAAACAATTCCAGCATTATCTATTCTCGGATCAGAAATATGGCGAACGTTACCACCAGGATATGGTACTTTAAAAGTAGCTGAATATATGTTAGTGATTTGATATTTAGTTAAAATTAACTTTCCCCAATCAATTTTTGCTGGTTCTTCTCTTTCTCCACGATGTCCCTAAATTCTAATTAATTGATTATCAATTTTTTGTAAACAGGAAGATTCAAAATTGCTATCTTTGGTAATTGCTGGTAAATCAAATTCTTTGAGAATAGAAAGACTTTCCTTGTTAGAGTCTAATTGAAAATTAGAAGCTTTACCATGACTATTGACAGCAATGAAGTCATAATTTTTGGTATCTGTAATGGACTTTAATGCCTCTAAATCTGTAGGTAGTTTTTTATTTGGCCAATTTAAGAGTAAATATTCAGGTTGATTTTCACCTTGAAGACTAATAATTGCTAAACGGCCTTGATTTGGTTGTTTGTTATCATGGACAGTTGAAAAATCTAGTTTATCGCTTTGCTGGTTCATCAAAGCTATCCCACTAATACCAAAGGGAATTCCAGCACGGACAGGTATCCAAGTTTGTGCAAAAACCTGTTGAGATATTAATAATAATCCACCCAAAACTACTATTGTGATCATTGATGTGAGAAATTTCGGCATATTGATTTATCTAAGTAGATTTATGATCATACCAAACTTAGGGAAGCTACCTTTGGTACTCAGCTTTAATTATCCTAATACCTAATGGAAAGCTAAAAGCAATTAGCAGTAAGTCTTTTACAATCCCAAATCTAAAATCCAAAATTGTATAATTAAGGAATACTTCCCCTTTTCCTGGCTTCTTTATAGGAAGTTCCTACGTTTTTTATACCAGCTTTGATCATTTCTCTTTCTAAAAGGGCAAAGAAATGGCTTCTATCGCCACCTCTAACGACTGCCTGGTTATGTGCCTCCGCAATTGCCACAGGATAGCCGTATCCTTTCTGCACTTGTGCCAGCATTAAGCCTAGTGCTTCGTTAAACATGGCTGAATTTTCAGCTACCCAAGCCGGAACTTCAATCCGGGCAATTTCCGTACCAACATGAACGTAACAAAAATAAATGATTTGGTCGCTGTATAATTCTAAAATTTGGGCATTACTGCGCCATAAGGGACTGCGTTGTCCGGGTTGGAGTTGGGTTGCCCATAAGGATGTATCTCGCAAAGATTCAAATATTTTACAGGGCACATATTCTAGTTGATTAGGGCAATAACTGATACAGTCTGGGACTGGATGGGGACAGGCTAAAAACCGTAAAAAGTTCATGGCTTCGATGTTGCGGGAGGCGCTAAGATAACCCATGATGGGAATTTGAGCTTTTCGCATTTGTTGCCAAGCTTCGAGAATAGGGGGTAAAATGTGATCGCGTGCATCCATCGGTAATTTATCTAGAAACCAGTATATTAACGAACCATCTATCATCGCTAAAGCTGGTGCTTCAGTGTTGGCACTGCAAGCTAATTCTGCCAACACTGTGATTTCCGAAGCAGTACGACGATAACCCATCCATTCTTCAGTTCTAATGCCCCATTGACGGGACACATACAAATCTTCAGGACGATAAAAAACTTCCGGTAAACTATCTAGAAGAGGGTGGCGATTTTGACCATAATGTAAAATAACCCTACCGATATTTAATAGGTAACAATACGCAATTTCATGATGATTAGGAGCAATTTGCGAACCATCGGTAGAAATGACAGTGTGAACTTTGGGAGGGATGGGAATATCAATATAAGTTTGTAGAGGTTCAATCGGTGTAGCATTAGCAAAGAGAATGCGATCGCGCCATTTTTCTTGACGTTCAATTAACTCTTGTTGACACTCAAACGCTTGTTTTAAATTTTCCTGTGCCAACTCCAAACGCTGACGACTCGTAGCAGCTTCTAAAGTCAAATGTTGACTTAAACCCTGCATTTGCCCTACTAATTTTCTCAAATCAAGCATAGAGGATTGGGGATTGGTATTTTAAATAACTGACCACTGGCATTGGATTAGTGAAATGCTGATCATAGGGAATTGGTATTGTTAACAACTGACGACTGACCACTAACAAATGACAGCAAATTAGTTTATGCTGTAAATATTGAAAGATTAAGAAATATTAAAATCCATTTCCAGTGTAACCATGCAGTGTGTAGTCAATCGTCGCGCTCAGTTTTTAGCTAGTCATCATTATTCGCTACCAGAACTAAGCGAAACCGAGAATTTGGAAAAATTTGGTCGTTCCTCAAAATTTCCCGGACAAGGCCACAATTATACCCTATTCATCTCTCTGGCTGGGGAATTAGATGAATATGGTATGGTGCTAAATTTATCTGATGTCAAACAAGTAATTAAGCGGGAAATAACCGATCAATTAGATTTTTCTTACCTTAATAATATGTGGCCAGAATTTCAACAAACTTTGTCCAGTAATGAAAATATTGCACGAGTGATCTGGCAGCGTTTAGCCCCTCATTTGCCTCTAGTTCGCGTCCAATTGGTTGAACATCCTGGCCTTTGGGCAAATTATATGGGAGAAGGAATGCAAGCTTCTCTCAGCATCAGCACCCACTTTAGCGCCGCCCATCGTTTGGCTCCTAACCTCAGTTCTGAAAAGTATAGTAAATGTACCCGTACACATGGACACAACTACCATTTAGAAGTCACTGTAGAAGGAGAAATGGACTCACGAACAGGGATGATCATTGATTTAGATGCCCTAAATAGAGTTGTTGAAAATGATGTAGTCAAAACCTTTGATCACTTCTGTGTAAATAATGATATTCCTCATTTTGCCGCAATTGTCCCGACTACCGAAAATCTTGTACTTTACATTAGCAAACTACTCAAATCACCCATTCAGAAATTAGGGGCAACACTGTCTCAAGTTAAGCTGTTTGAAAGTCCTCAACTCTGGGTAGATTATCAGGGTAATGGAACAGAAACGTTCCTCACCGTGAAGAGTGAATTCAGTTCTGCACACAGATTAGCTCATCCTGATTTGAGTTTAGAAAAAAATACAGAGATTTACGGTAAATGCGCTCGTGTGAATGGACATGGACATAACTATCAATTAGAAGTGACAGTGAAGGGTGAAATCGACTCCTGTACAGGTATGGTCGTTGATTTAGGTGCTTTAAATCAGGTAATTGCTAATTTCACTGAACCCCTTGATCACGGTTTCTTAAATAGAGATGTTCCCTATTTTGGGGAAGTTGTACCAACAGCAGAAAATATTGCTCTTTATATTAGTAATATGTTGCGATCACCTATTCAAGAACTAGGAGCAGAACTTTACAAAGTTAAACTAGTTGAAAGTCCCAACAACTCCTGCGAAGTCTACGCGTCTGACATAGAATCAACATCTGTCACCACAGTACAGAATCAGCCTGTTTTAGCGACAGTTTAAAATACCTATATCCTCGACTTCTCAAAGGAGTCGGGGGTCTATAGTTGTGAACTAAAAAAATCTCCTAGTATTTTCCTAACTTTAAAAAAGACTGACGACGGGCTAAATTGCGTAAATCGAAATAAATTAACCAAGCTAAAACTCCCAAACAGATAATTAGTAATATTTTTTTAATATAAACCTAAAAATATCCGGTTTAAACCAATACTCCAACCTCACTAAGATCAATAACTCTAAAATAGCATTCCCACCAAGAAATAGACTCAGCAATACTAAACCCCTTTCCCAATAACGAACTAGAGGCTTGTTACCAGGAATTAACATCAGAGGACGTTTACCCTGTACTTCTCTTAGTAATTCTTCCCACCGCCAAAACATCCACAATAACAACGGAAATAAAGCATAACCGAGAAAATGTATTAGACTTGGAAAACCCCAAGCAGCAGATAAAGTATTCACCAGAGCATGAAAAAAGATAGAATTTAGCCAAGTCGTAAAAATCAAAATTCTGTCTCTATTCAACCGTCTTGTAGAACCAAAATATCTTCCCAGGGCATGCCCCCAAGGTGCAGACAACATAGCATGAACTGGTGTACCAGTAATCCGTTCTAAAGGTAATGCTTGATCGTGAAATAAATAAATCCAATTTTCTTCGGCCGTAAACCCCAAAGCCACTGCTATGGTAAATAGAAAAACTGTAGTCGCGCGAAATTTATACCTGCGTTGTAGGAAAAATAGAGGAATAATTACCCCTACAAACTTACAACCTTCTTCAATAGGAGCTATTACTAATATTTGCCGTAAAACCGCACCAAGAAAAAAACGCCGTATTTCTTGCAAGAGTAAATCCTACTCTAGTTGGAGAGCAGCAAAACCCGATATAGCGCCAATAATGAAGAAAACAAATACATTGAATAGACCTCTTGCAAAATTGTTTCTGTGGTATGATAGAGGGTATTAGATTTTATGTATTGTGGGTGTTCTTTGCGATCGCTAATTCAAACATAACTGTGTAACTCTAACTTTTAGCTAAGACAAACACAACCCCTCATTTTAACATAAAATTAATTCTGCAAGAGGTCTAAGAAAGAAGGGGCAGCAGGAGTCCGGCGGTAATAAAACAGCAGCAAGAACAGAGGTGGAATAACCGCCCAAAGCAGCAGAAATATATTAGCCACTCACCTGAGTAATGATAGTGCGATGACGGGGACTATTGCTAGTAATGGTAGGAGTCTGAAAACCTGCCTCAACTAAGGTTTGCTCAATATCTAAAGTGAAATATTCATCTAGATAAGGTTCTGTACTTTTGAGCAAAGTAAAAATATATTTAGGCATTTTTTTGTAAACTTCTGATTTTGGATTCATGTCCATAATTGCTAAATGACCACCTGGACGTAAAACTCGTCTGGCTTCAGCAAAAATCATTCGCGTTGCTAACTGGGGTAATTCATGACACATCAAGAAAATAGAAACTAAATCAAAGGAAGCATCTGGCATACCTGTAGATTCAGCCGCAGCATGAACCCAATTAATTTTAGCTTGATGTTGTTGGCAACGATAATTAGCAACAGCTAAGAAATATGGAGATAAGTCTAAACCTGTAATATTTGCATCGCGATAAATTTCTTGTAGGGCAAAGGTACTCATGCCCACACTACACCCCAAATCCAAAATATCTTTTGGTGGTTTGGAAATAGAACTGGTGACAATATTATGGTAACTTTGCCGCAGTTTGGCATCACCTTGAACTTCAGCATCTTGCCAAATTTTAGCGTGGACGGCATGAGCAGCAGACTCTACTTCAAAAGCTGCCTGCCAACTCAGATTACCGGTTTCATAAGCGTGGAATGAGGTAACATAATAATCTGGGTAGGTTAGCTGAGGATTTTGTACTTGAGTTAAATCATTTGTCCAATCTCGTGCTTGCAGTTTTTCTGCTTCTTGTGTCCAAAACACGCCAATTTTCTCAGCGCGTTTAATCATCATTTGTCTGGCTTGGTGTTTGGCTAGGTTCGCTAAAGGCTTGATGGCCAAAATACCATTTACCATCTGGGAAGCAAAGTTAGGAGTAGTTCTGAGAGCAGTAGTCATAAATTTTAGTTGTGTTTAACAGCCTTCTTAACTTATGACATATTTGTTGGAGTTGAGTCTACTAGAGGAATGGTTATAGAGGATAGGGGATAGGAGATAGGGCATTGGCAGGAGTTTTAATTAATTTCCCCTAGACCCTTAGACCCCTACACCCTTATTTACTACTACTGGGTTTAAGAGCTAACAACATTTCCATTTGACTGGTAGATTTATCGGGGCTATTGACTGTCACACCCAAACCACGAATGGATGATAGGACAGCCTTGGCTTCCGGGGGAAGAGGTTGACCTTGTGTGGCTAAACGAGTAATCAAAGAAGAGGTGTTTTCTAAATCTAAGTACAAATAACCACCGTTGGGTTTTTGTAAGGAACTCGTTACAGCTTTAAATGTGTTCGTATTATCCAGCGTTCGACCTTTTTTGTCTGCTAGTGCTTCACCAACTGGTCCACCAATAGCGAGAAATACGGTATCCTGATCTAGCCAACCATGTGCTATGAAAGTGCCTTGTTGGCTAATTTGCCATTCGGTGATATTTTTACCACCAATGCTTCTTTTGGTGATGTTGAGTGATTGCTTTTTGGCTAGGTCATCTAGTTTAGTGAACGTGGCTTCCGCTGTTTTGCGATCACTAGTGTCAAATACCATCGCTCCCCCAAAACCAACATTGGCTAACCAACCTTGACTATATTTCACCGCACCCAAGGCGAATTCTTGATCCATCCAACCAAAAATTTCTTTATCTAAATCCAGATTGATCCCTTGTTTGAGTTGTCCCCGTGCTTGTTCCACACCTTGCTTAATTTCAGGATAATCTTTTGACAGTTCCAGGAAGGTTTGCCAGCTACGATTTATGTTCTGTCCGGTGACTAAAGCAAAAGTATCACTGGGAAATTGTGCCACTATCTTAGCCGGAGTATTTTGATATTGAAATTTGTTCAGTTGCGGATCTAAGTTCACTACTACTTTCATTCTCACTCCAGCATCATCCACACCCACAGCCGCTACCATTGATTTTACTTGCTTGAGTTGTGCCAATGTTTCTGGGGGTAATGGCCTGGACTGTGGATTGAAAGCTGTTAACTGTTGTGCGATATTGGCGTAATCAGGCACATAAATGTGAGCAAGGCTGTTTTGAACATCTACACCTTTAGCTAAAATACTACTTGCTCCTTCTTTGTTGGCAAAGGATAGCTTACCTTTATAGGTATCAATAGCTTTTTCTACAGCTTGTTTTTCTGGTGTCAACAGTATACGAGTGTTATTCAAAATAACTATATAGGTGGATTTGCTCCTGCTTGTACTAGCAATAATTTTCTCACCTTTGTATTCTGATTCTTGAATTTGTAAGTTTTTTTGCTCCTTCAATTTAGTAGCAAATTTCAAGGCATTGAGTTTATCTTTTATACCTACTACTAACAAAATATTTGGCTCTGGCTGTACTGGAATTGGTGGATTTGATGGATTAGGTATAGTAGAATTTGGTGGTAGCACAGCAATCATGACTCCACCAATCCAAGGTTTTATGTCTGTTTCATAAACAATATTGCTATCACTTAATAGCTGTTTGTTGATATCCTGTAGACCTTTGGCTACTAGTTGTTGTGCTTGTGGAGTTCCAAACTGCTGTAACTTACTCCAAGATTGGGAATCTGTGTTAATATAAGTCGCCATCAAGGCATTAGCCGGTACTACTTTAGCACTTCCCAGAGGACTGGAAACATCTCCAGAGGGCGCTTTAAAATATACATAAGCAGCTATCCCACCTGCGACGACTATAGCAGTGCTAATAACAGGGACTAAAAATTTAGATTTACTTTCGGGCATTGTTATTATCCTCTTTTGTTTTGATCAAATTATTATCAGGGAGCTAGAACTGCAATAGCTAAATTTTTGGATTTTTATCACCCATTTTTCCTCATTCAGCGGTTTTTGCTGATGAAATTAGTATTTCTACACACTAATAGTTCTTAGTGTGTAGAAAAAAGACTTCACTGGAACAAAGAGTAAATCCGCAAATGGTATCTTAAGTCGAGATCCAAAAAAGAGTGGGATTCTCAGCCACAAGTTATTCTAAGCTAGAGTAATAATTGCTAGTATTTGTGCCTAACGGCATGCTACGCGAAGACAGTGTGATGTAAGAAGTTCTTGTGTTAATCACGCAAAAGCGCAAAATATCAGATTACATCAAGACATGGAAACTTGGGAGCAAAATGAGAAGATTGAGTTAAATCATTCCATCCTTGAAAAATCCTGATCAAATAACTAAGTAGGTGGGCGGAAAAATTTATAACTATGTTATGGCGAATGCAGCAAAGGGGAATCAAGCAATCCCAAGGGTTTCAAGTAATTTACATTGTCTTACATAGTTATGTTTATTTGTGTCTACCTACTTATTCTGATTGGGGATATGCATCTGCGGAGCCGGTGGCGTTTGCTTAGCATCTCGAAGAGAGCGAAGCTATCGCTATTTTTGTGAAAATTTCAGGATTACAAGGTCAGTAATAATCAATGTCGCATCTTTATTTTGATACAGAGAATAACGGACATAAATCTTTTGAGTTACTAGGGGCTAAACCTCACTACAATCCTGATAGACCAGGACAGGTAGAGCATATTTTTCTTGACCTCACCTTGAATATCCCCAAGCAAAGTTACTATGGTAATTGTAGCATTCGGTTATTGCCAATCCGTAATAATATTGATAGATTGACCTTGGATGCTGTAAATTTGAAGATCCAATCTGTACAGGTAGACGAAGCAGAACAGAAGTTTGAATATGACGGAGAAAAACTTTCAATTCTTCTTTCTGAGCCTACACAAATTGGTCAGCGTTTGTTAATTGCGATCGCTTACTCTGTAGAAAAACCCCAACGAGGCATTTACTTCATTCAACCAGACAAACACTACCCCCACAAGCCTACCCAAGTCTGGACACAAGGAGAAGACGAAGATTCCCGCTTCTGGTTCCCCTGCTTTGACTACCCAGGACAGCTATCCACATCAGAAATCCGTGTCCGTGTTGCCAAACCCCTGATTGCTATTTCTAACGGTGAACTAGTTGATACCTTTGAAGATGGGAATCAGCAAATTTACCATTGGTCACAGCAGCAGGTTCATCCCACCTACTTAATGACCCTAGCAGTAGGTGATTTTGCGGAAATTCGGGATGCGTGCCAAGGTAAGCCCGTTACGTATTATGTAGACAAGGGACGAGAAGCAGATGCTAAACGCAGCATGGGCAAAACTCCCCGCATGATTGAATTTCTGAGCGAAAAGTATGGTTATCCCTATCCATTCCCGAAATATGCCCAAGTTTGTGTAGATGACTTCATCTTTGGGGGGATGGAAAACACTTCCACCACCTTATTAACAGATCGATGTTTGTTAGATGAAAGAGCATCATTAGATAACTTCAACACCGAAAGCTTAGTTGTCCATGAACTAGCACATCAATGGTTTGGTGATTTAATCGTCATTAAACATTGGTCTCATGCTTGGATTAAGGAAGGAATGGCTTCCTATTCGGAAGTAATGTGGACTGAACACGAATATGGCAAAGATGATGCAGCTTATTATCAGTTATTAGAAGCTCGCAGTTATTTGAATGAAGATAGCAGTCGTTATCGTCGGCCAATGGTAACTCACGTTTACCGCGAAGCAATAGAGCTTTATGACCGCCACATTTATGAAAAAGGATCTTGTGTTTATAACATGATTCGCACAGAATTAGGCGATGAATTATTTTGGACAGCTATTCAAACATTTGTTCAAGATCATGCTCACCAAACTGTAGAAACAGTAGATTTATTGCGGGCAATTGAAAAAGCCACAGGACGTAATCTCACCTTCCTATTTGACCAGTATGTGTATCGTGGTGGTCATCCTGATTTTAAAGTTGCTTATTCTTGGGATGGGGATTCTAAATTGGCCAAGGTAACTGTTACCCAAACCCAAGTCAACAGTGATAATAAGGATTTATTTGATTTAAAAATCCCTGTTGGCTTTGGTTACAGCCAACAAAGATCAAACCTGACAACTTTCACAGTGCGGGTCAATGAAAAAGAACAAAGTTTCTATTTCCCATTAGGAGAGAAGCCAGATTTTATCAGCTTTGATGTAGGTAATAATTATCTGAAAACTGTAACCTTGGAATACCCCATACCAGAGTTGAAAGCCCAATTAGAATTTGACCCTGATCCTATTTCTCGTATTTATGCAGCCGAGGCTTTAGCGAAAAAAGGTGGATTAGAAGTTACCAAAGTTCTATCAACAGCATTGAAAAATGATCCCTTTTGGGGTGTGCGTGTAGAAGTAGCCCAGAAATTACCAGAAATTCAATTAGATCAGGCCTTTGATGGTTTAGTAATTGGGTTACAAGACCCTAGCCCCCTTGTCCGTAAAGCAGTAGTTAGTTCCTTATCGCAAATCAAAACTCACCCTAGTTACAAGGCTGTCAAAGCTGTAGTGCAGAATGGAGATCCCAGCTACAATGTAGAAGCAGCAGCTTGTCGAACTATTGGTGCGATCGCAGCGGCTCATTTAGAAGAAGAACCCCATGAAGAAAAAGTCATCAAGCTGCTCAAATCAGTTTTAGAAGAAAGAGCAGGTTGGAATGAAGTAATACGTAGTGGGGCGATTTCTGGTTTAGCTGAATTTAAAACTTCAGAAACCGCTTTAAATTTGCTATTGGAATATACTAAAATCGGCGTGTCCCAACCGCTACGGCTGTCTACTATTCGTGCTTTAGGAAAAATTTCTGTTGGTCAAACTCCTACTAATGTAGAACGAATTTTAGACCGATTAGCAGAAATAGCCAAAGAAGCATTCTTTTTAACCCAAGTTGCAGTAGTAACAGCATTGGGACAAATGGAAACCCCCAAAGCAATTGGAATTTTGCAATCTTTAGCCAGTCAAACGACAGATGGACGGGTGCGTCGTTATGCTGAAGAAGAAATTACCAAAGTTCAGAAAAATATTGGACCAGAAAAAACTTTGCGTCAGTTACGTGAAGAACTTAACCAACTCAAACAACAAAATCAAGAACTAAAAAGCCGCTTGGAAAATTTGGAGGCTAAATCAAAGTAAATTCCAACTAGGTACTTAGACAAAATAAAGGTGAGGAAGGTCAGGGGGATGAGGGGAATATGATTTTACTTCCCCGTCTTCCCAATCTTCCCCATCTCCCCACACCCCTAATTACTGATTAACCGATTCCTGTGCCTCACAGTGTAACCGCATAGCAATGCGCAACATTTCTTGACCTGTATGTAAATAACGGTCATCATAATTTAAAGGGAAATAGGCCAATTCTTCTAATCCATCTCCAACTTGACTGAGGCTATAGTAAAGATGAGCAGCAGCCTTTGCTAAACTAGGGGGATTTGGTAAAGAACGAAAAGTATTTTGTGCCTGTTTTAAATCTTCACAACAGACTTTTAAATATTCTTGAAATTCGTCTATTAATTGATCATCAAAAGGATCGGGGGCTAGTTGCTCAATCTGTTCTTCTAGGGAATTAAGAAGAACACAGAGAATGCGATTCACTAGTTTATACACCAAGCACAACCATTCTTCAACTTTTTCATCAGCATCTTTTCAAGTTTGCCGTTTTACTTGGTAATGTTTTTGCTCTGATGCTGTTTTCTGATGGTTATAATGATGAACATTTTGCTGATAATGCTGATGATTACGTAGTTCTTTATCATAATTGAGCCTACTTTGAGTGACACTCAAAACTTCATAAGCAGCATTAATGCGAATAATTTCTTGATCATCTGTGGTTTCTGGATTGCTGTCAGGATGAAATATTTTTACCGAGCGGCGATAGGCTTGTTTAATCGCCGCTCGGCTGGCATGATTACTAATTTTTAGAGTTTCGTAATGGTTAGAATCAGGCATGACCAGTTATCAGTTATCACTTAATAAGTAGAAGACAGAAACCACATTTCCAACTATATTTCACTGTTGAATATTCACTTGTGAAATCAGTAAGGGTTTAGCATTGCTAAACCCTTACTGATTTCTGAATTTTACTGAACCTAGCTGATTCCAGTTACTAACTTTGCGTCCAAGTCGTGAAACAATGGTGTGCTTAAATATCTTTCACCAAAACTGGGTTGAATCATGAGAATTAAGCGTCCCTGATTTTCTGGACGTTGACCAACACGAATAGCAGCACACAAAGCCGCACCGCTGGAAATACCAGATAATAGCCCTTCTTCTCTGGCTAATCTGCGACTGTAAGCGATCGCTTCTTCATCACTAACAGTAATCACCTCATCAATCATTTCTACCTTCAACACCTGGGGAATAAAACCCGCCCCAATTCCCTGAATTCTGTGGGGTCCTGGTTTTCCTCCAGATAATACAGGACTATTAGCAGGTTCTACTGCGATCGCTCTAAAACTAGGCTTTTTGGCTTTAATCACCTCTGCCACGCCAGTAATTGTACCACCCGTACCCACACCCGCCACCATCATATCCACCTGTCCATCACTATCTTCCCAAATTTCCTCTGCTGTAGTTTCCCGATGAATTTTGGCATTTGCTGGATTACGGAACTGTTGTAACATATACGTATAGGGTGTTGTTTCCACTATTTCCTGCGCTCTATGAATTGCCCCGCTCATCCCCTCAATTCCCGGTGTTAGTTCCAATTCAGCCCCATAAGCCCGCAACATAGCTCTACGTTCTGCACTCATGGTTTCCGGCATCGTCAGAATTAATTGATAGCCTTTAGCTGCGGCTGTCATTGCCAAAGCAATCCCCGTATTACCCGATGTCGGCTCCACCAGGACAGTTTTACCAGGACTGATTAAGCCTTCCTGTTCAGCATCATTAATCATACTCACACCAATTCGGTCTTTTACCGATGCAGATGGGTTCATACTTTCTAGTTTCACCACAATTTCTGCTACACAACCTTCCTCCTGGGGAATACGGTTCAACTGTACTAGAGGAGTACGACCAACCAGTTCTGTAATATTCCGAGCAATCCGCATAATACCTTTGATTCCTTTAAATGTAATACATGATATTTAACTGCCTTCGAGAATCTCGCTTTTCACAAAGATCCTGAAGTGAATGTTTTTGCAAGACTGCATTTGCTGCTTGACGAGCTTCTTGCCAAATTTCGTCTACAATCGAACTGTCTACACTTTTGGAATTGGTATCATCTTCACCTGGTTTGATATCCAACCCTTCTAAACATTCCGAAATCTCAAAGACGCTAATTTTCCAAGGTTCTCGCGCTAACAAATAACCACCTTTAGAACCACGCTGACTCTTAACTATACCCCCACGCCTCAAAGTAGCTAATAGCTGCTCTAAATAGCGATCAGGTATATCTTGTTGGGCGGCTATTTGTCGAATTTGCATCGGTTCACCACTGTCGTAATGAGTTGCCATCTCTAATAATGCCAGAATTGCGTATTGAGATTTACAGGATAGTTCCACAAGCTGCAATTTCAGAATAAAGGATTAATTCTTGACACTCTCCGGGAAGACAGCCACGGAGATTCTTAAGCAGTCCAAAAACTGACTCTTAAAGGCGTAGTCAATGCACCTCTAGTAACTCCAATGATATTTAATGCCAATGTCGCCTTTACTTTTCTCAAGATATTCGCTGCCCCATTGCAGTCGGCATTGATGTAGAAATTATTAGCTGTACCATACAAGCCGCGTTGAACACGCTTTCCTAATTCTTTCCACTTCTCGGGTTTTTGACCGTATTCAGGGAGTAAATCATTATCCACAAAGGAAGCTTTTGACGTATAACTTTCTTCAGTTTCTACAAACCTAATACCTTATTGGTCACACATTTGAGCGATCCGGTTTTGAAGTTTAGCCGTAGGGATTTGAACAAAGGTTGGATTAGTTCTCTCACCCAAATCAACCTCTCGTCTTTGTCCTTTGTTCCAGCCAAAAACAATTGTGCCAATCCCTTGTTGTAAGCAGTCATTAATGACTAATCTCGCTACCTTATTTACGGCATCACGCATTTAGTAATTACGCTTCTCAGTAATAGCTGCTAGTCTATTGCTACAAAATCCTTGAGGTTTGTTTTCCTTGATATTTGAAACTAGCTTATTGCACCACTGATTGACAGATTTTAAATGTTTACCATCAACAATGAATAATGTGCCAACAGTTTAGGTTAGAAGGCATTTTTAGCCAAAAATCTTCCATACCAAACCATCTTTTGACAGTTGTACCCAAGGGAACTCTGATTTTATCGCCTACTAGTTTTAGTGCTTGCTTTGGATATTTTACTAAAGCGAAGCCGCTTTTTCTGTACTTAGGGAGCTTGGGTTTGTTGGTCAACTCTCCTCTTTTGTACTTTTTATCTAATGCCTTAAATAATTTAAAAGATTCAGCTACAGAAATCAGGCTTTGTTGTGCAACCTGGGAATACAAAACTTGGTAGTGTTTATTGCTTTTGTATTCGTTAATCAAGTCAAATTTGTTAACAATCTTGCGAATTTTAAAATATATATGTCTGGCATAGTAAATACCAGAGTTGGTTAATTTATGCGATTCAGAACAAATAAATTTTAAAACTGCCTTTAGCTGTTGGTTTGTGTTAATCAGATTCTGTTGGCAACTGTACAAAAACATCACCTCCTCAACTAAAAAATGCTAATAATGTACCATTCAGTGGCTGAGGCGTAAACGCCTCAACTGGCTTTCATTAACTTAATCTCAAGGGTTGTTAGCCTTTTCTCTTATAATTCATATTCTCTTATAATTCATACCCTCTCTAGTATACTCCGGTTTTCCACTGGGGTTTGTAATTTTTTTCTAACCAAAATAAAAAATCCGCCTTATGGCGGGTTTAAATAGGTTTAAATATTGTTAACAGACTGTGAACGTTATCAGTCTAGAAAGTGAATGTTGTTCTCAGAGTACCGATAAAGGTATCCTCGCTGTTGTTATTTTGTCCAGTAGAAGGCAACCAAATCACACCAGGGGTAACGGAAATGTTATCCGAAACGCGATACTTGTAGAAGCCTTCAACTTGGTAGGGAATATCACCAGAGTTAGCACCACCACCATTGTTAAAGGAATAAGGTTGCGCGCCACCAAAAATCCCTAATACGTTACCTCTCTTGCCAAAGTCAGGTAATGCTACCCCAACTCCATAGCTCCAAGCTTCATAATTATCATTAGCACCGAAGCCTATGACATCGTGGTAAGAAACAAAACCACTGATGGAAAGTTTTTCACTAGGTGTGAAGGCTGCGGAAATACCGTAGGAGTTGGTAGAAGAGCCGTTCGTACTGCGTAAGTTGTTAGCTAGATCAGTACCAACAATAGCACCATCATCAAGTCCTGAGTCAAACAAGGTACTACCAGCGCCAAAGTAACCATGTACATAGGTAGCAGCTAAAGCAATGCGATTACCAACATTAAAGTTTAACTGACCTAAAGCAGCATAGTTACCATCGAACAAGCCATCTGTGGGATCATTAGCTTCAGAAGCCAAGTAACCCAGAGTTAATGAACTTGGTTTGAGGATACTACCTGGTTTACCAAAGGGTACATTTACAGCAATACCAGATCCACCACCAATCCGATAGATGGGATTTTCAGAAGCAAAGGTAGTTAAAGCACCGTTGCCACCATCGGTTTTATCGAAGAAGTAGGGGTTGTTAACAGCCGCATAATGGCTGTGTTGACCACCTGTAGCTGCTATGTAGACTTGTGCTGGACCTACAGGAGCTTCATAGGTCAGTTTGTCTATATTAATACCGTTAGCAGTATTGCCACCAACTTCAAAGGTTTGTTTGTTTTCTCCACTGCTTTGTCCACCGTTGATAAAGCCTTTGGCATTACCCGCAGTTAAACGGGTATTCAACATATCTCTACCTGTGAAGCTGCTTTGCAGGTTCAGACGCACGCGATCTTGAAAAACGGTTTTACCCGCAATATCACCATTAAAAGCATCAGTGACGGCAAAAATAGCTTCACCTTGCAACTTGGTGGTAGTAGAGAACTGGTTAGCTTCTAACTCTGCTGTACGCGCTTCCAATGCATCTACACGACCACGGAGAGTTGCCAATTCAGCAGAAAATTCTTCTTGTAAACGCTGTAAAGTAGCTAAATCCTGTTTTGTCACCAAATCAGCAGTTGTTGTGGCGATCAATTCATTAACCCTATCTAAACACGCATTCAAACCAGCCGCAAATTCATAACGGGTTAACGCCCGGTTGCCGCGATATGTACCGTTAGGATAACCAGCAATACAACCATAACGCTCAACTAAGGACTGTAACGCTTGAAAAGCCCAGTCAGTGGGTTGTACATCGGAAAACTGAGAAACAGATGTTACTTGAGATTGTAAATTTTGACCTTCGTTGCTGTAGGGTTGAACTTGCGCTAAAACCCCAGAACTCGCGGGTACTTGACCTAATAATTCAGGTTGTTGGACAACCTCTGTTGCAACTTGTGTTTCTGTTGAAACTTCAGTGGTGGTATTTGGAGCAGCGATCGCTGCTCCCGAAACTAACAACGTTGCTCCCAAAACTGCGGGGCTAACTACCAAGGATTTCCACAAGAGATTAGACATCTTTCTTTTACTCCTCACACCGTATTACTATATAGATGACTGTTTTTTTGTAGTACCTATTTATCAGAAATGCGACATCTTGCTTTAACCTGTGGATGAGGCATAGCTGCCACTACTACAATTCTAGTTTTTACAAAGCTAATAACTGATTAACAAATCGTTAAAATTTTATGCAATTAACTTATGTAACAGCCTCTACATTCCATTCTATAGTTTGATATTATATCATAGATTGAATAAATGATCAAGATTACAATTTAGCATTTATATATAAATAATACATGTAAAAATACATGTAAAGTGATCATAAAGTGATCCAATTAGGGATTTTTGACTTCCCCGTAAGCGATTCAGAGGTTTGGAGTTCGGTGAAAGCTGAATCTAGCTGAATCTATCCGTATAAAGATTGTGGATTGATGCCACGGATAAATGAAGGGGAGGATGGAGAGGCAGGAGAGGTGGGAACTTAAATAGACACCCATTTTGGGTGTATTTGTGAGCTAGTAAGAAGAGTTGTAACTAAAAACTTACACATTTGGCAAAAAAAGAAAACTTATGGCAAAAAAAGAAAACTTACCCATAAAAAACTATCCGCCCTAAATCAGCTCGTCTGATATAATTTAGGGCGGTCTAGCGGGTCATCAGGTTGCAACCAGACTGCCGGAAGGAACTCCGACTTTCAGCCTAGCTAGATGAGCTAACTTAGTATCTTCAGGATAAATAAGGCTAACTTTTAGAGAACAGCCCCGGCGCACAGCCGACTAACTGCAACCTGATGACCGACGCGTAACTACTTTCTATCATGGGCATCACCTCCTTATTGCCTAAACGGTCTTAGTTTCAAAAAGGCAGAGTGAAAAACTCTGGGTTTGTAACCTTCAATTACTATAACACATCAAATTTGCGTGGCAATATTAACAATTAAAAAACCCCAGCCAAGTAGCCGGGGGTAACTTAAAAAATGATGAATCCTAAAAGATTAATACACCATCTAATTAGAGAGCATTACCACGAGGTAATACCTCCTCAGGGAATACAAATTGTTCGTGGGCTTGATCTT
>CAKZGI010000331.1 GCA_936914905.1 uncultured Trichormus sp. | reverse complement strand
CAAACTGCTGACGACCATTCTCTATAACACCTATCAAACCGGCCGAAAAGTGGCTGTTGACTTCAAATCAAATCTGAAGATTGTTGTTGATGAATTCTTGCCCCTATGGAATTACACCCCTTAACCAGAGTTACGGATTATTTAATCCACTATCCTTAGGTAACTCGTAATTGGAAAAAATCTTACCCAGTTCCCAGTCCCCAATCCCCAATCACTAATCACTAATGACTAATCACCAATGACTATCAACATCCGTTTTCTACCAGATGATGTCACAGTTAATGCTGAAATAGGAGAATCCCTATTAGATGTAGCAGATAGAGCAGGGGTATCAATTCCTACAGCTTGTTTAATGGGAACTTGTCATGCTTGCACGGTGGAACTAGATGATGGAGAAATCATCCGTGCCTGCATTAGAGCAGTTCCACCAGGAAAAGAGGAATTAACCATACATCTTTTTAGTGATCCGACTTGGTAGTTAATATCTAATCCGGTTAAATACTTGTCACATATGTTTAGATCAGTAATTGGTAAAATTACAGCAGGAGTCAGAAGTCAGGAGTCAGGAGTAAAACTCTCTTGCTGTCTAGGTTTCAACTGATGTTATCATTGCGACTGACTAATAGTAGATTTTTAGTTTTCAGGGATTTATAAACAATAAATTCTTAAATCTTTTCGGGTGGGTATCTTACCTACCCAAAGTCAATTTATTTTTAATTTAAGTTAATATATTTGCTGGAAGTTTTGTTTGCAAATTCTAAAATTATTAAAACCAAAACTTAATTGTAAGAACTATATTATTTGTTGCATTTTACGAGTTAATTTGATAGATGCGAAAATATAATTGTGATTATTCAGAAAATTTCCTCACTTTTAAAATTATGAATTACTTGGAGCAAGAGGTGTTTCAGCTATATTCAACAGATAACTTAGTTCAAATTGCAGAAAATCTTGCGTACCGCAAGTAAATTAGCAAAGTTTGTGTTATTGTATAATAATAGGGAATAAACAGAGCAAAAGCACGAAATACCTGGAAAAACAATACACATTGATTCCTGACCCCTGAATTCTTACTTCTCTACAGGTTATCGGTGATTATGATACCCGAAAAATCGGGGAAGTTGTTGCCAGTATTTAAGTTTATAACTTTCCAAGTTTCTCCTAAGTTTGGTTGTATGGAACAGGGGAAAACTCTGCATAAATTTCAATTTCTTCTGTAGCCATTTTCCGGTAGTTGTTAGTTATTAGTCATGAGTTATTAATGGGAGAAAAGATAGCTGACTAATGATTAACCAACAGAAACGTACCAATACTTATATATGTTTTTCATCTGTACAAATGTTGCCGTAGAACTTGCGCCTCCCGCATGGTTTTACACACCATAAGCACTGTAATCCTACAGTATGAACTTCTCATCATCACCAATCTATCAAATCTAAAAATCTCTAGGAGCAAAAATCATATCCGACGATAAAATTAGACAAATAGCTTTTTACGGTGTGGTATTGGCAAATCTACCACTTCTCAAAATACCTTGGCAGTAATGGCAGAAGTGGGTCAGCGTATTTTAATTGTTGGATGTGACCTCAAAGCAGACTCCACTCGTTTGATTCTTCACTGTAAAGCCCAAACCACCGTATTGCACTTAGCTGCGGAACGGGGTGCTGTAGAAGACTTGGAACTAGAAGAAGTGGTAATTACAAGCTTCCGGGGTATCAGATGCGTGGAATCTCAAGGACCTGAACCCGGTGTAGGTTGTGCCGGTCGTGGTATCATCACTGCGATTAACTTCTTGGAAGAAAACGGTGCATACCAAAACGTAGATTTTGTATCCTATGATGTATTAGGCGACGTTGTATGCGGTGGTTTCCCCATGCCAATTCGGGAGGGGAAAGCTCAAGAAATTTACATCGTGACCTCTGGGGAAATGATGGCGATGTTTGCAGCTAATAACATTGCTCGCGGTGTTCTTAAATATGCTCACACTGGTGGTGTGTGCTTGGGTAGCTTAATTTGTAAGAGTCGTAAAACTGATCGGGAAGATGAACTGATTACCACACTTGCATCCCGATTAAGCACCCAAATGATTCACTTTGTACCTCGTGACAATATTGTGCAGCACGCAGAATTGCGGCGGATGACTGTTAACGAGTACGCGCCTGATAGTAACCAAGCTAATGAATACCGCTCATTAGCAGACAAGATTATCAACAATAAAAATCTTGCCATTCCTACACCCATTGAAATGGATGAGCTAGAAGATTTGTTGATTGAATTTGGTATTTTAGACAGCGAAGAAAATGCAGCAAAATTATCTGATGTGAGCAATGCTCAAGAACAGGCTGCTAAGAGACAGGAAGACTTAGAAGGGGAAGCATTGGAAGCACTGAAAAAAGGTGACTTAGAAGTAGTTGCTAATGGAGAGGAAAAGAAGTGAGGCACTTGCTTTCACTGGAAAAACGAAGCCGTGAAAGCTTCTATTAAGAGCATAAAGGTGGTCTATTCACGTCCACATCCATCATAATTACTCTGTCATCAAGCATAAATAACTCTATATTATTTAGTCTCTTGTTCCCTAGTTTGTATTGGTTGATTTTTAGGGAATGGGTAATTACTATTGTCTTTTATCTGCTGTATCTTTTCAGCATTTTTTGTTATGAATAAACATTACCTTCCGCCAGATGATTTACCACCTTCTCAAGTCACATATCTTGATGATATGTTACTCTAAAATTTAGATGAAGTGATTGGCAAACATTTCTATGGCAATTGAAATCGGATTATCCAGGTTTTATTATCAAATTGTCGATGGTGTATCAAGACAAACTCCCGTGATGTAATTTTCATTATTCTTTGTCCTAATAGAGAAATGTATTGGCATATTTTTAATGCTGTGCCCGACTTATCTAAAAAGTTAAAGCTGTTTTCCCAAAGAGCAATTATTCGTCTTTGTCCTCCTATTAGTAAAGGCATACCTTGGGAATTCAGAGTTAGTGAAGTATCTACTGATAGAGATTGGTTGACATAATTTATTAATGCTTGAGATAAAAATGATGGCTCTACCGTACTTGTTATGCTAAATCACTAGTACAGTACAGCGTAAATAAACAAACCATTCCAAATCTCTGAAAAGCTTACGCCGTATACATTTTGAATTTTGTTGGCGTAGCCTGCTGGAAGCACTATTTTGTTAGCGTAGGTCTTCTGAAAGAAGCATTTTGAATTCACGGCGGTACTAGCCTTCCCTTTTCCTGCTCATATAAGCAAAAAAGACATATTTTAACCTCTTAAATATCATTTAACCTGGAAATAGAGAGTATAGGGCCAATGAAGCAGGAGAACGACATCCGTAATAACTTGAAGTCTATTAGAACTCGCTTGGGTATGAGCCAGTAGGAACTGGCAAATCTTGCTGCTGTAACTCGTCAAACTATTAGTGGTGTTGAATCAGGGCTATATACTCCTTCTGTAGCGATTTCATTGCGCCTAGCTAAAGCTCTTGGTTGTCAAGTGGAGGAACTATTCTGGCTAGAGCAGGATTTACCTCAAATCGAAGCTGTGCTTACCAAACCTGTTAACAATCTCCAACAATTAAGAGTCAGTTTAGCCCGAGTGGGAGGTCAATGGATAGCTTATCCATTGGTTGGTAAGGATGCTTTTCGTCCTCAACTTCGGGTACAATACAAATTTGCTAATAGTATGACGGCATTGCACAATTTATGCAGAGGTGAGGCGCATATTGCCGGGATGCATTTATATGATGTGGAAACGGGAGAATATAACACTCCGTTTGTGCGGAAAGTGCTGGTGGGAAAGGAAGCAGTAATCATCACTCTCCGAGTCTGGGAAGAAGGGTTGATGGTGCAAGCTGGGAATCCGAAGCAAATTAAAAGTATCACTGATGTAGTGGAGATGGGTGCAGTGATCGCCAATCGTGAGGTGGGTTCTGGTAGCCGATCGCTGTTAGAGCAAACTTTACAACAGGAAAAAATACCATTCCAATCACTGCAAGGGTTTGAGTGGATTATGAATAGTCATCAAGAGGTAGGATGGGCAATCGCATCTGACATGGTGGATGCTGGTATTAGTACAGCCTCTGTTGCCATTGCCTTTGGACTAGGATTTATCCCCCTACGTCACTCACGATATGATTTAGTCATTCTGAAAGAATATATGCAAGAGCCATCTGTACAACAATTACTGGGTACTCTCGGACATCGGCTGGTTCACTCACAATTAGAAGTCCTCGGTGGGTATGATATCAGCCAAATCGGCGCAGTTGTAGCCACAATTTAAATTTCTAATTTTGTATACGCTCAATTTCAATGGGAGAATTACAGCGTTTTAGTTAAATCCATTCATCGAGAGTCTGTTCTTACGATACCATTTTTATAATGTAAAGTACATAACATAAACTTATGGTAGAACCAGACTCTTTACCAACAGAGGTAATTCTCACAAACCCACGTCAGTCTCTTGGTAAATTACTGCTTGATTGGACACCCCAACCAGGAAACTATCTTGATTTTGAAGGTAAAACCTATGCAGTTTTAGAGCGTCGTCATAGATATCAGCTTAAATCAGGGCATTATCATCTATATAATGTCGCTATTTACGTACAAAAAGCCCAACGACCATCAGAAAAAAGTTTAGTACAGGGACGCTGGGTTATAGGTGATGCTACTTGTGACTACAATGCTCATTCAGAGATTATCCGCTGTGCAGTCAACCCAGAAGGACCCTGTGAGTCATGCCGTTCTTATGAGAATCAGGGAATAGGTGACAGGTTACAGATAAGAGCTTTTTCTAATTACGTATCTCTCACGGGAGCCAGAGGCATTATTACGAATTACCCATGACCTCTCCCACATTCAAGCGAGTACCATTCAGAAAATCCCATCCTGACTGGGGACGTTTCCCAGTTAGCTGAACTTCTCTCAACAGCAACAAACCTTCACCAGTTTGTACAATTGCTCCCATTCCCTTAACAATACTGACCACTTCCCCTGGTTGACTTGATATAGTTGACAAATCAGGTATTTTATGTATTTTTTCTTGTAGTTCCAGTGGTAAGTGGCATATATAAGCAGAGTATATAGGAATAGTAGCAGTTACTTTCAGTGCTTGATCGCGAAATATCGTTATGCAGTTAGGATAAAAGCCTCTAATTTGATTGTGTAATTGAATAGCATTCCTTGACCAGTCTAAAATGTAATCTTGCTTTTGAATCAAAGATGCATAAGTTGCTGCATCGTTATCTTGAGGAATGGGTTGAATCTCTTGTTTTTCCAACTGGTACAAAGTTTCTATTAGTAAATCTGCACCAAGAGTTGCTAATCTCTCTGCTAAAATCTGGGCATTATCTAGCAAGTTAATTGGTGTTATGGCTTTTAGCAGCATATCTCCTGTATCCATCCCCACATCCATTAATATGGTCGTGATTCCGGTTTCTTGCTCACCGTTATATAAACACCATTGAATGGGAGCAGCCCCGCGATATTTGGGTAAGATCGAACCATGTACGTTAATACAGCCCAATTTCGGCATTTTTAAGATTTTCTTAGATAAAATTTGTCCATAGGCAGCCACAATAAACACATCTGCTGCTAGTTGTTGCAGTTGGGTTAAAGTTTCAGTATCTTTTTTGATTTTTTCAGATTGCCATACAGGTAGATTGTGAGCAGTAGCCAGTGCTTTTACTGGGGAAGGTGTTAATTTATTTCCCCGCTCTCGGCGTTTATCCGGTTGGGTGACAACTCCCAAAACCTCAAATTCTGGATGATTCAACAATTTCTCTAGGGTGGGAACAGCAAATTGGGGAGTACCAAAAAATACAATTTTCATTAGTTATTAGTCATTAATCATTAGTCAATATTAAGTGCGTCACGAATCACTGACAAGTGACTGCCCAGAATTGACTAAGTCACGATATCCATGAAAAAGACGCAGTGCAATTTGGCTGTAAGGATATTAAATCTTAGCTATTTCGTGGTAAACTATTGATTATTCAGTGCAACAAAAATCTCTTGATCAAGTACAATGCTTTGGCAAGCTGGTCAGTTAATTCTAATTACTGCTCCTTTTCTCTGCGAGTAAAAGTATTGCATTATATCTCAAGGCTGGATAGTTCAGGATCTACTTATTTGATATAATACTAAACTTAGCTTTATTGTAGTTGAGCGATAGCACATAGTATAAATATTTTTATTTATACTATGTGCGAATACACTAGCAATTTATAGCTTGGGATAAATAACAATGAGGCATTTGTTGATTGTCCAATGACCATCCTAGATTTTCTAAAGACTAAATCGCCTTTATAAAGATAGTCTTTCGTTTTATCGAGGTTGACGTTGTTATAGCAGATTATTCATAGATAAAACTGTCTTAAATGCAGCAGATAGAGCTAATGCGAATTTAAACAGTTAAACTCAAGACTTAGGCATGACTCTTAATTTGCCTAAAAACTAGCTTATACCCTTTTTAGGGGTACCTGCTATT
Source organism: uncultured Trichormus sp. (assembly GCA_936914905.1). Classification (GTDB taxonomy): domain Bacteria; phylum Cyanobacteriota; class Cyanobacteriia; order Cyanobacteriales; family Nostocaceae; genus Trichormus_B. The sequence continues at coordinate 37,807 of CAKZGI010000331.1, read as the reverse complement.
TTAGTTAATGCTAAATATCAGGTAGAAATTAAATTTATAGTCACATCAAAAATACTGGAGTGAACAACAATACTATTTTATGTGATCAGATTGTCCTGAAAAATTACAAATTTTAAAGATTGTAAAGGTGTGAATGATGATACTGAAACTTTTGTAAAGTGATGCAAAATTTAGAGAGATTATCTCCTTAGAGCCTCTAGTTTGTTGTTATACATAATAATAGCTTTTCCCAGTCGCCTGAATAGACATTGCTCCTCACAATAGCAACCGCCCCTTAGAGAGTCCACTCATGCTGAAATCCCTTTTGCTGTCAGGATGGTTCCGCGTACAACCATTTCTTAAGTACGCTGTTGTTATTATAGTAGTTGCTCCTTTTATAGGAGTATCAGTTCACACATCCTTAGCGAAACAATCACAGGTAGCAAAAAGTAGTTCTGGGCTGAACGAATTGGATTCAAAATCCCAAAAAACAATTGTTGTTAGAAAATCCTATTTAAATATAGGTGAAGTTACTTCTTTGCCAGGCAAATTTGGGATTGGACTAGCAAATACATCTATAAATCAAAAAAGGGAAATATTAGTAAATTCCGGGGTAGGACAAAATAATTCTCAGTCAAGCGATGATATAAATGTTACTGATAATTCACCTCTCGTAAAACAGGCTCAGTTACCAAATATGCCTGTTGTCCAAACTAGTTTAATCAAAAAATTAAAAGCAGCCAAAAATCAGGCTTTGGGTAGTCTTAACTCTCAAGGGAGTGAAAATCTCGATCATGAGGGATTAGTAACATCTAGTATTAGAGAATCACAGCCACCCTTAATGAAAGAAGTTCCTATAGATGGACCACCAAGGGATGCCGATGCTTTACCAAATGATCCCATGGGTAGTCCCCATCCAATTCCTTGGCAGTGGATTATGACGACACAAGAGGCAATTGGTGGTCAAGGGCATTCTGGAGTGCGGCACTATCGCAGCATACCAGTGGTTTCTCCTGATGGTAGATATGCTGTTTATAGCCGTGTGCAACTGGAAGTCAACCCAGAAATGCACAACAGCCGAGTGACTAGCTTCTTATTTATAGAAGACCGACAAACCAAGAGTTTGCGGGTAATGGCTAAAACTGCTAACGTTAATGATCCTTTATTAAAACAGGCTGTCTCCGAAACACAATCTCAGTCTGAAGGGAAAATAGGGGTCTTAGTTCCGATCAGTTGGTCTCAAAAAGGTGATCGCTTTTTAGCCCGCAAATTTGTAGGCATCTTTAACACAGCAGATGTAACAGACCAGGCTGTAATTTGGGATCGACAGGAAAATAATGCCAAAACAGTTGCTCCCATCCAAGCTGACGATGAGCATGAAAAAATAGCAATATTGTTAGGTTGGAGTAAAAAACAGCCCGGTCATGCCCTATTCCGCTCTGGTGAACTAGGTGAGGAAAATTGGCCTCTGGTGCAAGTTGCCAGCGATGGTAAGACAGTGAATGTCACCACAGACGGAGATCAGCCAGTAACTTTTGGTGTCACAGAGTCACAAATTTGGGCAGAACCACAAGTTGCTTCCAGATAACTTGAGTAACAAAATGAACCCTATTTTTCAGCAAATGAGGCTCATTCCTTATTTATTCCCTCTTTTTGAAATTCATCCTGATGTAACAGACACACAGAGGGAAGTATATATACCTTAATTGATTAAGCGCCCTCAGGTGGAACTGGGGGTTTAATTAAAAAATTTCACGACTTTATACAAAAAAATATCTGGTTAGTCGAAACCTTCCGGATATACTTATAACCTAGATGGATAAAAAAATAGTAGATGCACCTTAATTAGATTTGAGCCCTCAGCTTTCAGCTGAGGGTTTTATTTTAGCAACTCTTAATTACTTAATTCTGTATTGTTGTCAGTAGAAAAGTCTTTTAAAATACATAACTTTTCTGTTCATTGACCTCAGCTTTTTAAGCTGGGTGCTATATCATAGCAAGCCTCTGATGGGGATGGTATATATTTTTGTAACAATTCTCCCATCACAGGAATGTGGATTTTGAATTAGAGACTGACAAATCTAAAATGCTGTAAATGTGAAGGGCTGGCAACTGAATAAAAATAATTATCTAAATCTACCCATATATACTTATTGAGTATATATGGGTAGATTGACTATATCAGAGAGTAAACCGGGAGCTAACCATAGCGCATAACCAATAAACCCAAACAACAAGGTAATCAAAGCTGTAATCACATAACCGATAGATATCAGCAAACCATCAGATTAAATAGTTGCAACTGCCAAAAGTAAAATACCAATAGTGGGGATACGATTGGTAAAAGGAATGGGCGCAATTAGTAATATTGTCAACCAAGAAATACAAAACCCATTGATTTGCCAAGTTAAAGGATGAGAAGCTATTTTTTTCAAGCGGGGACGGCTGATTTTCTCCAATACCCTAGTAACTACAGGTTTTTTAAGATGATTTGAGCAAAAGTCCGAGGGAATTTATACTTAGGAAAGTGAATTAAATAAGGTATAAGAGTGCCAATAATATCTATACACTAGAAGGGTAGATGGAGAACTGGTAGATGATGCGCCCTGACCCTAGTGAGGTTGAAGTTCAAATGCAACGATACTATAAGTCTTTGTCACAAAAGGATCACCGCCTATATGCGGCGATTGAGGCGGTAAAAGTAGGGTACGGTGGGCAGGTATAGATCCGCAGATTGCTATTATGCCATAACGAAACCTGAAAGTTGGGCTTGCGGGAACTTCAGGACGAAACGGTGCTTGAGCATAGTTTGTTTCCTCATATTTCTGCCGTGTGTCAGGAGCTGATTTTTGAGAGTGTCCAGACTCTAAAAGTCCTCATGGCAACGGCAACCACCCAAACTCGACTCAAACTCTTGAGGACCATTCTCTATAACACCTATCAAACCGGCCGAAAAGTGGCTCTTGACTTCAAATCAAATCTGAAGATTGTTGTTGATGAATTCTTACCCCAATCGAATTACACCCCTTAACCAGAGTTACAGGTTATTTAATCCACTGTCCTTAGCGATTTTTTTAGGAATCCAAGGCGATCTCCTGCGTAAAAGCATCTGTACAGATAACAGCAAGCAAGCAGCCCCAAAAGGCCCAGTTAAACCTGGGGGCATAGGGAACAGAAAAGGTAAAACCAATAATGCAATTACTACACTAAAACTCCGTTCTGAAGTTTGCCCCAAAATATCACCCAGAGTTAGTGGCTGTTCGGCTAAACGTTGCAGTAAAGACTGAATATCTTGAGAAAACCTCAAATTCATTGTCGTGCTACTTTATAGGAATTGCCACATTACACTCATTATAAAGGAGGGACTAAAACACTGATAGCCCTGGGCATCACCCGAAACACAGCCGGAGTACACCTAGTAATTTCCCCATCTGTATTAATAGGATAGGGTCTACTAGTATAAATCTCAATTTCTTGACTTTGGATAGCCCTAACACTCCGCCAATGAATATGTCTACCTTGACGTATAGCAGGCAATAACGGTATGATTTGCCACCAGTGGTTAATTTCTAAACTATAAAGATCCAATCGTTGGTCATCTATAGACGCATCATGAAATACAGCCATCCCACCACCATAATACCGCCCATTCCCCACAGCAATTTGTACAGTCTTGACGTGAAATGATTCGCCATTTGTGCGAATTTCTGCACTAAAAGGACGAGATTTCCAAATCACCTGCAAAGCAGCTGCCGCATAAGCAAATATTCCCCAATGGCGTTTCACCTCTTTAGTTAATTTTTGAGTAATTTTTACACTCAAACCCAGACTAGCAACATTGAAAAAATACTTGCCATTTACCCAACCCAAATCAATACGTCGCAACTGTCCACCAGCAATAATTTGACACGCTTCTGGTAAATAATGAGGAATACCTAAAGTTCTAGCCAAATCATTAGCAGTTCCCAAAGGTAAAATACCCAAAGGTAACTGAGTATCAACTATGGCATCGACAGCAGCATTAAGAGTACCATCTCCTCCACCAACAATTACCAAATCAATTTCCTGCTGGTATCGCTTAATAACATCACCCAAATCTTCAGGATTATCTGTAGACTCTTCAATCACATTAAAACCCAGCGCCTCCAAACAACGAATAGCAGCCAAGAGACGTTCTTTTCCTTGCCGAGAATGATGATTTACTAACAGCAGAGCGCGGGGATTCATGGGGCGTATCTTTTGTAGTTTAAATTTCAGGATTCTCCATGTCTTTCGACCTTGCTTGAATTTTAATCTCAAAGCTTGGTAAAGCGATCATCAAAATTACAAACAAATGAGGTTTTATCTGGTTTAACCTTAAAACTCCCAAGTTTTCCAACCGTTTCTTAATCTTCCCAGTTGCACCAACAATAATTACTTGACGACCTTTTTCACAATGTTCAGCGAGACTTGTATCGTACAGCGAATAATTTCTACATGAATGCTGACTGCAACGGGACAGCGAATAGTACATTTTCAATTTTACCTACCCACACACACCCACCACCTCATGGACTATAAGCAAAATCTCAAAATATCCAGGTGATAGCAAAATAAAAAATTATTAATTAAAATCTCTATCTTCCTCCAATGGTACAAAATTTGTATAATTTAGCACTTAAGCAAGTACAAGGGTATTTCTAGAATCAGCCTATAACCTCCATACGCCTGTTATAGCAACACTTTCATCAGAAAGCCCGTGACGAGGATTGAACTCGTGACCTCACCCTTACCAAGGGTGTGCTCTACCACTGAGCCACACGGGCATAAATTTGGATTTGGTTTGTGAGTTATAAGTTACAAAGCTGAGAAGTTTACTCGTCACTCAGCTATTGTAACTCACATCTCTAGAAGTGGTGGGCCGGGCTGGATTTGAACCAGCGTAGGCGTAAACCAACGGATTTACAGTCCGTCTCCATTAACCACTCGGACACCGACCCGTTTTGTCCTACTTTTTACAATAGTAGCAGCAGGTTTTAGATTTAGCAAGGGCTTAAGAAAAATTTTTTGAGAAACTTTCAGATGCCTTGCAGAAAGAGGGCTTTAGGTCAATACGGTTCAGTTAAGGAAAATTATCTGTTTAGCCCGGATTTCTTCTAAGAAACTTCTTGTGCTCTAGGGTGAACGATAACGATATAGATCTCAACCAAGTTTGTAAGCGGATCTCTTGAGGTTATGAATCATACGCTGCTTATGCTTTTGTTCGTAATAATCAGCACTAGGGTATTGATAAACCTCATTAGTAGACTACAGGTAATAAAAAAGACGAGCTAATTTATGAGCAGTAGCAGTTATCGCCTTGGGAGCGCCAAGTTGAGCTTTTTGACGACTATAGAAAGTGCCAATAGCAGATTGGGAAAGAATTCAGGAAAGAACTTCAACCCGAACTTCAACCCGAAAAGCAGTGACAGCAGGATGAAGCCTTCGGGTTAAGCAGTCAGACCCTGCGGGAAGGGGAAGCGCCTACATGGGGGAAACCACGGCAGTTCCTCCATGTACGCGCCGCCCAACGGACTGCCTCCCGAAGACCTCGCTGCCTCACAACTTGACGGGTTTTAGAACTACTCCCTTCCCACTAAAAGAATAAGGTCATAGTAATAGGGTAGAGGGATAATGCTTCTGCGTAATGTGGAATCCCACACCCGTAATTTCATACTGGGAAGGGAGTAAGAAATTTACTACCACTAATACGACTACCAGGACATAAACCTAGCCAAGAGACAAAATTTTTGGCACTTTTAACACGCCGATCTCGATCAGTAGGCAAAACCTTTGGGCTTCTTTCTCCTGGAATTATCGCTTGGATAATTTTGATTCCTGTCACACCAGTGGACATCTCCGAAAACTATTAAAGCCCGAAGGTATACTGAGTCTTTTCAAAAATCAAAGAGGATTCCTCTATTTCCTTTTCAATATAAAACTGCCTAGAATTATACACCTAAATAATTGAAAATATTTATATCCTAATCCTCAAGAAGGATAGCTCTAAAAAATAGACCTCTTGCAAAATTGTTTCTGTGGTATGATAGAGAGTTTTAGATTTTATGTATTTTTGGTGTTCTTTGCCCTCGCTAATTCAAACATAACCGTGTAACTCTAACTTTTGGCTAGAACAAAGACCAAGCCCCATTATAACATAAAATTAATTGTACAAGAGGTCTACTCTTTGAATGGTAAGCTGATAACTACGCTCTAATTCAATAAACAAGAATAACGAGACTCTGGATTATATAGCCAACGGTGATATGTTTTCCGGTTGGCAAATTCTTGTCCTTGACGACCGAGTTTTTCTCTTAGTTGTTTGTCTTTACATAACCGTTTGAAAGCTTGCAAAACGGCATAGCCGGAATTAGGATTTACCAACAGGCCATTTTCTTCATGGTGAACTGCATCTAAAATACTCCCTAAACGAGAGGCAATTATGGGCTTACCAAAGTATTCTGCTTCTAAGTAAACCATGCCAAAGTTATCTATACTTTTATCTTTGTCTTCCCACAAAGTTAGCATGGCGAAAATGTCACAGGCTACATAATAACCGGCTAATTCTCGTTCTGGTACATGGCCTGCAAAGTGTACTCGTTTGTCTACCCGCAAGCATTGGGCTTGGGATTTTAGTTGTTGTTCACAAGGTCCGGTGCCACAAATTATGTAATGGACATCTATGCCTATAGTTAATAGTAAAGGGATGTTATCTATGATGCGGTCAAAGCTTTTATGTTGAACTAATCTACCAACAGAAAGAATCAGAATAGCTGTTTCAGAAATATTATAGGCTTGACGTAACCGGATACGTAAATCATCCATATGACTGAGACTGGTAGGAGTACCAAATTTTTCTGGTCTTACTACTGGGTTAATTACATGAGTAGGAGTATCTAGGCGAAAGTTTTTTCTTAAAGTATCTCGAATATAGGAACTGTTGCAAACAATTCCTTCGGCTCGTTTGAGGGTAAGTTTAAATAGCGATCGCCACAAGGGATTACGTAAATTACTAACTAAATCATTACCATGGAGGTAGATAAAAAAGCGAATGGGTAAGATATAACTTAGTAGGAGTAAGGCGGGGAAATCGTAACCATGACACCATTCAATGTAGCGGTAATGATAACGAAAATAAAGTTTTATGGCTAGTAATACCGAGCCAACAATATTGAATATGGGCTTCACTAATCTAGTCAATAATGTACTAGTCCAGAAACTAAAGTTAGGCCAACGATAAACAGGAAAATTTTGAGATTTATCAAATATTTTATCTCCTAAACAACTAGCGGCTAGGACGATTACTCTTTCTGGGTCTTGTAAACAGCGATTATAGATATATTCTCCAATGACAGCTTCTTGTGGCTGAAATATACGGGAGATAACAAGGATATCTGGATAAGCAGTTTTCTCCCTAATATGTGTCCCTATTTGTGAAATATGTTCCATAATTCAGGTTCTAAATAAACTTCAAATTCTCGAATTGATTGTTAATATTTTTTGTGAGATTTGAAATGGGATATTTTGTAATCTTAAACAGATAGGCTGTGAGAAAATGTAGTCAGATTTTTATAAAGTTGGAATGATTTTGATGTATACAAGAAATTCACTTCAGCCTGAATGTGGATTTAAATGAGGCTAATACATCACATTAGAAATGAAGGTCTGATATTATCGGAGTGTTATCCAGCAATTCATGAGGATAATGCTGATGTCATTAGTAAATCTATTCCCTCCAATACTATAGCTTTAAAGTCATAAACATTCATGCCAAAATGCCAAAATAAATCTGCAATTTGATACCTAAATTAAGGAGATTTATAACTAATTGATGATGACTATTAGCTCATTTTTTACATTTTTGAATTTCTGTATTGCTTAAGATACAAATAGTATTACTAATTATAGTAATCACTGCCATAATAACTTTAACACCCTGCCCAACTTTGCTAGGGTTTCTTTCTTAATTGGGAAAAAAATAATCACGGTAAGAAAAATTTTGTTGTGATAACTTGCGTAATCAGACCTCAGAATTGTAGTGTACTAATATTTATGTAGTAATACTGAGTTAATATTTATTATTAAGTAATAATACTTATTCCAAAGTTCTGCACTTGCAAAGATGTTTTACGGTACGGTTATCAACGCAAGAAATCCCCCCTATGTTCACTGCCAACCCAAGATAAGACACGGTATATTGAATATATAACTAATACCATTTTGGATTTATGATTTTCGACTTTGAATGGTGAAACTGTTGTTATGTAACCTTTTCATCTTTATCATCTGTCTCTTTCTTTGTTCCAATGGGTATAAGAATCTCAAATGTATTTGCTTGTAGTTGGTGGTGTCTCCTACGTTGTTAAACTCCTAGCAGTGGGGGAGAAATCTTAAAAATAGTGTTCTCTTGTGAAGATTTATGTGTAAAAAGATACAACAGACACTCAAGCCGCTGTTAAAAATCTCTGTTGTCCTCAGTCTGGTGTTAGCCCTGGCTTTGGGTAATGCTGATGGTGCTTTAGCAGCGCGTACAGGTGGACGAATTGGTGGCGGTTCTTTTAGAATGCCATCTACCCGCACTTACACACCACGCACCTACGGACCTCCTAGTGGTGGGGGTTATTATCCTGGTGGTGGTGGTTTTGGTTTTCCGTTCTTGATTCCTGTTTGGGGTATTGGGGGTGGCTTTGGTGGTGTGTTTACGATTTTAATCTTCTTAGTGATCGCTAACTTTTTAGTCCAATCTTTTCGTCGTGTCACCAGTGAACAAACTGAAGATGTAGGTTATGGTAGTAACCCCGAAGTTTCTGTTACTAGCTTACAAGTTGGTTTGTTAGCACAAGCGAGAGAGTTACAAACCGAACTCAACCAAATAGCTGAAAAAGCTGATACCAACTCTCCAGAAGGGAAAGCAGAAATTTTACAACAAGTGAGTTTAGCTTTATTGCGTCATCCTGAATATTGGGTATATGCAGGTGGTAGTACACAACAGGCAAAATTAAACTCAGCAGAATCTCAATTTAACCACTTATCATTAGCTGAACGCAGCAAATTTAGGGAAGAAACCCTATCCAACGTTAACAACCAGCTAAAATCTGTTCTGGCTAAACAATTAGCAGGTGATGTAGATAACCCTACCCATCTTATTAGTGAAGGGCCTGGAGAATATATTGTTGTCACCTTACTAGCTGCAACTTTGGGTAAATTTGCAATTGGAAAAATTAACAGCAGTGACGAATTGCGTCAAGCTTTGCGACAAATTGGTAGTCTTCCCGGTGAGCAAGTTGTAGCAATTGAAGTTTTGTGGACTCCCCAAGCAGAAGGAGATACTTTGACTTCTGATGATCTATTTGCTGAGTATCCTGATTTGACGTTGGTTTAAATTTGAAACTTTGAACATTACTCGCTTTGTGAGTCTGGAAGTTGTCAATTAGTTTGGGGAAGGGGGAAGTGTTAAACGGTAAACCTGAGTACTTTTCCCCTTCCCCATATCCCACCAAACTAAAATAAAACCTGTATCAAATTTATGAATTAATTACTTGATGGAGATGGTTATTGATTTTGCTCGGAAGAAGCAGGTTGTTCCAAACGTCGCCGCCGTCTGGTAGATTTAGGAGTACTTTCATTGTTGGTACTGGCTGAGGAAGCTGGAGTGATTTCCCATCTTCGTCTTCTTTTCCTTGTCTCTCCTGAAGATGAAGCAGTATTAGTTGCTGTTTGATCTGTTCTTCTTCTTCTGAGAGCTTCTCGTAAATGCTATCCTCTATTTGTTGATGGAGTGGAAGCAGATTCCGTTGATGCTGCTACATTTCTACGACGACGAATTCTTCTAGTTGCTGTAGTTGATTCCTTAGGAATATTTTCACTAACGGATGTTATCAATCTTCTCCTGGCTCTTGGGGTTTCAGCGTTAGTAGATTCAGCGTTTCTTTGTTCTGATTCTCTTTGTTTCTTGCATTCTTGTATTTGGCGATATCGTTGAGAACCAGCGATCACATATTCAGTCCCAACACTTACACGTTGTCTACCCCCTTAACTGGGTTTGAGTTTCCATTTTTGCGCTCGTTCTAAATGTTCTGCATCCAATTTCTCGTTACCACTGGATCTCAACAACCGGACGTTAGTAATATTACCATTATCATCCGTATCAACAGCCACTTCAAGCCTGCTCTCTATACCTCTTCTCTTCGCCCAATCTGGATAATTTGTATTGCACTCCCGACAAGTAGCACGTCCATTGCCACTATGAGAGTTAGTACCTACTTTGGGAGGTGTAGGTGCAGTTGGAACTTGTGAACCACTACCACTACCACTACCACTACCACTACCACTACCACCATTATCAGGAAGTCCTGATTAGTTAGTTAGATATTCCTACGGAATTTCCACCACCACCGGAAGAAGCTTGAGACGCTTGAGAAACTTTCTGGATTTGCTCTCCCATCTCTAATTCCTGCCAACAACTGACTGAGATTAGAACTGGATTCTGAAGATGGTTGAACGGCAGTTGTTTCAGTAGATAAGGGTTTAACAGCAGTATCTTTTGACGAAGAAACTTCTTGAGGCTGAGTATCTACTTTTTTTGGTGAGACACTTTCCTTTGTAATCGAAGGTAAAGGTTTGAGCGGCACTTTCGTGACTAGATTACCAATACCAGAAGCCAGCAACCCAATATGTAGAGTCAACGAGCCAATCAAACTATAGGTTAAAAAGGTTATCAGTGTCTTTAATTCTTTTTCTCGCTGCTCTAGGGCTGTACTAGAAAAGCTCATAATTTATTGCTATCTATTTTTAGTAACTCTAGAAGATTAAAAGAAATTATATGTCAATGTCAATTAATCAATTTGAGCTTTTGTATTTGTGAATGTTAGCCATAATCTCTTACCAGCAAGTAATTACAGCGATTCTGACTACAGGATAGACTGTATCTATTTCCGAAGATGTCACAAAAGATTAATAGATATTCTCATTTGCTCTAATTTGAATTGAGAACTTATAGCAGCTATAGTTGCTGAACTAGTTAGGAAATCTACTACCAAGGGCTTCAAAATCGGACATGGATATCAAAAATCTGTTTACAGCAGGTGGTGTGGTGATGTAGCCGCTGCTACTATCTTCTGTATTGGCGGTATGGTTAATTGTTGAACGTATTAAGTTTTGGGTAACAATCAGTACCCGTCAGCAACTGGTATTCAGAAATGTCTTGAATCTCTATCGTCAGAATAATGTGGTAAGTACAATTGATACACTACGAAAGAATCCAGATATTTCTGCCCGTGTCCTCCTAAAACTCCAGGAATTACCTGTAGGTGTCATGACAGCACTGGTTGGCGCTCCCTTTTTTGTCTACCTGGCTAAATCAAAGGTGAAAAAATGAAGGCTGATTGGTTGGTTATCCGTTCCTCAGCGATATCTTTTCGTATAGACCGGCGTGTACCAGTCATGCTGTTTTTTTTACTAGGAGTGATTGGGGTAGCAATGGTAATGAACGTGCGTAGGGGTTAATATCCCATCTCACCAGTGGATATTATGAAAACTTTATTGGGTGTAAATACGGGAAATCCCGACCATTTATTGGTTATTAACACCCTGCGTCTCCCTCGTACACTTGTCGCTTTTATGGTGGGAGTGGCACTGGCCATTTCTGGTACTATTTTTCAAGGTTTAACACGGAATCCCTTAACTGTCCTATTGGTATCAATGCTGGGGCAAGCCTCGCTGCAGTTGCAGTAATTGTTTTATTTCCTTCTGTAACAGTTTACACCTTGCCTTTATCAGCCTTTTTTAGTACTTTCTTGATGGCGGTTTTAATTTATTGGTTAGCTTGGAATAATGGCAGTTTGCCAATTTTATTAATTTTAATGGGTGTGGGTTTATCTGTGATCACTAGTGCCTTTACCAGTTTAATGATTACCTTCGGCGACATTTACAACGTTAGTGATGCTTTGGTATGGTTAGCTGGTAGTGTGTACGGACGCACCTGGGAATAAGTATTTTCATTTTTACCTTGGTTGATTATTTTTGTACCCATGTCTTTATTACTAGCAAGACATTTGAACGCCTTAAATTTAGGGGATGATGTTGCTATAAGTTTAGGAATTTCGGTAGAAATCCAGCGTAGTTTACTGCTATTGGTAGCAGTAGCCTTCGCTGGTGCAGGACTAGCCACTGCGGGAATGATCGGTTTTGTCGGTTTGATTGCACCCCATTTAGGCAGACAGTTAGTAGGTACAAATCATCAAAGTTTAATCCCCACATCAGCACTGTTAGGAGGAATGATTGTTACTTTTGCAGACTTATTAGGAATAACTTTATTTGCACCTATTGAAATTCCTTGTAAAGTCGTTACTGCTGCTGTGGGCGCTCCTTATTTTCTATATTTTTATTTTCTATATTTATTAATTCGTAATCGGAAAACATAAGGGGCTGGGGACTATGGACTGGGTAATCAATTTTACTTTTCCCAATCACCAATAACCAATTACCTGTTATGAAAGGATCATCAACGAAAAGTCTGTCTCTTGCTTATGATGGTGTGACCATTATCTGGGATCTAAATTTAGCAATTCTCACCGGAAAAATTAGTGCTTTAGTTGGTGCTAATAGTTGAGTAAAATCAACATTATTAATAGGAATTTTGCCTCAAAGTCCAGTTGCACGAGAAGGTTTAACAGTCAAGGATTTAGTAGCAAGAGGTCGTTGTCATTATCAAAGTTGCTTGCAGCAATGGTGACAAAAAGATGAGAAAATTGTTAAGCAAGCATTAGAAATTACCCATTTACTCAACTTCTCAGAAAGAGCATTAGATACTTTATCTGGTCGACAAAGACAAAGAGCTTAGATTGCCATGGCATTAGCTCAAGATACAGATATCTTACTATTAGATGAACCGACTACTTTCTTAGATTTAGCTAACCAAATAGAAGTTTTAGATTTGTTGTATGAATTAAATCAATTTCAGGACAAACCTATTGTCATGGTGTTGGATGATTTAAATCAAGCTTGTCGTTATGCTGATTATTTAATTGCTGTGAAATAAGGAAGAATTTTTACTGCTGGAGAACCACAACAAGTTATGACTGAGGAAATGGTAAAAGAGGTATTTGGATCAGATTGTCGTGTTCTTGCTGACCAGGTTGTGGGAACACCAATGTGTGTAACAATAGGACGAAATGGTCAGGGTTAATCAGAGTTTTTGACGTAGCCTATCATTAGGATCAGCTACGGTGATAGTCAGAAATAATAGTTTAATATCCTCGCTCTTTTAACCAAACATGTAAATCAGCCAAAGTAGTAAAATCTAACAATGCTTCGCTCAAGTCTTCTAGAACAGGTAAAGGTAAACCAGAAATTGAAGAATAAATACAATTTTTATTGCTGCAAAGAATAGATTTTATTGTTCTCTATACTGGCGACAAAGATTACGAAGATTTTTACCTTATTGTACTTAGCACCATCTTTACTTTGGTGGTGAGTAGTCAAAGTTTTAGTTAAGTTCCCAAATCAACAGAAATCCTTTGGGATACTTATGGCATCCCAAATATTTATGGTAATACCCATAAGGGTACTTTTAAAGCATTTAGTTGGGTGTAAATGCAACGCCAAGGTGATTTGTTATTACGTCTTTATGGACAAAGACGAGGAAGGGCGGCTGAATATTGGGGAGAGAAGTATTTAGAATCAAATAAGTGGGTACTGACAATGGGTGTACCTAAAGGAGCCAATGCTTGGTATGAAGCACAGAGTTCTGGGTTTCGCTGTTATCTGGATGCTTTTGCAGCTGGAATTAATGCCTATGCTCAAGAACATTCTGATTTAATTGACTATCAATTAAAAGTAGTGCTGCCTGTTACACCCCAGGATGTACTCAGTCATCTGCAAAGGTTGCTGCTGTTTACGTTTATCGTTGATCCGGGAAGAGTTACAGATATTAATGATACAAAGTCTACACCTGGTTCTAATGGTTGGGTGATCGCACCAAAACGTTCTGCTGATGGTAAAGCGATGTTGTTGGCCAATCCCCACTTGCCTTGCGGCGATTTATTTTTATGGTACGAAGCCCAAATTACCGCACCGGGCATTGATGCCTATGGGGCAACACTGGTAGGTATTCCGGTGTTAGCAATCGCTTTCAATGATGATTCAGGTTGGACTCACACCGTTAACACCCATGATGGTTGGGATGCCTATGAACTAAAATTTCAAAAAGATGGCTATCTTTTCGATAACAAAGTTCTCCCCTTTAAAATAAAAAACTTTTCACTAAAAGTCAAGCAAAACGATGGCTCTTTACGAGAACAAATATTCACACTTAAAAACTCTATTTACGGTTCTGTAATTAGTGAAAAAATGTTAAAGTAGTTGTACTAAGGGTAGTTAGCCAAGAAAGTTCAGGCACATTAGAACAGTGGTGGGATATGGCAAACGCCAAAAATCTCACCGCATTTGGAAAAGTAGTATAACGGTTGCAACTGCCGACTTTTACCATCATTTACGCCGACCGTAAAGGATATATTATTCACTTGTTTAACGCTCTAGTTCCCGTGCGATAACAAGGAGACTTTAAATATTGGCAAGGTATTATTCCTGGGGACATATCCAAAACATTGTGGAGTAAATTTCACCCTTATCGAGATTTACCACAAGTAATTGATCCGCCCAGTGGTTTGTTAAAAAATGCCAATGATTCACCTTGGACAACTACTTTTCCCACTGCTATCAAAGCAGATAATTATCCACCATATATGGTACCATGGGGTCCAATGAATTTCCGCCCCCAGCGTTCTGCCAGAATGTTAGCTGAAGATGAAAGTATTTCCTTTGAGGAAATTATTACCTATAAGCATTCTAGACGCATGGAATTAGCAGACAGAATTCTTGATGATTTAATTCCCCCAGCCCACAAATATGGTAACGAATTAGCAAAACGAGCCGCTGATGTCTTAGCAAAATGGGATAGACAAGCGGATGCAGATAGTAGGGGTGCGGTTTTATTTACCGCTTGGGCAGATAAATTAGATTCTGATACAGCCTTCAGTCAACCTTGGAGTGAAAGCTAACCACGCACTACAGCTGATGGTTTACCTAACCCTAAAGCTGCGGTTGAATTATTAGAAACAGTAGGCGCTGAAGTCGAAAAAGAATATGTCAGCTTAGATGTTAACTGGGGAAAAGTTTTCCGTCTGCTTGCCGGGTAAATAGATTTACCCAGCAATGGTGGTCATGGATATTTAGGACTTTTTCGAGTTGTTAATTTTGCACCAGAAACAGAGGGACGTTTTCAAGCTGTGAGTGCTGATTTCTTTGTAGCAGCAGTTGAGTTTTCTCAGCCAGTACGTGCAATGGCACTTACCAGCTACGGAAATGCGACACACCCGGATTCACGCCATGTTGGTGACCAGTTACAACTTTTTGCTGAAAAAAAAGTTACGTCCTGTGTGGCGTACACGCAAGGAAATAAAAACTCATTTAACTGAACGAAAAGTATTTAATTGATAAGGCAGAAAAATGAAGTCTAAAAAACTGCGTGACATGGCGTTTATTCTTCACCGCTATATCGGGTTAGCTGTTGGGTTAATTGCGGCAATTATCGGTTCAACGGGTAGTTTTTTAATCTTCGAACCTGAGAGGATTTTTGGGTTACGTCCAAGTTTGGTCATGTGAATCCTCAAGGGCAGCCTCTTTCAATTGATACGATTTTCAATACCATTAATTGAGCAATATCCAACCAAGCTGGTTTAAAAATCCGCACGATTATTTCACCGGAAAATGTTAGTTCTGCTTATCATTTCAGACTTTGGTATAGTGCTGATAAACTAACCCGAATGTTTATTAATCCTTATACAGGTCAGGTAATGGGCTTGCTTCAGGAAGGGAAAAATATCCTGGTATTGCCTTATGTTTACATAATGAACTGTCAGCAGGTAAACCTGGACAAATTACGACTGGTATTGGGTCTACTATTATTTATAGTTAGTGTTACTGAAGTAATATTGTGGCCTGGTGGGAGAAAAATAATTCCTGGATTCAAAATTAAATGGGATGGACATCCTAAACGTTTAAATTTTGATATTCACAAAGTCATAGGGATTGTGGTAACTGTATTTTTGGCTTTAAATGGCTTCACTGATTTTTGTTGGAATTTCTATGATCAGTCTGTTCCGATTATTCATGCTCTTACTCTGATACCTAAATCTCCAGAAGTTTCTTCCCAACCGGTTTCTGGTCAATCTCTAATGGTATTGTCGAAAATCCTGCAAAGAGCAGAAGCAGCAGTGCCAAATGCCAAAACTACATATATTCCTGTAGCTAACAAACCAGAGGGAGCAATTACAGTTGCTAAAAAGCTATCTGATGGTAGTTCTATGTATGGTCAGAGTGAGATTTCATTTGATCAATACACAGGCAAGGCGTTGTAAATAGTTGATAGTCGTTCTTTACCTTTAGGCGATCACATTCTCAATTCTTTTGAACCTTTACACCATGGAAGATTCGGGGGAATTTATAGCGGGATTTTCTACATCATTGTAGGTTTAGCACCCATGATTCTCTCTGTTACTGGCTTGGTAATGTGGTCGTATCGCCGTCGTATCAAGCCAGTAAATGTAAATACTTCAAATCAAACGGACATGATATAGTCAGCCGTAATCTTGTAGTACCCCTCCAAGCGATGGGTTATATACAAGATTTAGGTGTTAGTACCCAGGAATTTCAGAACCCCTTCTGTTTGATGAAGATTTTGTGTCAATTGAGGATAGTTGTTATTTGGGGTATGGATAAACCAACACAAGCTGCTAGTTCTTCTAAAGCTATTTGTTCTTGTGTGTTGGTGTTGAACATTTGAGTAGCTGCTGCTACATATTCAGGATTGCTGAGATTGTTCTCTTTTTCCAGAGAGGTTTTTGAAGAATTAAGACTAGCTATGCGATCGCCTTGTTATTTACGATTAATTAAATCTTCTGTAAAGCGTTCTGAACTTAGAGAAGTTCTTGTTAGAGAATTGCCTAGAATCATGCCCAATAAAGGAATTAAATACTGAGAATCATACCAAGGTTTCACTTGAATAATGCCGCTAACCGTGAAGCCTGTAACTAAATCAGATAAAAAGTAAACTTATGCATTTGGGATGCTCCGCTTTTTATGGAGGTTAGCAAAGATACTCTAAACTTGTACCCAAACAAACACAAATTATATTGTATAATTATTAACAGTTGTAATTAACTGAAATTATTATTTCTCATTTTCTAGTTTATTATGAGCGATTTTTTATGTTCAGAAGAATCTTGTCAAGCGAACGAAGATCCCATTGGTTGTGCATCAAATCATCGATACTATGTTTTGATTGAATGTCCAAGGTGGTTGACATTTCATACCCTATGTTCCAAAGGTATTACTAGTAAATTACAAGCTTTAAAATCAGCTATTGATGAGGTTGTATGGTCTCTACGCTTGGTATTAATTTACAATACTAACTATTACAGAGTTGGGCAAACCCGTCTAATTATCTATTAGCAAACTGAAGAATTTTTTTTGAGGGTATAGCAAGAAAGAATATATCCTATCAGATATCAACGATCCAGTACCAATCATAGAAAGGTGTATCAGAAATGATACTCTAGAAGAATTTGAAGAAATAAATATTCAAACTAGAGATTTTTTAGTATGTACTCATGGTAATCATGATAAATGTTGCGCTAAATATGATAATCCTTCTTATCGTCAAGCTGTCGCAACATTAGAAGAGTTATTATTATCTAATATTTGAGTTTAGTAAGGTAGTCATTTTGGTGGACATCGTTTTGCAGCAACCATGATTGACCTTCCAGAAGGGAGATATTACGGTAGGTTAGACTAAAAATCCTTTACTACGATTTTGAAACGAAACGGTGATACCCAATGTTTAAAATATGTCTATCCCAGTTGTGGAGTTTTACCCTGGCAAGTACAAGTTTTAGAAAGACAGTTGATGCTAACATATAATTGGGATTGGTTTAATTATCAAGTGCAAGGTCATGTAATTGAACAAAATGAATATGAAAGTTTTAGTAAAGTAGAAATAACTTCCACAACACCTGATGGTATGGTAGGAAGTTATAGATGTAATCTGGTTGATGATCCTAGTAAAAGTGTTAGTTTCCGAGGAGAATGTGGTCATGATGAATTAGTAACTATTTCTCAGTGTACAGTTACAGAACTTGTTCATCTTGAAAAGTCATTAATAACAGTTTAATCAACAGTCAAACTATTTTCCTGTGTTCTGCTATAGCTTGGTTATTAATCCCTATTATTAGGAAAATGTCAATCAGAAATAATTTATTGATCAGGGTATTTACCTTCGTGCATATGAAAAGAAAGATAAATATCAGGGAAATATTTCCTTAGAATTAAGTCCTCGAATCGCTGGTGATGTTATTTTATTAATTCTGGGATGACACAATGAATCAAGGTTGAAACAATTCACCAATCATCCTCTGTGGTCACCGTTACAAGCCGTTCAACAAAATCGGGTTTATCCAGTAAAAGTGATATTTGGATTGCTGCATGGGGCATTATTGGCGCTAATCGAGTTTTAGATGACCTATTCAAATATTTGCTCTAAAGAAAGCTGCTAATGCTAATTGACCATAACTAATAGCAAAATAGTTTAAGCGATTGCTCTTAATAACAAACTCTTACCAGAACCAGAAGTACCAACTACAGCAACTTGTTCTCCAGGTAATAAGTAGGTAGACACAAATAAACATAACTATGTAACAGAATGTAAATTACTTGAAACCCTTGTAATTGCTTGATTCCGCTTTGCTGCATTCGCCATGACATAATTATGAATTTTTCCGCCCACCTACTTATTTCAAAATTCAAATTACACCAAATCCACTGATTATTAATTTTTACTAGATAATTCCTCCATTCTCTTCCTCAAACTTAGGGGTCTCATATCAGTCCATACTTCCTTAATGTATTCCAAACATTCTACTTTGAAACCAATTTCACCTGCATCTTTCCATCCTAGAGTATTTTCTCTATTAGCAGGCCAAATAGAATATTGTTCTTTATCATTGACTACAACTTTGTAAGTTGTTATATATATCTTCAGTATTTTCTATACTCATTTTTTAGCCATTTTTCAATTTCTATTGAAAGCTTTTTATTTGCAATTCAGATATCATCGAGTAAACACATTTATTATAGAAGATAAACAAGATATATCAAAATTGCGATTTTCACTAATTAATTGCATAGATTTTAAAACCTCTACAATTCTATCGGTTATTTCTTGAATTTTTTCTCTTGTTAAGGGCGGATTACTCTTAGTTTTTAAACTATCCTCTATATGTTCTAACTTCTTCATACCTACAAGCGCAGAGAGCAATCCGGGTGCGCTGCAAGTATATTGCAGTGTGCGTTGAGCACCAGAATTAAAATTTTCGCCAATAGCATTAACAACACTTTCAGGTATTCTGCCTATAATTTGTGCTTGATATTAAAGAAGCACTAGCTATTGAAGTTAACCCTAAACGATAAGAAGCTCCCAAAACAGGAACTAGCTCTCCTGCGACATTTTGAGTAGGAGCAGTTAGAGCTTCTGGCATACCCATGTTCAAAGGAAATTCAATAAACCGAAATCTATCATTTTTGTTACCACCTACCTACTTTAGCAGCTATTGACTTTATCTTTCCTAAATCTAAATGTTGAGGATTATTTGGAGGTACACCTAAACCATGCCAAGTGGCAATACCATAAGCAGTGATTTGACCGGATTCAACTGCTGATTCTAACACTGCGAATGCTGCGTGTGAGCGTTTATAAAAACATGTGGCAAAATTTCTAAAAGCTGTATTTCAGGATTATGGTATAGTAATGGATATAGTAAATGTCTATTGTTTCCACTCCCAAATTATCTAAACTTAAATTAATTTGGTCTTATAGATACTCTAGGTGTATACAGTGGAAATTTTGTACTAAGTCTATTGTGCTGATTTGAGAATTATTGTTTTCAATGTAATGTTGGTTAAACCAGTTTAGATATTCAATTATTTTTTCACTGAAAAAACCACCTTTAGTACAGATAATTAATTCGTTTCTCGATATATATCCTGATTCTATCAGATATCGTAATGCTTTACCTATACTACGTTCTCCTTACTGTTCGCGATAAGTAATTGCTGAATCAATTAAGTTTATCCCCTGCCTCACAGATTCAATGATAGCTTGGGTAACTTGGTGATTAGTTTTCTCATCAGCTTGACCAATATGACCAATATAAGTTCCTATGCCAATAGAACTAGCAATGAATTCGTTATTTGTTCTAAAATGTTCTGGCGCACATTTATCAATATGCTTATTGCGGTAATTCTTTGTTCCTTCTAAAGTTGCTTTTGCTGAAATTTTCATAATTCCATGGCTGTTATATTTTGATGTTTGTCGCCAATTTTGATGCATCTAATTGATTCAAAAATTTTCATACCTCTTTCAGAGAGTCTTATGTAGATATTAATTGTTCATCAATATTTGGTAAAATAAGATAAGACTCCTATTTTATTTCTGAATAAGCTCAAACCGTAAAGCAATTTAATCAACAATTAAGTCTCAGAATATTGAGCAAGATTTCCAATTTCAGAGCTTTTGGCTTAATTGTGGTTGTTTGAGAAACCCAGTACGAATTAGATACCTCAAGTAGGTTTGTAATAACTTATGATTAACCTATGAACAAGTAATACCTGATTCCGCTACGCTAACTCAGCTATGATATTTTGATGGTGAGAGTTGTATTTATCCGTATTCTGATTCCTAGAACTTTCATAATTTTCGGAAAAAATTGATATTAATAGATACAAAGCATTATTGTTTTCTGTCTCAGAAATCTGCAGTAATTTATCTCGCCAAGCTTAGTAGGAAATTTGTTGTATGGGATAACCCAATACACAAATTAAGTTAGCTATCTCACACCAAGAAATTGATTGAGGACTAGTTATATTCAAAACTTGACCTAAAGAGGCTTTTTGCCGAGATAAATAAACAATGGCTTGAGTGGCATAATCTACAGGAATTAAATTTACCATTATATCTTGCTTGGGCGCACCTCCTAATTGAATACAGCCACAAATCATTACTAAAAGTCTGGTCTTCAGGATTACAAACACCTGTTTTACTATCGCCAGAAATCCGTCCTAGTCTATAAATAGAAATCGCTATACCTCGTTCTCCGGCAATTTTAATTAACTTTTCAGCTACCCATTTACTTTGGATATAACCGTTATCATTCTTTTTTCCTTTGTCAGGGCTATTTTGTATTTGAGTCACTCCAATTGTGGAGATAAAATGTACTAGCTTCACTTCAATTTGTGTAGCTAAACGTAAAACTTCCTGTGTTCTTAGTACATTTGCCGATTTCAGAAGAGAGTAAGGGTAAGTAAAATTTACCCATGCTCCATTGTGATAGATAACATCAATTTTACTAGCTATCGACTCAAATTTCTCTTCATTTAGTCCCAACAATGGTTTAGCTAAATCTCCGTTCACAGTAATAATTCTACGGCTGAAGCTTTCATCCCATAGTAAATAAGATTCCAAACTATTTATCAGTCTTTCTTACGCTGAAATATTGTCTTTACTACGAACTGAACGATAAATATCTGCCGTCGTTCGTTGCAATAGTTCGTAAAGTAAAAATGCACCAATAAGACCAGTTGCACCTGTTAAAAATATACTTTTGGGATGGCTCTGATATTCAACACCTAGGTTGGCTTGAATACTTGGATCTAAGACAGCTTCATCTAACAGATTTACATTTCCAGTATGAGTAACAAAACCAGCATTTTTGTCATCAATAATTCGAGCTAAATTAGCTATAGTCGGGGCATCAAATAAATCACGTAAATGTAATTCTATCTGGAAAACTTTTCTTACCTTAGCTAGTAATTGCGTAATTAGCAAATAATGTCCACCTAAATCAAAAAAGTTATCATGAATACCTACTCGTTCCAATCTTAAAAGTTGCAGCCAAATTTCAGCTAAGTATTTCCCTATAGAAGTGCATGCTGCTAGGTTAATTTGATTAACTTCAGAACGGTTTTTTCCTAGTGCTAGTAATGCTTGAATATCTATCTTACTGTTGGGTGTTAGTGGTAATGCTTTGATCGGAATAAAAGCCGATGGCCCCATATAATTAGGTAGTTTTTGTAGACAAAAGCTACGTAAACCGTTGATAATTTCTCTCGGCTGATTTTAGTTGCGATTTGATTCAGAGTTAAGAACTGGATATGCTACCAACCGTTGATTTTATTCAACGATAACTACAGCAGATTGTACTTCAATATTTTTTTTCGGTTTGGCTTCTATTTCTCCTAATTAAATCCGAAAGCCATGAATTTTTATTTGGTTGTCAACTCGTCCTCAAAATTCTAGATTACCATCTGGTAAGTAACGAAACAGGTCACCTGTTTTCTATATTCGCTGACTGAATTTGCTGGTTGGTAATTGTAAATTAACAAAGGGGTTTTTAATAAACTTTTCCTGTGTTAATTCAGACCGATGGAGATAACGTCTAGCCAAACAAACACCCCCAATGTAAAGTTCTCCTGGTACACCTTTAGGTATAGGTTGCAATTGTTCATCTAGTACGAACACCTGAGTATTGGGTAGAGGCCTTCCTAAAGGTACTGTTTTAGCTTGAGAATGAGAGAATTCTACTGGATACGTGAGTATCCTAACTGTCGTTTCTGTTGGTCCATAGTGGTTAAATATTTGACAATTGGGAGCTTATTTTTTGATAGTTCGAATTAAATCCCAAGTGCTGGCTTCACCACCTAAAATCAGATACTGACGAGGTAAGATTGATTGGCTGGGAGAAGCTGTTAAAAGTGCAGTGAGGTGAGAGGGGACAATTTTAAGACAGTCGATAGGATATTGTTCAAAATAATCTGTGATCGCTTGTGCATCAGGTGCTCTATCTTGAGATAAGATATGCAAATATCCTCCCGTACACAAGGCAGGAAAAACAACTGTATTACCTAAATCTGCGGCGAAACTCGAAACAGTAGCAAAACTCGCTACTGCTGGTAAATTCAGTCTGTCTAAAATGCCGTAGTAGTAATTGAGAAGCTGTTGATGTTCTATAGCTACAGCTTTGGGTTTACCAGTAGAACCGGAAGTAAAGATAGCATAAACTAAATTTTCTAGTTGTACAGAAATTTGTGGGTCTTCCTGATTTTCTTGAGCTATAATTTCCCAGTCAGTATCTAAACAGATAATTTACACCCTCGTTTGGGGCAGTTTTTCAACTAAAGAGTGCTGTGTTAATAAGATGGGGCTTGGCGATCTTGTAAACGAAAAACTAGATTTTCTGCTGGTAATTTTGGATCTAATGGTAAATAGGCAGCACCAGCTTTGATAATGCCCATTATACCAACAATAATATCAACAGACCCTTCAACATATAACCCTACTAAAACATTAGCACCAACCCCTAAGTGTTTTAGGTAATGAGCAAGTTGATTTGACTTTGCATTCAGTTGAGCATAAGTCAGCTTTTTATTGTCATAAATTACAGCAATATCTTCTAGTGTTTTTTAAACTTGCTGCTCAAATAGTTGATGAATACATTGAGAAATTGGATAATTTGTATGCGTATTATTAAACTCAATTAATAACTGATGTCTTTCTCGGTTATTGATAAGTTCTAATTCAGAGACAGTAGTATTGGGAATCCTAACGGCACTTGCTACTACAGTGAGAAAATATGCACATAAATCTTGAATTGTGTCATTACATAATAAGGCCTGATTATATTGTAATTGCGGAATTATTCCTGATCATTTGTGCAAACAATTAAGTTTTAATTTAAAAGGAGCAAAGCAAGAGAAATGATGAAATAAAGAAAATGATAAATTACCGAATAAACAATCTTCAGGTAATTCTTGAGATTCAAATCCGATGGGTAAATCTTGATAATGAGCTACATTTTCTACATTTTCTTACCAAATAAAATATTCTTGCCATTTATTAATCTGGCGGATATTGTCACTAACTTGATTTAAGATTTCCAAAAATGTAAAGTCTTGTTGAAACACAGACCTTACTGGTACCGTACTGGTAAGGATTTAGCAGCTAATCCCATTAATTCCTGTAAATCTTTATATTCTCTATCATTAAATACAGTATTAATCACTAGATCAGACTACTTAGTGAGCCGCCATATCAGGGTTTGCCAACAAGCAACTAAAAAGTTATAAATTCTAGTATTATGCTGAGTAGCAATGCTGTATATTTTAGCAGTTAACTCTGGAGAGATATTTTGATGATAAATTGCAGATGCAAATTTACCTTCTTTATTTAAATTAGTTTACCAAGGAAATATTAACGGTTTTTGAGTTGTAAAGGCCTGTTGTTGCCAATATTCTTTTAACGCTTCTGCCTCTTCATCCTCTAATAATTGATTTTGCCATTTAGCAAATTGGATATATTTTATTGTTTCATCTAATAACTGTTGATTTCTAAATCATAAACTATATGTCTGACTAATTTCTGATAATAAAGTATTCAGTGTCCAACCATCACCACATAAAGATGGTATTGTTACCAATAAAAGATGTTGATGAGCAGACAAAATAAGTAAAGTCAAACTTAAAAGTGAATCCTGATCTGATTTATTAATTAGTCTTCTGTCTGCAATTAAATAATTTTCTATTTTTTTGATTGTTCATCATTATCATATTTATTTAAGTAAATATCCTTCCAAATAGGAAAACTATTATTAAATAGAATAACTTCTACAGGAGTTTTTACACCAGGTAAATTATCGAAAATTGTAAGCAAAATTCCGTGGCAATTAACGATTTATTGTAAAGCTTCCTGTCATACTTTAATATTAAGATTTTCCGTTATTATAAGTGTAGTTTTAGCCGCATAATTGGCATCGTATTTTTTCTGTAACTAAAGATGTCTTTACTGGGGAGATAAGCGACAACCTTCAACAGTTGAAATTGTCATAATATTACTTCCTCCATTTTTTCTGTGGCTCTGTGCTTTGTTAATCAAAGTTCCAAATCTTATGGTCAATAAGAAGATAATTCCATAGTATTAGGCTTAATTTACATCAATTTTTTGAGTTTACCTTGCTCATCTTTAACTTCAGTAATTAACTGTTCTCTTTGTTGCGTTACCGTGAGCAAGTCTAAGGTGTTAATTCTGGCATTTGGTTGAGATATAATACTTGCAGTTAGTGTGTGAAACTTCTCAGGTAAATTAGAGATTTATTTTGGTTCAAATAAGTTAATTTGGTATTACCAACTACCTTGTAATCCCAATTTCTTTCTGATATAAATAGAGCTAAATCAAACTTAACTATTTTAGCCTTTACCACTATTGGTAACAACGTTAATCCTGGTAGTTGTAAGTTATACGTTGGAACATTATCCATAACAAACAACGTTTGAAACAAAGGTGTATTACTCAAATGACGTTCTGGTTGTAGTTCTTCTACTAGCTTATCAAAAGGTAAATCTTGATGGGCATAAGCCTCTAAAGTTACTTTTCTTACCTGTTCCAACAGTTCTTGAAAACTCGGATAGCCTGATATATCAGTACGTAGTACCAGCAAGTTAACAGAGAAACCTATTAAATCTTACGTCTCACCTCGATTACGATTAGCAACATCTATTCTAATTACAATCTCATCTTGCCCTGTGTAGCGATATAAAAATGTTTTTAAAGCAGCTACCATTGTCATAAACAAAGTCGCTTTTTCCTGACGGCTAACTATCTTCAGTGCCTGTGTTAATTCTGCTGATAAATTAAAGGTTTGAACACCAGCTTGATTGCTGGGAGTGGCTACTTGGTTTTGGACATAAGGTAACTTCAGCACTGGTAAAGTAGCACCTAGTTTTTGTTTCCAGTAAGCAAGGTGATTTTGTAATACTTCTCTTTTCAACCATTGTCTCTGCCAAACAGCAAAGTCTGCATATTGAATTGGTAGTTCTGGCAAAGCACAAGGTTTACCATCAGCAAAAGCTGGGTATAGGGCTACTATTTCCCGAATAATCACAGCCGTAGACCAAGGATCGGATATGATGTGGTGCATTGTGAATATGACTACATATTCTGTTGAACTTAGTTTGAGAATAATTACCTGTAATAAGGGTACTTGGCTCAAATCAAATGGCTCTTGAGTTTTTTGATTGATGAGTTGCTGTACTTGAGTTTCTTGTTCTGGCTTGGAAAGTGCTTGCCAATCAATTATGGGTAGAGATAATTGCAGATTTCCAGTAATTACCTGCATGGGTAAAGCTTCTACAGTAATGAAGGCAGTACCTAAAGCCTCATGACATTTAATAATTACGTTCAAGCTGGTTTCCAGTGCTGTGATATTGAGAGAAGCAAGAACACGGTAGGAGGAGGTAAAAGACTATTGTGTGTTTGTTTGATAACTTCAACAGCCCCTGCTAAACCTTCTACTGTCGGAAAATCTTTGAATTTCCGGAGGGATAATTCTATGTGGAAAACTTGGCGAATTCGAGAAATTAACCGTGTTGCTAATAAGGAATATCCCCCTAGTTCAAAGAAATTATCATTGACTCCTACTTGTTTGACACCAAGCACTTGAGTCCAGATGTTGGCAATAATTTCCTCAACTAGAGTACGGGGAGGAATATAATTTTGCTCTAAATTTCTTTGTGACCAGTCTGGTACAGGTAATGCCTGACGGTCTATCTTGCTATTGGGGGTCAAGGGTAATGCTTCTAGCAACACAAAAGCTGAAGGTATCATGTAATCTGGCAGCTCTTGTTGTAAAAGTTTCCGTAGTTTTGATACTAATTCATTGGTAGTTAAATCATTTGCCGGAGGAACAACATAAGCGACCAAACGTTTTTCACCTAAATTATCTTCTTTAAGGGCAATAACACTTTCCTGTATCTCTGGATGTTTAGCTAGTAGTGCCTCAATTTCACCTACTTCCATCCTAAAACAACGAATTTTTACCTGATGATCAATACGTCCCAGGTATTCAATATCACCGTTAGGTAGACAACGGGCTCAATCACCAGACTTATAAAGTTTACCTTGCTTGCTAAAGGGGTGAGCAATAAACCGTTCTTGGGTGATATCTTGACGATTGAGATAACCACGAACTAAACCAGCACCACCAATATACATTTCACCAGGAACGCCGATGGGTACTAATTGGTGATGTTGATCTAACAGATAGATTTGTAAATCTGGAATTGATCTACCAATCATACTGGCTGTTGTATTTAAATCAGCTAGAGTTAACTGTCGATAGGTAACATGGACGGTTGTTTCTGTAATACGATACATATTTACCAATTGGGGCGATTGATCTCCATGACGAGCAAACCAAGGCTGCAAACTTTGGATGTCTAAAGCTTCACCACCAAAGATGACTAAACGCAGGTTTACAGAAGAAATTTCACTAGCTGACTCTTCTACATTTATCAGTTGGCGAAAAGCTGAAGGAGTTTGATTTAAAACGGTTACTTCCTCTTTGGACAGTAATTCATAAAGTGCTTCGGGGGATCTGCTAATCCAGTAAGGGACAACTACCAGTCTTCCACCATAGAGTAAAGCACCCCAAATTTCCCAAACCGAAAAGTCAAATGCATAGGACTGAAACAGTGTCCAGACATCCTGTTGATGGAAATTGTACCAAGGCTGCACCGCCGTAAACAGACGGACAACATTATTACACACCTTTAGGCTGACCTGTAGAATCGGAGGTGTAAATGATATAAGCTAAGTTTTCAGATGTAGCATTGCTAATGGGGTTAGTTGTGCTTTCTGTGAAGAATAAATTTTGGTCTTGGTCTAGATATACAGTCTGGGCGCTGTGTGCGGGTAATGTTTCTAATAGATGTTTTTGGGTTAACAGTACCGAAACTTGGGCATCTGCCAACATATAACCTAACCGTTCTTTTGAAGAGACTGGATCTAGGGGTATATAAGCACCACCCGCTTTAAGAATTGCCAAGATAGCGAAGACCATTTTGAGCTATAGCTCTACACAAATCCCCACAAGTACCTCTTTCCCTACTCCCAATTTTTGCAGGTAGTGGGCAAGTTGATTAGCTTTTTGATTGAGTTATTTATAAGTTAAATATTCATTCTCAAATACTACTGCTACAGCATCAGGTGTTTTATCTACCTGCGCTTGAAATAATTGATGAATCCATAAATGTTGATGGTAATCAAATTCAGTATTATTCCATTCTACTAATAGTTGATGTTTATCATTTGCTGTTAATAATGGCAACTCTGACAGGTGATGCTGGGGATTAGCAACAATTCCCTCTAACAATACCTGAAAATGATCTAACATTCTGGTAATTCTATCAGCATTAAATATATCGGGTATTGTATTCTAAATCTACCCTTAATCCTGTCTCTGTTTCTAATAGTGAGAGAGTTAAATCAAATTCGGCAGTATTTTTTTCTAATGTTAATTCTTCTATGGTTAATTCTGGTAGCTGGATAGGTTATGTTGTGGTATTTTGCAGCACAAACATCACCTGAAACAAGAGGTTATGATTTAAATCTCGCTTTAGTTGTAGTTCTTCTAGTAATTATTCAAAAGGTAAGTATTGATGACCATAAGACCCTAAAGTAACTTCACGTACTTGCTGTAATAATTCTCGAAAAGTGGGATTCTTGCTAAGATTTGTCCGTAGGACTAAGGTATTTACAAAAAAGCCAATCAACCCTTCTATTTCTGCTCTATTTCGGTTCGCAATGGGAGTACCTATGATCATATCTTCCTGCTGGGTGTAGCGATATAGCAACACTTTGAATGCTGCCAACAGGGTCATAAATAAAGTAACTCCCTACTGCTTTGACAGGTCTTTGAGTTTCTCAGTCAGGGACTTGGATAATTGAAAGGGCTGTGTTGCACTGTTGTTAGATTGAATTGCGGGTCGAGGGTGGTAAGTAGGCAATTCTAAAATCCGTAAATTACCGCCCAATTGCTGTTTCCAGTAATTGAGTTGGGTTTGTAGTACCTCACCTTGTAACCATTTTCTTTGCCAAATCGCAAAGTTGATATACTGAATTGATAGTTCGGGAAGTGGGGAAGGCTGACCTTGAGAAAAGGCTGTATATAGTGCTGTAATTTCTTTAATGAATATCCCTATAGACCAACCATCAGAAACTATATACTGTATAATAGTGCATAGTCAATAATATCATATGGTCTGTTTCTGATACTTGGAGTAAACTGGCTCTGATTAATAAATTTTTACTAAGTCAAAAGGTTTTTGTGCCTCTAATACATCTATATTTTGCACTTCTTGTTGTTTTTTATCTTCCGCCAGTGCCTGCAAATCTGTTACTGTAAAAGTAAAGTTTTCACCTTTGTCAATTACTTGTCTTGCTTCCCCATCTACTGGCGGAGATGTAGTTCTTAATATTTCGTACCTTCTGGTAATTTCATTGATACTTTTGTAGAACGCAGCTATGTTGAATTTACCTGTCATTCTCACTGCTGTGGGTATGTTATAAGCACTGCTATTTGGTTTTAATTGACTAAAAAACCAAAGTCACTGTTGGGCAAAAGATAGGGGTATATTGCCCTGACGTGAGACAGGTTGAATAGATTCTGCAGTTGATTTTAAAGCCTGATTCGCTTCGCTAAAATAAGCTAATATTTCTGCTTTGCTTGCTGCTAATTCCGCTTTAATATCTGGTGTGAGAGCTTGTTTTGGCCCACTACAACCCAGGCGCTCATTTTCCACCTATAATTTTATATCCTGACGGCAAAGGTAAGACAAAAACTTCTCAATCATTTTCATAGTTCTATTTCCTCTCTGTCTTCTACCATTTGCATAGAAACAGCCTGCAACTGTTGTACTGCCAAAATGCCCTCTATGCGCTCAACCAGATTTTTAACTGTAGGATTTTCAAACAAGCTACGCAAAGGTAAATCAATTTTGAAGAGTTCACGTAATCGATAAATCACTTGCGTAGCTAAGAGCGAATGGCCTCCCAAATTAAAGTGTCATAAATTCCTATTTTTTGTTGGCCTAAAACATCAGCCCAAATATCAGCTATTATCTGTTCTTTTGGTGTTTGGGGTGGGACAAAGCTTGCTTCCCATATAGTTGTTGCATCTGTTGCAGGTAAAGCTTTACAGTCTACTTTACCATTGGGAGTTAAAGGCATTTTATCTAAGATAAAAAACGCCGCTGTTAGCATATAACTTGGTAGTTTTTCCTCTAAAAAATGGCAAAGTTCAGTAGTATTAATATCTTGCTGTGATTTGCTAACTAGATAAGCTACCAAGCGTTGATCACCTGGTTTATCCTCCCGTGCTATAACCACATTCACTTGTACATCTTGATACTGATTTAAGGCTGATTCGATCTCACCTAGTTCAATGCGAAAACCACGATTTTTTACTTGATTGTCAATTCGTCCTAAAAATTGAATTGTGCCATCTGGTCTATAGCGCACTAAGTCTCCAGTTTTATACAACCGAGAAACTGAATTTGGATTGAAAGGATTGGATATATATAGATATAAACTTTTGGGCTGTTAGTTCTGGTCGATGCAAATAACCACGAGTTAAACTAGCACCACCAATATGTAACTCACCGGCTACAGCAATAGGTACTAACTGATTATATGAGTTAAGGATATAAAATTGGGTTTTGGTAATGGGATAAGCGATGGGCGAAGCCCCGCCTTTGGCGATTGCAACGCTATTTTTTACCTGAGATGCTGCTGACCAAATGGTGGTTTCTGTAGGTCCATACAAGTTCCAGACTTCTTGACCCTGTTGCTGTAATTGTTGGGCTAGGGTATGGTCAAGGGGTTCACCACCACAAAGAATTTTTAATTGGCGATCGCCAGTCCAGTCAGTAGAAAACAAAA
This sequence comes from uncultured Trichormus sp., assembly GCA_936914905.1. GTDB lineage: Bacteria > Cyanobacteriota > Cyanobacteriia > Cyanobacteriales > Nostocaceae > Trichormus_B. The sequence continues at coordinate 6,930 of CAKZGI010000331.1, read as the reverse complement.
TTCGCCAAGTTGCTGGGGTAGCTTGCATGACTATGACTGTAGCACCAGAGGAATTTAACCGCTTTGATAATTGAATACCATCATATGCTTCTTGACCGCTAACAATGACTGTTTGAGCGCCTACAGTTAAGGGTAGATATATTTCTAAAGCAGCAATATCAAAAGATAATGTAGTGACTGAGAGTAATATATCTTGTTTAGTTAATCCTGGCGTTTGGCACATTGCCATTAAGAAGTTGACAACAGCACCATGAGAAATTTGTACGCCTTTGGGCTTGCCAGTCGAGCCAGAAGTATAAATTAGATATGCTATGTTTTCGGGAGTAACTTTGTTGATGGAATTGTGGTCTCTATGTTGTGAAATTTCCTCGCACTCAACATCTAAGCAAACTACCTGAGCATGATAGGGTGGTAAGTTTTCTAGTAGCGGCTTTTGTGTGAGTAAAACTGATAGTTGAGAATCTGCTAACATATAACATAACCGTTCTTTTGGATAGGCTGGATCTAGCGGGACGTAAGCACTACCCGCTTTGAGAATGCCTAACAGTCCGACTACAATTTTGAGCGATCACTCTACACGAATCCCCACTAATACCTCTGGTCTTACTCCCAGTTTTTGCAACTAGTGTGCGAGTTGATTTTCTCTTTGATTGAGTTCTTTATACGTTAAGAATCCATTTTCAAATACTACTGCTACAGCATCAGGTGTTTTTTCCACCTGGGCTTCAAATAATTGATACAAACATAGTTCCGGTTGCAGCTTAATTTCACCCTGACTCCACTCTAATAACTGCTGTACTTCAATAGTGGTTAATAAAGGTAACTCCCAAAGGTGCTGCTGAGGATTAGTAACAATTCCTTGCAGTAAAACTTCAAAATTTGCCACTCAATGTGAAACCGTTATTTCATCAAATAAATCTGTACTGTATTCAACACTAGCCATTAATCCCTGCTCTACATCTTCAATAACTAAAGTCAGGTCAAACTTCACTGTTGTAGCTTTATTTTCTAATAGCTCTGCCCTTAATCCAGGCAATTCCAATTTTTTCATTGCTGTATTCTGCAGGAGAAACATAACCTGGAATACAAGATTATAGCTCAAATTGCGTTCCAGCGCCAAGAGTGGCATAAATAAAGTGACACCTTCTTGTTTTGATAGGGTTTTTAATTCTTCACTTAAGCTTGCTGGTATGACAAATGATAGAGTTTTTCCTGCATAAGTTTGAATTGTGGGAGGGGGAAGGTCAGTAGGTAGTTGCAATATAGGGAGTTTACCAGAGAGTTACTGCTGCCAATAAGTAAGTTGATTTTTTAATGTTTCTCTCTCTAAGCATTGTCTTTGCGAAATTGTAAAGTCTGCATACTGTATAGGTAATTGTCCCAAAGGAGAAGGTCTACCAGCAGAGAAGGCTGTATATAGTCCAGGTACCTCCCGAATTAATATATCCGTTAACCAACCATCATAAACAATGTAATGAAATGTAAGCAAAATTACATGACTTCCGGCATCTAATCGTAGAAGTTTTGCCCTTAATAAAGGCGCTTGAGTGAGGTAAATCCTATTTGTGCTTCTTCTTTGCCTAGGCGGTATAGTTCTGTTTCTCGCTGTTCTTGTGGAATATTTTGTAAATCTACTACTGGTAATTGCAAGTTGAACGACGGAGAAATTACCTGTATTGCTTGCCCATCAGATATTGTAAAGCTTGTCCGCAAAATTTCATGTCGTTTGATAATTTCATTGAGGCTGGCTGAAAGTGTATCTATGTTCAGTTTCCCCTGTAAACCAACGGTTCTGGGCAGATTATAAGATCGGCAACCAGGTTCAAGTTGGTCAAAAAACCACAGTCTTTGTTGGGCAAAAGATAGAGGTAAATTTTGATTTATAGTAACGGGGGTAATGGTTATGATGACCTGTTGTTCACCCTGCATTGGTATTTCAATCTGCGCTGCTAGTGCTGCTAAATTTGTAGCTTCAAACAGTTGCGGTAAGGGAATTTCTACACTAAAGGTCGTGCAGATGTGAGAAATTACCTGAGTCACTAGTAGGGAGTGTCCAGCCAAATCAAAGAAATTATCGTCAATACTTACCTGTGTGAGACCTAACAATTGCATCCAAATACCTGCTAATACTTCTTCGACAAGAGTACGAGGAGCAATAAAGGTTGTTTCTTTACTGACTACTACTTGTGGTGCAGGTAAAGCATGACGATCTAATTTACCCTTAGGTGTAAGGGGTAAGGCTTTAAGGATGACAAAGGATACAGGTATCATCTACTCTGGTAACTTGGTTTTTAAGAAGTTGCGGAAGTCATGATTGAAGTCTGAGTTAGTTTTAAGAACTATATAGGTAATGAGGCATTTTTCTGTTGATATGTCTTCCCTAAAAATAACTACACTTTCTCTTACTGCTGGGTGTTGACTGAGGACTGTTGATATTTCCCCCAATTCAATGCGGTAGTCTCTAATTTTTACCTGATTGTCAAAACGTCCGAAAAATTCTATTTCACCATTTTATAGATAGCGGACGCGATCACCTGTTTTTTACAATCTTTTTTTTCGATCATTGAAAGCATGATTAATAAATTTTTCCTTACTTAATTCAAGACTATTTACATAACCTCCTGCTAAAGATTTACTACCAATATATAGTTCTCCCGCCACGCCTAAAGGGACTGGTTTGAGATGTGTATCTAATACATAGATATGAGTATTACACAAGGGTTTAGCAATAGGAACTGTTGATGCTTCCTGATTTTTTCCCTTGACTAAATAAGTAAGGACAGCAACCCTCTTTTCTGTCGGTCCATAGTTATTGATAATTCGACAGTGGGATGCATTCTTTTCTATTTTTTCAATCAAGTTCCAGTCAGCAACTTCACCACCAAGAATAAGTAATTGATGGGGTACAATCTGTCAACACTCAGAACTTAACAAAGTTCCTAAATGAGAGGGAACTATTTTCAAGCAGTCAATAGGATGACGACGGAAATAATCAGCTAATACTATCGGATCATATGCTCGTTGCCAAGATATAATATGCAGGCTACCACTACTACACAATCAGGGGAAAATAACAGTATTACCTAAATCTGCTGCAAAGGTGGAAACGGTTGCATAACTAGCATTAGTTCGCAGTTGCAGTTTTGGCAAAATTCCATACAGGTAATTAAGTAGCTATTGATGTTCAACTGCAACACCTTTAGCTTTACCTGTAGAACCGGAAGTATAGATGATATAAACTAGGTTTTATGGCTGGACATTGTTAATAGGATTATCTGTACTTTATTCAGAAAGAATTTCCCAATCATTATCTAAATTTACTTCATTTTTACAATTTCCAATCCCCAATTCGCTATCCCTAATTAACACCGATACCTGAGCATTTTCTAGGCTGAACTGTAAGGCTTCATGGGGAAGGTTGGGATCGAGTGGCAGGTAAGCACTACCAGCTTTGAGAACAGCTAATAAGGAGATTATAAATTTGGGCGATCACTCAACACAAATTCCTACTACTACTTCCGGTTTAACCACCAATTTCTGTAAGAAATGCGCTAATTGATTAGCTTGACAGTTAAATTATTGATATGTTATTTCTTCGTTCTCAAAAACTACAGCAATTTGATCTGGTGTTTTTTCTGCTTGTTCAGCAAATAATTGATCAATACATTTGTCGCACTGATAATCAAGGTTTGTTTGATTAAGTTCAAATAACAATTCTTGGCGTTCACTCGCACTGAGTATTTCTAATTGATATATCGGTATATCTAAATTATAGATAACATTGATCAATAATGTTTGGAAGTTTTGCGCTAGTCGTTGAATTGTTGCTTGCTGGAAGTAATTACTTTTATAGTTAAATTCAGCAATTAAACTATGATAGTCTTGTATGCAAGAGAGTTTAATTTTGAAAGGTTAAATGAAACTGTAGATTTATTTTAAGGTGAATTTAACATCTATATTATCATAATTCTGAATAGAAATATTATTAAATTCAAAGCCAATAGGGAAAGCTATTAAACCACCAGTTCCTACAGCTTCAGATACAAAATAATCTTGCCATTCAGTCGCATTTTCTAATGTTTGTGCTACTACTGCCAATACTTCTATAAAGCTAGAATTAGGGGTAAGTTGGGCTTTAATTGGTAGCCAAGTTGCTAACAAACCAAGTACGTTATTAAATTCTTCATATTCACGGCTATCCCTTGCTGTAACAATAACAATTTTTGCCTCTCCTGTGAGTCGCCAAATTAATATTTGCTAACAAGCTAATAAAAGTACATCATGGGTTTTTTCATACTTTTTGGCAAAAGCATCAATTTGCTCAAATAATTCCTGATTAATAACTAACTAATAACTTCCAGTGATAAATTGCTGATTATTTACTTGTGGTTCATGAGGTAATTTTAATGTTGATAAAGATTTAATTGTTTGTTGTTGCCAATGTGCTTGTGCTGCTTCTGCATCTTCATCTGTAAGTAATTGATTCTGACATTCATAAAATTGAACATACTGTACATAATTTGCTGTTACTTCTTTACCTTGGCAGGATTGATCACAACCTTCAGCAATTTGATTAACCAAGTTTTGGATTGTTCTATTATCTGCACATAAAGCAGGTCGAGAAACAATTAAAATATGTTGATCATCTAAGAGTCTGATTAAATACAAATGCAGTAGTTTATCTTGAGAAATATTTTGATAATCCTGTCTTGCTTGCCTAAATAATTATTTAATTTTCGCAGGAATATCTACATGAGATAGATTACTTAAATCTAGATATTTCCAATTAGATAAACTCTGCTCGCCAAATACCATAACTGGAGTTTTGACACCAGGCAAGCAATAGAAATTTGTTCTCAAAATTTCATATTGTTTAACAATAGCCTCAATAGTATCTTGCAGGATCTCTGGTTGGAGATTACCGTCAATCAAAATACTACATTGCGACCAGAAAGCAGAGCTATGTTGCTGTAAATGCCATAGCCCTTTTTGTTGAGGAGCAAGTTGAAATCCACTAATTACTTGAGTTTGCATAGCTTTGAACAATACTTATTTTTAAATATCCGTACCATTAATCATTTCTGCTATTGCGACAAAGATTTTACGCTCTCCAAAATAGGGATTTCTAGCGTGAGCAGACAGCATATTATCTAGCATGATTATGTCATCTTTTTACCAAGAGAAGCTAGTTTGTACTTGCTGATAAACAGCATTAATCTCGGTAATTTCTTCGGCTGTAATTGGTGTACGATAACTAAAATAAACGTTACGTGGTGATTTCGATTCTCCAAATATAGATAGCAGTAATTCCCTAACATCTGTATCTAAATAGGAGATATGGTGTAATTGAATTTGGTTGAAAAATACAGGTTTGCCAGTTTTGGGATGTAATACTAAACTGGACAATTTAGCGAGTAACTAATCCATTATCATCATACCATTCAAAGTCGATTGTTGCTAGGTGGCAATAATTTTCTACCTCTTTTTTATCTGTAGTCTGAAAGAATTTTTGCTAACTCACATCTAAACCTGCTGCGAAATTTCTCACATACATTAAATTTTTGGTAGCTAGTTTTTATCGCAATTGGGGACTGAGCAATTGATAAGCTTTTCTACAGTCAACAATTCGGGTTTGTCCACCTTTTTCTGCTCGTTGAACACAGTAAAACTAAATTTTTAAAGGGAAGGAGTGTAAATGAGAGCGTTCATTGTGAAATAGTATCGCTTTATCTGCTGGGTAAGGAGTAGAACCATAAACTTTACCACCTTCACCTGTGCTGGGTAAGTTGGCATATTCAGCAAATAAATTAGGAGAGATTGTTTGAGCGAATTTTTCAGACTCGTAAACTGATTTAACATTAAAACCTCTAAATAAAATTGCTCCATTTTTGAAAAATTATGTTTGCATATATGGGCGGTTATTTTCTGTCCAAGAAATTATATCAATTTCTGCACTATGAGGCTGAATCACGAGGGGAAATTTTTGCCCCGCTTGCAGATAATCTATTTTAATTAATTGTTCTACTGATAAACTAACCGCTTTAGGAGCAATGCTCATAAATCTTTGTCTTTTTTGTCTTTTAGCTGCTTTAAGCTTCTGTTGTTACATGGTTTTTTATTCCCTTTCTGCTGATTTGAGCATTTCTAATGTAGTGATTTGGTTTTGAGTTTGGTTAACAATATTGTTGATTAATTTTCGCCAATAATTGGTGAATAATTGGTGAAGGTAGTGATAGTATCTGAAGCAAATAAATCGGCGTTATATTGCCATTGATATTCTATAGCTCGCTCGGTTTCTGTGAGGAACATAGCTAAATCAAATCTGGCTGTTTTGCTTTCTACTTCTAGTAATTGAAAAGTGAGTGCTGGTAATTATAAAGCGGTGTTCGGTGTATTTTGCAGGATAAATAACACTTGGAATAATGGAACTGTGTTATTGATCTGACGATAATGTTGTAGTTCTCTAACTAATTCGTCAAAGGGTAAATCTTGATGAGCACAAGCTGCTAATGTTTGGGTGCGAACCCGTTGTAATAATTCCAGAGAAGTGGGATTTCCCGTTAAGTCAGTGCGTAGGACTAATAAGTTAATGAAGAAGCCACCTAATGGTTAAATTTCTTCTTGGTTACGGTTAGCAACATCTGTACCAACAACACTATCATCTTGATTGCTGTAACGTTGCAATAAGATTGTAAGGCTGGCGAGGAGTGTCATCAATAAAGTGACACTTTATTGCAGCGACAACTGTTGTAATAGTTGTGATATTGTGGCAGGTATCACAAAACTATGACTAGCACCCCGGTTAGTTTTTACTTCTGCACGGGGACGGGTTATAGGTAGTTGCAAAACAGGTAAATTAGCTAATTGCTGCTGCCAATAAGGAAAGTGGATTAAATAAGGTGTAAGAGTGCCAATAATATCTATACACTA
>CAKZGI010000330.1 GCA_936914905.1 uncultured Trichormus sp. | reverse complement strand
CTATATTCTGCCTCACCTATCACACTTGTCAATACCCCACCACCTCAATCCTTACCTTGTACAGAAGTTGATCATCCTTATTATCTCTATAATCTCTCAAATATTTGATGCTAATCCAGTATTAATGTTACCTTGTTCTAACCGTAAAAAGTTAAGTCTGTAAGTCTTTTGTCAAGAGGCTTTCAGAGAACTTTTGAAAAACTGGTCATACCCTCGTTGAAGATCGAGAAAATGAACGATAATTAGCTTAATGGTTGGCTTGGGTAGGAGTAGAAATGCCGCCATTATGAAGAAGTTCGATGTTTTTATAGAATTAATTCGTTTCTAATTAACTGTTTTTGTAAAGCTACAACAATAGCCTGAGAGCGATCAATAACTTCTAGTTCTTGTAAGATATTATGGACGTTTACCCGCACTATTCCCAGTGTAATATAAAGTGCAAGGGCAATTTCTTGATGAGTTTTTCCGGCTGCCAATAGTAACAGAATTTCTTGTTCTCTTTGTGTTAGTCGATTAGCAGGTTCTAAGCTATTTTTTGCTTCCAACTGGCGATTATTGGCTAACGCCACGCTATCCCTATCAGATATAAATGCCGAACGAATTTCCTTGGTTACTGTTTCATACCACCAAGATGCGCCAGCAGCTACAGAAAACAGAGATAATACCAATTTTTCACCAGCTACTCCTTTGAGACAATAACCTTGAGCGCCAACTTCAATTAAATTCGTAATCGGGGATTTTTGGGAATGGGAACTGAGGACTAAAACTGGCAAATTGGGGTATTTTCATTTAATTTGGTGATAGGCTTCAATACCCGCGATTCCTGGTAATCCTAAATCTAGAAGAACAACATCGAAACAATTCTAGTTGACTAACTCAATGGCTGTTTCACCATCTTCCGCTTCAGCGATTATCTCCAAATCTGCTTCCTGCTGCAATGGCACACGCAAGCCCAAACGTAAAAGTTCATCATCCTCAACTAGGAGAATTCTTATTGTGGTGGAAGACATCTCATGTGTTTACAACTGAAATGGCAAAACAGGGAGCTTGAAATCAAAAATTGCATCATTGGGAACTGTGTTTTCTGCCCAGATTATACCATTATGAGCTTCAATAATTTGCCGAGATAAGTTAAGTAAGGTCCTAGTCCAGAATCTTTGGCTTGGCGCTGGGAAAGTCCACCTATATCACTAGTTCCTTGGTAAAATCGTTTAAATAACTGAGAAAATTATTCAGGTTGCATACCTGCACCTGTATCTAAAATTTTCACAATTTGATAGGAGGTTTGCGTTTCTAAGACAACTTCAACATGATCACCGCGTCGAGAATGGTTAATAGCATTAATGAGAAGATTTTTAAAAACTCTTTGCAATTACAAAGTATCACCGTCAACCCATAGGGATCACTTCCAATCGGAGTTACCATAGTTTAATGATATATGAAGGCGCCGATTTGCTGCTAATTCAATTAGTTTACCAGCCGCTGCTTCTGCTAATATGTTTAAATCTACCGCTTCTAAATCCAGTTTTAAGCCTTCAGTATCATTGCGATAGACATCTAACAAGGTTTCTAACAAATCTAGAGAAGTTTCATGACTGCGTGCCATTGTTGCCAAAACTTTCTGCTAGGTTGGTAAATCTGCACCAAATTTTTCTTTTTGAAAGGCTTTAATAGTTTCAATTGCACCTAAGAGTAGAGTTTTTAAATCGTGGGTCAGTGTGGAAGTGAAATTTTCTCTTAGTCTCACTAATTGGGCTTGGGCTTCTAGTTGAGTTTGAATAAATGCAATAGCTTTTTGAGATTTTCGCAGTCGCTGACTTAAAAATCCTGTGACTATCAACGCCATGGCTGCAATTACTCGACTAGCAATATCAGAAGCCCGAATTACTTCCCTTCCTTCCGGGTATCGACACATTAGACGTCTTGCAGAATTAATTTTATGTTATAATGAAGATTGTCTTTATTTTAGCCAAAAGTTATAGTTACACGGTTATGTTTGAATTAGCGAGCGCAAAGAACACCAAGAATACATAAAATCTAAAACTCTCTATCATACCACAGAAACAATTTTGCAAGAGGTCTATTTAGCATGGTTAGGTAAACAGCAATAAATGTTGCGCTTGTTGTTGCTATTCCTCCAAACCAATAACTAACTAATAAAATTGCTCCACTGTAGAGATATCCAAAAACATACTCAGTTGGGGTGAAATACTCTAAGACTCCTAGAAGTATAAATATAGTTAAAACTAGCAATGCTTTACTGACTTGTAAGTTATAATTTATTAATTTATTTTTTAAATATGCCATTTATAAAACTACCTTTTATCACTATTAGACTTTTCTTTAAAAGAAATTTTGTGGGAAAATAAACAGAAAGGATGTAACTGTGTATATAAATAATGACAAGTCCCCTAGAAAGAATAGAATTATACCCCCAGGAATCAAAAAGATCAATTGGGATTAAGTATGAAGACTTTATGACATTAGTAGAAGAATTTATGACATTAGTAGTATTAGCAGAAAAAACGCATCTAAAGAAACAAGCAGAAATTGAAAAAATAAGAATTAGGTTAATAGCGTCTGGAGGAGGAAGTAAAGCAGAAATGACCCCCACCTAAGGAGGTACTATATCTATGCCGCCTAGTAGACCTGAGACAGAAGCCAACATTTGAAATTCTAGGATTATTGTTTGATGTATCGAGGACAAAAGCAAATAACACATTTAATTATTGGGTAGAAATTGTGAGGGAAATTTTACCTATTTCCCAAATAGAAGAAGCAAAAAAAGATGAGCAAAATTATTAATAATTATGCGAAGGACTGAGTGAGTATAAATTAATAGTAGATAGTGCAGAACAAGCTATAGAAAGACCAGGTGACTATTAAGAGCAGGAAAAATATTATTCATGCAAGAAGAAAATGCACACCCTCAAAAATCAATTTATAGTATTGCGAGGAGGTGAAGATATAGTTGATATTTCTATTGGACAATTAGGTAAGATAAGCGATATTACACCATTTAGAAATAATCGCCAAGACCTAGATGCCAAACAAAGATTTTTGGGAGACAAAGCTTAGTATAGGATAAAAATTTATTACTACACCTTATCAACCTTATCAGAAGCCCAAAAAAGCTGAACTTTCAAAGATTCAAAAAGAAGAAAATATCTTCAAGAATAATTGGTGTTGAACATCTCATATTTAGAGTCAAAATTTTTCGAGTAGCTAGTGATAGATATCGTTTAGCTCGACATCGTTATTATCAGGTGATAATGGCAGTATGTGGATTAGTTAGGTTAGATCTAAATGATTCATTTATATTAAGTCATGATATTTGAATTATCAGCCTTTAGATGATCTTTTTTATAAAGCTATGTTTCTCAAAACTTTTAATAATTTTGAGATTTTCATCCCCAAACCCTTATTTTTGCGTTCAGTCATAATTAGTGTTCCATCCCAGTTATAGTTCATGTAATGCTTTCACAGTAAGCTTTCTATCTTTTGTGGACAAGTCTATTTTAAACTATAGGAATCAAATAAGTATTTTTGGCGTTAGCCTGAAATGGCTGAATGCTTATGTGTATTTTAATGGCAAGTTCAGTATTTGTGTTGGAGGATAATTATATTAATTTTATATGAGTTGTCTCAGTAAATATAGTATTTATGGAGAATTATATCTAGCGTTTAGATTTACCATAAACTTCCTAAACACTAACATATATCTTTGGGTAAACACCTGAATATAAAAATTAAACGTTTCTTATATCCTTCTATTCCTTGGTTTTTATTTCGAGAATAATATGAATTAATTCAGGTAGCAAAATTATGAAATAGAGTAGCTTTTTTAAAAAAATCCTGGTGGTAAAATTGAAAAGTTTATTTAGGAAATTGTGATAATTAAAGTTACAATGAAGGATATAGATTGCGTTGAAATTAATTATTTTCACTGCGACTACTCCTTCTTTAGGAAAATATATAGATCGCGTTTTTCTGGGAGAAAAAACACTGCTTGACTCTGTGTTAAGTCCCTTAGAGAGAATAATTTTTGTTGTCAGTGGAGTCCGTTCTGAAGATGAGATGACAGGTTTGCAATATGCCAAAGCTGTACTTTACAGTAATCTTGTCATGGGGATTTTGGTATGTTCAATTTTGATGACTCAAGGATTATTAGCGCTCAATCCTACAGAGTTAAAATCAACAAGTTAGGATTTGGCATTACACACCACTCTTTCTTTTTTAACTAACACATATCAAGAACATTATTCTGGTAAAAAAACCTTTAGTTATGCCAGTCAAACCTTTACTTTGGGTTTTTTAATGTTTACTTCAGCCGCGACAGGTTTAGCGGTGGGTATTACCTTTATGCGCGGTTTAACTGGGAGAAGATTAGGTAATTTTTAAGGTGATTTAACTAAATCAATTACCCGGATTTTACTACCTATGTCTATTGTAGGGGGATTATTATTAATGATGGCCAGTGTACCTGAAACCCTTACAGGAGTAGCAACAGCGACAACATTAGAAGGAGCAACACAAGCGATCACTCGCGAACCAGTCGCCCATTATGAGATAATCAAACAAATTGGTGAAAATGGCGGCGGCTTTTTTGGTTTTAACTCAGCCCACCCCTTAGAAAATCCCAACGGTTTTTCTAAGTTATTAGAAACTTGGGCAATTATTTCTATCCCTTCAGCCTTGATTTACACATACGGGGTATTTGCTAATAATGTCAAACAAGCTTAGTTAGTCTTTTGGATCGTACTTATCATCTTTGTTTTCTTGGTAGTAATCAGAGTAATTGGTGAATACCAAGGAAGTCCTCTTGTTCATTCTCTGTTAGGATCACAGCAAACCAACTTAGAAGGAAAAGAAGTAAGATTTGCTTGGGCGCAAACAGCACTTTGGGCAGTGATGACAACCGCAACAATATGTGGTGCTGTCAATGGAGTGCACGATTCATTAATGGCTCCTGGCGGACTTTCTAAACTCTCAAATATGTTTTTACAAATTATTTGGTGAAGACAGGGAACAGGCACAGCATATTTATTTATCTACTTGATTTTGGCAGTATTCGTAACTGGTTTGATAGTAGGAAAAACACCAGAATTTTTAGGACGCAAAATTGAAAAACAAGAAATCGTTCTTTCCAGCTTAGTTTTATTAGTTAACCCCTTCGCGGTTTTGATTTATTGGTCGATAGTTTTTGCCTTACCCGATACTCTTTCAGGTATTAGTAACCCAGGATGTTATCGCGTTTCTCAAGTAGTTTATGAATATGCTTCTGCTCCTGCAAATGACGGTTCTTGTTTTGAAGGGTGGGGAGATTTTTTGCGTTACGAACTCCGTTCTAACACACCCTACAATACCTAATTTTTTCATAAATCAAATAGTAATCCTATATTAGGTTAGAAACTATATAATTAATCATGGGTAATATGCCAATTTCACAATAAATAATTGCATGAAAATCCCAAGCCTAAATCGGATTTGGACTTCGTATTTTAATACGAATTAAATTCTGGGTTTAAACTCTGTGATTATGACTGAATTATCAGGATTATTTGGATTATCGACTTGTAAACGAAATTGCCTTCCTCTCAGTCTATTTTTACTGCTTTGTTTTAATTTATTACTATCACCAGCAGTCCAAGCAGCAACACCGGGAGCAGAATCTCGTTTCTCAGCTTACACAATCACTCTGTTCAGAGTTGTTACCCTGAGTCTTTGTGTTTATTTATTAGTTGTCATTTTTCAACTAGAGAAATTTCAAGTAATCATTCATAATTCGTAGATTTGGTTAAGCAACAGCACAACTGAATAAACAGTTTGAGCTTCTGGAGATCGAGAACTTTGAAAATAAGCCAGAGACATCAAATTAGTCTGCGATTCGTTCAACTTTAGTTCTGTGGGTGTTAACAGCTTTTATCTATCCCCTCTTTATGTTGATTTCGGGATAAGTTGCTTTTTCTTATCAAGTGAATGCTAGCTTAATTAACAATTCCCAAGGGGTTATTATTGGTTCAGCGTTAATCGGACAACCTTTTGCAAGCGAAAAGTATTTTTGGAATCGTCCTAGTACGACTAATTACAGCACAGCTAACCCAAAAAATGATGAAGCTGGCATCTTAAAAACTGGTGTATCTGGTGCTGGTAATTTAGCTGCCAGTAATCCAGCTTTGCTAGAACTAATTAACTGGATTGGAGGTGAAATCAAGCGACTTAAAAAAGCAGATATCCAACCTACAGGGGATTTAGTTTAGGCTTCTGGTTCGAGTCTTGATCCTCACATTGCCCCCGAAACTGCGAAGGTGCAAATTGCCCGAATAGCACAAGCGCTAGGAATTGAGGCAAAGCAACTACAAACTTTAATTTCTCAAAACACTAATGGTCGTTTTTTGGGTATATTTGGTGAACCAGGGGTAAATGTTTTGAAGCTAAATTTATCATTAGATCATGTTTTTAGCGTCCTCTGAGAATTATGAGAAGTGATCCTAGTTTTTATAAGAAATGTTAAGCTAACTTGGGCTTAGGTTTTGAGGATCAGATTTTAGCTCACTATCCATAAGGGTATATTCCTTAAGACGTATGCTTATAGAGGTCATAACCCTGAAACGCCTGTTCAACTTCAAACTCATAATTACAAAAAATTAAGTGTAAAGTTTAGTAAATAAATGCTCATCTTTCCCGCAGCTTTCTATATACTGGACTTCACTGAATCAAAACAGTTAACTCGTAAACAACGAGCCACAACTGGAGTTCAAATTTAAACTTTGCTGTGTAATTGGGAGGAATAGTCATGGTTTCGGCTCAAAGCTCTAATCAGGGGAATACCTACTCCTTGCTGATGATTAAAAGCTTTTTAATCTGGACTTTTACATTGGCAGTATGTCTGTTAGTTGTCGGTTTTCCATTAGTTGTTTTAATGGCTACGGTGGGATGCCTATTGTCGATTGTCCTACAATCTATAATGCCTGTAAGTGCAGTATTGCTGGTGGCAGGTGGTTTAATCATGTTCAATGTTATGGCAGTATTGATAGTGGCTGGTATACTAACTGCTAAAGGTATTCATCCCAACGAAATGAAATGGTTAAGCTGGTTACATGGTGGAGAAGATAAAGTTCAAACCACCGTTTATGCAGCTTGTCCTTTAACTTGTGAACTTAAAAATAGTTAAGATTACTAAATTCGACAAACAGTACATCTGCCCGGTGAAGCCGGGTTTTTTCATGTTTAAGGGAATACGTAACAGGTGACAGGTGACAGTTAAAAAGTAATTTTTCCCATCTCTTTACATCCCTGTTCCCTTGTCAGTTGTCTAATGACTAACGACTAACGATTAACGACTAATTACTAATGACTAATGACTAAAAAAATTGGCATTATTTTGGGTACTCGTCCAGAGGCTATTAAACTAGCATCGGTAATTCAAATTTTCCAAAGTTCTCCAGATTTTCAATTACAGGTAATTCTGACGGGACAACATCGAGAGATGGTTGCACAGGTAATGCAACTTTTCCACCTCCAGGCAGATTGGAATCTGGAGATTATGCAGCCTAAACAATCTCTGAATGATATTACCTGTCGGAGTTTACAAGGTTTAGAAGCTTTATTTATAGAACAAAACCTAGATTTAGTGATAGTCCAGGGAGATACGACAACAGCTTTTGCAGCGGCTTTGGCTGCTTTTTATCAAAAAATCCCTGTTGGTCATGTGGAAGCGGGGTTAAGAACTGATGACTTATTTAATCCTTATCCTGAAGAAGCTAATAGAAGGTTAATTTCCCAAATTACGCAGTTACATTTTGCTCCTACTTCTCTGGCGGTGGAAAATTTGCAAGCTTCTGGGGTGCTAGGGGAAATTCATATGACGGGTAATACGGTGATTGATGCGTTGTTGAATGTGGCTGCAACTAAGCCAGCTTGTGATATACCGGGTTTAAACTGGGGTGAATATCGGACTATTTTGGCTACAGTCCATCGTCGGGAAAATTGGGGTGAACCATTGCAAGCGATCGCTCAAGCATTTTTACGGGTTTTAGATCAGTTTTCTGATATAGCCTTATTGTTGCCTTTACACAGGAACCCCACAGTTAGAGAACCATTGCAGCAGTTATTGGGTAATCATCCCAGAATTTTCTTGACAGAACCGTTAGATTATGGTTACTTAGTAGGAGCAATTGTGCGATCGCACCTAATATTGACAGACTCCGGTGGTTTACAAGAAGAAGCTCCCAGCCTTGGTAAACCGGTACTCGTTCTCAGAGACACTACAGAAAGACCAGAAGCTGTTACCGCAGGTACAGCTAAATTAGTGGGAACCCAAACAGAGACTATTGTTACTGCTGCAAGTGAGTTACTCAGCAACCCAGAAGCATACACAGCAATGGCTAATGCAATTAGCCCCTTTGGTGATGGTCATGCAGCAGAACGGATTTTGGAAATTGTGAAAAATTATTTGAAGTGATGGCGATTGGAGACTGGGGACTGGGGACTGGGGACTGGGAAATACTTTTACAAATTACGAATTAAATCAAGATGGCTACCAATTTATTAACAAAACCCACTAGTGCTTATGGTGGTGAAGTTCAAGAATATTTATGGTCTTGGGAAAATCAGCCTTTGCGGGTGATTTATAAAACCATAGGAGAAGGTTAACCAGTTTTGTTACTTCCTGCTTTTAGTAGCGTTTCAAATGTACGGTATGTCCTAAAAAAGCTTTTTGTGAACATGCTATTGGCTGTGTTTATTTTGAGCCTAAAACTGCTGCTTGTAATTTTTGTCAAAAAGGTCGTATCTGGAAAATATGAAAAAGTAATTTACAGTATGATTGAAATTTTCATCCTGATTACTCAGGATATAGCATATAAATGTTGCAATCTATCACCTTATCCTTAGTAACTCACTATGAATACTCAATCTGATTTACTCTGTGAATTATGTGGTTCTCTGTATCCTCTTCATCCCTATAATGGGAAATTAACGGCAGAATATTTATTATTTCATGGACGTCTTCAAGAGTTTTATCAACGAGAAAACTACATTTGCAATTTGCAAACTGGTGGTAAAATTTCCCTAGAGGAAGCTTACAAACAAATTCATTTACTTTGGAAGCACTTAAAGCGTAGTAAAAAAGCGATTCCGGTTGATTAGTTAGTCAGCGTTTTTGAGTCATCTGTAAAACTTTGTTGTTGCAAGGCTTTGTCACTCTCCACAGAGTATTTGATTTTGTCACTCTCCACAGAGTATTTGATTTGGCTGTAAATTAGACTAAACAAACAGAAAATGCCGTTAATTTATGCTTATACTCCACTATAAAAGTGTATATCCCCCTAGCCCCTTTCTGATGAGGGCTATAGTGCTAGGGAGGATATCTGTATTACAAGGATTTAAGCTGAATTTACTGGCTATTAAATGATCTTGGCAGAACGCAGACCAAATAGCAGACCTACAGCTATACCCATAAACACGCCTAAAAAGACAATATATTCAACTACAGCCATTTCAGTTTCTCCACAATTTAGTTCACTAAATCTATTGAATCACTAAATAATTCATAATTCATAATTCGTAATTCGTAAAGAAGGGAATCGGTGAGAGGTGACAGGAGGTAAATTTATTCTCCTCGTCCTTCCCCATCACCCTCATCCTCTCCAGTCCCCAAACTGGGGTAAAATACGCGGACGAGTAATTATATTAGGGTTTTTAAATGAGTTCTGTAATTAAATCTGTAATTAAAGTAGATATACCAGGAAAATCTTATGAAATTGTGATCGCACCTGGGAGTTTGGATAACCTGGGTGAACAGATGACGAGTTTGAAACTGGGTAAGAAGGTATTGCTGGTTTCCAACCCGATGATATTTAAACATTATGGCGAAAGAGCGATCACATCTTTACAAAATGTCGGCTTTGAGGTCACAAGCTATAATCTCCCACCAGGGGAACGCTACAAAACCCTAAACTCCATCCGAAAAATCTATGATATTGCCCTCGAAAACCGCCTAGAACGTTCCTCCACAATGGTGGCTTTGGGGGGTGGTGTAGTTGGCGATATGACTGGGTTTGCAGCCGCTACATGGTTGAGAGGAATTAACGTTGTCCAAATTCCTACCAGCCTGTTAGCAATGGTAGATTCGGCTATTGGTGGTAAAACTGGGGTAAATCATCCGGACGGTAAAAACTTAATTGGTGCTTTCCATCAACCTAGCTTTGTCTTGATTGATCCAGAAGTATTAAAAACCTTGCCAGCGAGTGAATTCCGGGCGGGAATGGCGGAGGTAATCAAGTATGGCGTAATTTGGGACGCTGAATTATTTACCCAATTGGAAGCGAGTAAACACCTTGACCAACTCCGCTATGTAAAATCCGACCTGATAAATTACATATTAACTCATTCTTGTCAAGCGAAAGCAGATGTTGTCAGCAAAGATGAAAAAGAATCTGGACTCCGTGCAATTTTGAATTATGGTCACACTATCGGTCATGCTGTGGAAAGCTTGACAAATTATCGTCTGTTTAAACACGGTGAAGCTGTGGGTACTGGTATGATAGCAGCAGGAGAAATTGCTGTGAAATTAGGAATTTGGCAAAAAACCGATACAGAACGTCAAAGTGCGCTCATTAAAAAATCTGGTTTACCGACACAATTACCAGCAGGTTTGGATATTGAAGCCATTATTGATGCTTTGCAATTAGATAAAAAAGTCAAATCAGGTAAAGTGTGGTTTGTGTTACCCACCCAAATAGGTGAAGTGAAAGTCACAGACGAAGTACCCACAGATATTATTAGGCAGGTATTACAGGAAATCCAATAATTAGGGCATTGGGCATTGAAGTAAATCAATAATCTCCTTGCCTTGAGGCAGGAGAGTGTCAAGCCCCTGAAATTTTTATTTCATGTCCAGCCCACTCTTGATTTCGAAGGAGATATTGTTGGATTTTACCGATGCTAGTTTTTGGTAAATTCGTAAACTCAATGGCTATAGGACATTTGAAACTGGCTATTTGACTGCGACAAAATTGAATTAATTCTTGTTATGTAACTTGCACATCTTCATGTTACACTGGTGTAATTAATGGTAGTTTTCTCTATTTCATTTGTTATGAACCAAGGTGTATTTTCAGGATTACCACTTTGAAGAAACTCTTTATACTCTTCTCCTTGTAATGGTGTAAAATCTCCTATTTTTTAAATATAAATAATATGTTTATCGGTGTTTAACTGATTCTGCACAGGGCAAATAATATCTGCTAATTCTGTGTCAATAAATAAAAATTATGCCCCGCTATCGTTAAGGATATAGGCAACTTCTTGACGTGCTCAACGGGTGTTGATAGAGACTAAAATTCCGCCAGCTAAAGGTACAGCAAAATGGGCTTCTAGCATTTGGGGAGTGTTGAATACAAAAAAAGCGATGCGATCGCCTTTTTCAATTCCCGCATAACATAGGGCTGAGGCTAAATAATTGACACGATCTGCAAATTCCTGATATGTAAATTTTTTCCGTCCATAGATAATCGCAACTTGTCATGGTGTTTAGTAATTAATACACTATGGTGGAAATACAGCACGAGTAAGGAGTAAAACTCTCTTGCTGTCTTGGTTTCAATTTAGATTCTGTACCTCATTAATCTGCTATCTGCTGTAAACCACCCATTCCAAATTTCTGAAAAGCTTATGCTGTATTCATTTCTAATTTTTGATTTTTAATTAACGTTGGTACTAACCATTTGCAGGAATTTAGAAAAAGCAAATCTCGACTGGGATTCTGGGATATCCTTATATTATCCTTATATAAGAATATAAGATAGAGATTTACCTAAATAAGTAGAATGAAGCTGGCAGCAAGAGTAAGTCAGGTGACACCCTCCATAACCTTAGCGATCGCAGCTAAAGCTAAAGCCATGAAAGCAGAGGGTATAGATGTTTGTAGTTTTAGTGCTGGAGAACCAGATTTTGATACCCCAGCACATATCAAAGCCGCAGCTGCGAAGGCTTTGGATGAAGGTAAAACCAAGTATGGAGCGGCGGGTGGTGAACCAAAGTTAAGGGAAGTGATCGCGCACAAACTAAAAACCGATAATGGTCTGGATTATAAAGCAGAGAATGTCATTGTTACCAATGGCGGTAAGCATTCTCTCTACAATTTGATTGTGGTACTCATTGACCCCAGTGATGAGGTAATTATCCCTGCACCTTATTGGTTAAGTTACCCCGAAATGGTAACTTTGGTAGGTGGTAAGTCTATAATCGTCGAAACTGATGCTTCCACAGGCTACAAAATTAGCCCAGAACAGCTAAAAAAAGCCATTACCCCAAAAACTAAGTTATTTATCCTCAACTCTCCATCTAACCCTACAGGGATGGTGTACACACCAGAGGAAATTAAAGCCTTAGCGAAGGTGATAGTTGATGCAGATATCTTAGTTGTGTCTGATGAGATTTATGAAAAAATTCTCTATGATGGTGCAGAACATATCAGCATAGGTTCTCTAGGGAAAGAAATTTTTTCCCGCACCTTAATTAGTAACGGTTTTGCTAAAGGTTACTCAATGACTGGGTGGCGACTTGGTTATTTAGCAGGGCCTGTAGAAATTATTAAAGCTGCTAGTACCATACAAGGGCATAGTACATCAAATGTGTGTACCTTTGCTCAATATGGAGCGATCACAGCTTTGGAAAGTTCTCAAAACTGTGTAGAAGAAATGCGTCAGGCTTTCGCTAAACGTCGTCAGGTAATGTTTGAAAGACTTAACGCCATTCCTGGTTTGAGTTGTCCTAAACCAGACGGTGCCTTTTACCTATTCCCTGATATCAGCAAAACCGATTTAAAATCTCTGGAATTTTGCAACGCTTTGTTGGAAGCACATCAAGTTGCAGTTATTCCCGGAGTAGCTTTCGGTGCTGATAACAACATTCGCCTTTCCTACGCTACTGATATGGCGACCATTGAAAAGGGAATGGATAGGTTAGACAAATTTGTACGTTCTCGAATTTAGGGACTGGGGACTGGGGATTGGGGCAGATGGGGCAGATGGGGCAGATGGGGCAGAATAAATTTACCTTCTGTCACCAATCACCAATCACCTATAACCTTCTCCAATTAATTTCTCCAGGGGTAAAAGGGAAAAGCTTACAGGTTAAAGGTTACAGGGAAGAAGAGGAGTAGAGGAGAAAATAAGTAATTATGAATTACGAATTATTTCAATCCCATGTCTTGTAACCCTTGACGGAGACGTTGTGCTTCCTGGGGATTATTTTGTTCATGGAGTGCAATCGCATATTCAAACGCTGCTAAACTAGTTTCCACATCACCCACTTTCAGTAGCACTACTCCCAAATTTTGATAAGCTTCTGCATAATAAGGATTTAATTGGATAGCCTTGTCATAACAATCAATGGCTTCAACCAACGAACCCATAGCTTTACAGACCATCCCCAAATTATAATAACCAGTCACAAAACTAGGATCAATTTTGATAGCCGTTTCATAAGCATTTTTTGCCCCTATAAAATCAGCTGATGCCTTTAACAAATTACCTAAATTATTATATCCTCCCAACTTTAAAAGAGGATAAATCGGTAACTTTACAGCAGCTTGATAATGGGAAATTGCCTGGTCTACATTTTGAAAATTTGTATGAGCAATTCCTAAATGATAATGTAATTCATACAAAATATCATAATTAGTTTCCTTAATATCTTGACCAAGAGAACTTCCAACTTTTCTTGATTGAGAATTTTGAAACCCCCTTAAACCGATTTTATCTTTGTGAACCCGATTATTTGACTGGTTTAATTGATTACCAATCATCTGACTTAATCCCTGATTTAATAATTCTATTCCCTGATTAATTTTCCCCATTTCCACATATAAAGCACCCAACTTACTGCAAATATAAGCATCATAAGGATTTGCAGCAAAAAATTCCTCCATTGCAACTGCGGCTTTAGCATATTTATGCAGCTGATTAATTGTAGCTTTTTGATATCCAGCATGAAGAATAGCTACCTCTGGTAAATAGCCAATTTGCCAATAAGTCTCTTTAGTTAAAATTGCTGCAATACTATCATCAACCAACGCATGATATGGACGATCAAATTTAATCTTGGGATGGTTGCGAAATAGTCGAGAAACCAGAGAATACGGTGATTGAGTCGCACCAATTTCCTGACGGACGAGATTGATTAATAAATAATCTTGGATATTAATTGCTTCTTGCAAATAGGGCGCTATTTCTGGTGTTAGACTTTCATCAGCATCTAACACTAAAATCCAGTCTCCCGTAACATATTTTAAAGCTTCATTACGAGCCGTACTAAAATTATTACACCATTCGAAATAATGCACTTTAGCGCCGAATTGTTCAGCGATTTGGATTGTTTGATCACTGGAACCTGTATCGAGGACTACAATTTCATCTACCACATCTTCCACACTTTGCAAGCATTTTGGTAGGTTGGTTTCCTCGTTTTTGACAATCATGCACAGACTGAGTTTCATAAATTCATCATTTTTTATAGTGATAACTTATGTGCACTGAGAAAAACAAGCTATAGTCGTGGTATAGCAAGGGCGTTGACAGGTTATCCAGCGGCTATTGAGGATTTTGAGGCTTATATTAAGTGGGCTAGTGATGAAGATACCAAAGCACAACGACAAGGCTGGGTAACGGAATTGGAAGCCGGGAAAAATACGTTTACTGATGAGGTGTTGAAGAAATTACAGCAGAATGGACAGGATGATGGGGAACAAATCCCCAATTACCAATCACCATATTAAAGAGCAGCTTCTTGATAAATTATTTCTTGAAACTGAATCATATCTTTCTGTGGATCAGCAAGGCTCACTTTCACTAATAATTGTTCTCCTAAATTGACCGTCCTTCTAAAGGCCATTGGCAATTGTAAACCTAAATCTTCTAACAGAATTAATGCTAAATTGCTATCTTCTCGTAACCACATCAAAACTGTGATTTGCCATATCTGTTCAGGATGACGACGCAAATATTCTAGAGCATAATATCTGTTAGTTTGTCGTTCCACCATTGTCACTTCTTGGGTGGTAGTGGTGACGGTCATCATCACTTCTTTGAGTTGTTCGGCTGAGAAGGGCAAATCTTCACCCCGCAGGTGTGCCTTGAGTTGGAAGTGGGTTAATAGGTCGCTGTAACGACGAATTGGTGAAGTTGCTTGGGTGTAGGTATCTAGTCCCAAACCAGCATGACGCACAGGAGTAATACTCATTTCGCTCTTGGGCATACACCGACGCATGGCACAAGCACGAACAAAGCCTGCGGGAAGTAGGAGTAATTCTTCCTCTGGTGGTAGTTCTGGTTGGGGTTGACCACGGAAGGGTAGGGGAATGTTATGGGTTTGACCGTAACGTGCGGCTACTTCTCCCGCAAGAATCATCATTTCGGCGACTAATTGCCGGGAGGAGGAATCATCTAAAATATCTATGCTGACATCATCGCCTTTGACTTTAATCATTGCCTCTGGCATATTGATGCTGATGGCTCCTTGGTTATATCGCCAGGTTTTGCGCTTTTTTGCCCAATTTGCGATCGCAGCAATTTCTGGTTCTGCTTCTACCCCTAATTCCAGCATCTCATCTACATCTTCATAGGTGAGACGATAGGTAGGCTTCATCAAGCTGGGATGAATACAGTAATCTTCTACAGCCCCAGTTTCGTCCAAAACTATGCCGAAGCTGAGGGCGTAACAAATTTTCCCCTGTACCAAACTCATCGGACCAGTTGCTAGTACCTCCGGGAACATGGGAATCATCCCCGTCGGTAAATAAACAGTGCTTCCCCGCTTTCTGGCTTCTAAATCTAATTCATCTTCTGGCATTAACCACCGCGTAGGGTCAGCAATATGCACCCATAGCCGTTCCTGTCTATCTGGTAATACTTCCCAACTTAGACCATCATCTATTTCCGTGGTACTTTCATCATCAATTGTGTATACCTTGAGATGAGTTAGATCCAGTCGATTTGCATCTAAGTCAGTTGGCAGAAAATCCAAGCGTTGTTGCGCCACTTCTAATACCTTGTTGGGAAACTGGACGGGAATTGAAGAACGACGCAGGAACAGGTTCTCATGCGGACCCCACCAACCCAAGTCGATCAACAGTTGAAAGGCTGCTGGAGGTGTACCAGAACGTCCCAGTATATTCATCGTTTCTAAGACTGGGGCTGGAGGTGGGTAAGCGCGGGCTGAAGAATCGGAGTTTACCCCCGTCCGGACAATATCTGCCACTAAGGACGCATACTTTTCTAATGCTTCCAAACGCTGACGGTCTTGCCGTTGCCATTCTACTGCTTCACCCTTGAGTGCCTGTTCTACACGCGCTAAAAATTCCTGCTGTCCCTTGGCTTTTTGCGCTTCTACTTCTATTTGATGCTTACGTTCTGCTACTTGTGCTACGCTGCGGGGTTCATAAGCTTCACCTTTTTGCTTGAAATAGAGTTTGTCTTCTGATAACAAGTAATGAGCAGCGTAACAGTATGGCGGTTCAGATTCTGAAAACAGCAAATTAGCCATTTGGACATGGGTGACTGTTTCTCCATTTTCCACCAATAATTCCCAAGCCACTTCTAAGCTAGATGGATCTAGGTACGGTTTGACTTGTTCTAAAAATTGGGCAATATCTGAGGGCTTGTAAGTTTCCCCGTTTACTGTATAGGTTAGTTGTCGAGGCGCGAGGCTGTGGGATTGACCTCGTTCATCTACTACAAACCAACGGGTCTTTCCGTCTGGACGATCTACCACTCCCAGACGGCGATCGCCTTGAACCCTAAATTCAACTAGCGTCCCCTTCTCCACAACTCTCGCACTTCTTTAGTAATTTTAGATTTTAGATTTTGGATTGAATGACTAGTAACTTAAGTTACCTATGGTTGGTTTGGTTTAGTTTGGTAATTGGTGAAGAGATAAAGTTCTTACCTGTTCCCTATTACCTATTCTCTGTTCCCTATCACCCAACTCCTTGGATTTGAAATCTGGAATGTTATTATACACTCCCTTAACCTGAATCGAATTTTAGATTTTGGACTGAAAGTAAACGTTTAATTATAATGGAAACGTTACTTATTTGGATCATTATCTCCAATACAAAATCCAAAATCCAAAATTTTCTTAGCCTTCTGCGTTGATGAATGGCAACAATGCCAAAATCCGGGCGCGTTTAATTGCTAATGTTAATTCACGCTGTTGCTGAGATGTCAACCCCGTAATCCGCCTGGGCAATATTTTACCACGCTCAGTGATAAATTTACGCAATAAATCAACATCTTTATAATCTATTGGTTCTCCTGGCTTAATTGGCGACAGGCGACGACGGTAATAGCTCATCTTTACTTGATTTCCTTGTGAACAGTGTGTTTATTACAGTGGGTACAGAACTTTTTCAGTTCTAAGCGGCCAGTGGTGTTCCGACGGTTCTTGGTGCTGGTATACCGAGAAACGCCTGGAGAACGCTTGTCTGGGTTAGTACGACACTCGGTGCATTCTAGTGTCACTATTATGCGGGCACCTTTACTCTTAGCCATAATCTTACAAACAGTAAAGCCGGGAGAGATTTAACACAAATGACTATCTTCTCACATTTCGCTGCACTTTTCCAACTAATCGCTTAAATTTTAAATCCAGCGAATAGCCGCGCCGTGACGAAACAATTGACGAAACGATTATAGTTTTAGCATAGCGGTCATGGAAAGGCTGTCCCATCTGAGTAGTCGCATCTGAGTATCTGACAAGGCTACACCACAGTCAATCTCTGGGGGAAGCACTAGCAGTATAGCAGTGGGATTGGCTATTATGTTCCTCAAAAAAATTGAGCCTAAGAAGCAACGAAAGCAAATAATCCCCTCACGCTGCAATAATACCTGAAGTACAGGTATTCTGCTGACTATTTGCCCATGGTCAACTTCTAGAACTTTTAAATTAAACGCCCATCTTCGTAAACTCTGTCCCTGATTGTTATAGACGATTAAAACCCGCAAAACCATCCAAGTGAGAATAAAAACAAAGATTTGGGCAAATTGAATACCTAGATCATTGCTTCCCAACAGAGAACTGACCAACCATGCACCAAGAAAACCTATTACCAGTGCCATGCCTAGACGGGTAATTTCTGCCTTGGGATAGTGTTTTTGGGGTGTTTTAACTATGGTCATGTAGAATAAGTATTTATGTATAGGTGTATGAAAAGAATTGTTGCCGGTGTCTTTAATATTAAAGCGATATAGTAGAGTTCAGGACTTAGTTAAAGAAGAAGCACAAAATAGTACAAATTAGTGATCGCATCTTATAGGAAAATAGGCTGAAATGAAGACAGGTAGGACTTATGTGTACACCTTAGCCTTCAGGCAAGGGATGAAAGCCGCAAATCACATCATAGGATTAGGTTTAAACGGTGACAAAATTAATGATTAATTCCCAAAGTTCCGATTAAACCAGTGACGTCATCTGACCATCCTATAAGAAACTTAATTGTGACACTTGCGTAAGACCTATAGAAGTTGCACAACACTAGATTAAAATATCCAAAACTATCATCAATTATTAAATATGCTGTCAGTCAGAGATGCAGAAGCTACTATTTTAAATGCTATACAACCGCTGGATAACCAGCAGGATATAGAATTTGTCGATTTGTTGATGGCAAATAATCGTATTTTAGCCACTCCTGTTACCAGTTCCTTCGATTTTCCCCATTGGGATAATTCGGCAATGGATGGTTATGCTGTGCGTTATGCAGATGTGGAGCAAGCAAGGGCTGATAAACCCATTATTTTGACAGTTTTGGAAGAAATTCCTGCCGGATATCAACCCCAAGTGACTATTAAACCAGGAGAAGCGGCGCGGATTGTTACAGGTGCGGTGATGCCAACAGGTGCGGATACTGTTATTATGCAGGAAAGGACTCACCAGGAAGAAAACCGCGTTTTTATCTTTGCTGCACCTCAACCAGAAGAGTTTGTTAGACGCAAGGGTGATTTTTACCAAGCTGGAAAGGAACTTTTACCCGCAGGTATTAGTTTAACTGCTTCTGAAATTGCGGTTTTAGCTGCGGCAGGACGTGAGCAAGTCTGTGTTTTCCGTCGTCCCCGTGTGGCGATTTTTTCCAGTGGTAATGAGTTGGTGATGCCGGAAGAAATGCTCAAACCTGGCCAAATTGTTGATTCTAATCAGTATGCTTTGGCTACTTTGGTAAGGGAACTGGGTGCGGAAGTGTTACTGTTGGGAATTGTTAAGGATGATCCTACGACTTTAAAAGAAATTATAGATTATGCACTCGCCAACGCTGATATAGTTCTTTCTACTGGTGGTATATCTGTGAGCGATTATGACTACATAGATAAGATTTTAGTGTCTCTGGGGGCAAAAGTTCACTTTAGCTCTGTGCAAATGCGTCCGGGAAAACCTCTGACTTTTGCAACTTTCCCCAATTCATTATACTTTGGTTTACCTGGAAATCCTGTTTCTCCTTTAGTTACTTGCTGGCGGTTTGTACAACCAACAATTAAAAAACTGGCGGGACTTTCTAAAGGTTGGGAAGGGAAATTTTTGAAAGTGCGATCGCATTCAGAATTACAGTCAAATGGTAAGATGGAAACTTATATTTGGGGTAAGTTACATTTGGTAAATGGTGTTTATCAATTTCACAAAGCCGAGGGTAATTATAGTTCGGGTAATTTAATTAATTTATCGCAAACAAGTGCTTTGGCTGTGTTACCTGTGGGTAAAACTTTGGTTTGTCCTGGTGAGGAAGTTTTCGTTTTGCACCTATAGCTGGTGATTGGTGATTGGTGATAGAAGTTGTTTAATTTATCTATAAATCGTTCCTAATTTATTCCCAAACATAAGAAGTGTTGTTCTTCTGTTAGTAAACCCAAAGAACTTTCCAGAACTTGAGTGATAAGCCCTCGTTTGATGAAAGCTTTCATTATTAATGATGACGCAAAGTATACATAGATTACTCTTTTTGCCTTTGCGTCTAATTCTAGAATATCCTAAACTACCGCTTCTACTTTTTCCTTTTCTGGAATATAAGGTTTTTCTGCACCTTGGGCTAAATAAGCGGCTAATTGACTTTCAATTTCATCCCGCACAATTTGCCGATATTCCATAAAATGTTCGATGTGGGCGCAAGTAGAAACGTACTGTTCAATTACTTTGGGGTTATGCTTGAGAATGCTAAAGAAGTGGTGCCAGAATTTCCAGCGGGTTTCCCGTTTAAGACCTTGTCTCCAAATTACAATTAGGAGTGCTTTGATAACTACCCATTCTGGCGTTTTAGCTGGTGCTGTCCATTCAGGAGAACCTAACATTAAGAAACAGCGATAGGTGCGATCTAAATATGCCACTGGGTCATATAAAGCACAGAAAGCTTCCACGTATTCCCTAGCAAGTTCTTCTAGGGGACGGGTGGGAATAAAATTCATCAATGTCGTTTGATTAATGTTTCCGTCTTTATCTTCCCGCAGTCTGCCTTCCTTTTTTAGCCGATGCCACAATGCAGTGTTGGGTAATGCTTGTAACATAGCAAAGGTGGTAGAAGGGATGGCTGCTTGTTCTGCAAATCTGACGATGCGATCGCCTGCACCTGCTTTTTCACCATCAAAACCAATAATAAACCCAGCCATTGGCCGCAGTCCAGCTTTAATGATAGTTTCTACAGACTCAGTTAAAGAACTGCGAGTATTTTGGAATTTCTTAGTTAGTTGTAAACTATCTTCATCTGGTGTTTCAATACCCAAAAATACTGCTTTAAATCCGCAATCAACCATCAACTCCATCATCTCTCCATCTTGTGCCAAGTCAATGGAAGCTTCTGTGTCAAAATTGAAGGGATATTGATGTTCAGCCATCCAAACTTTTAACTCTTTCAGCAACAATTTCACATTGCGTTTGTTGCCAATAAAGTTATCATCTACCATGAATACACCACGTCTCCAACCCAACTCATACAGATAATCTAATTCTGCTAACAGTTGTGCGGGTGTTTTGGTTCTGGGTTTACGTCCATATAATACAATGATGTCGCAAAATTCGCACTGGAAGGGACAACCACGGGAAAACTGCACCGACATCATATCATAGGCATCAAATTCTAATAAATCAAAGCGGGGAATGGGTGTACCTGTGACATCAGGTCTTTCTGTAGCGCGGAAAACTCCAGATGTTTCACCTTTTTGTACAGCTTCCACAAACATGGGTAAAGTGATTTCTCCTTCATTCAAGATTAGGAAATCTGCCCCTGCTGCTTCTACTTCATGGGGTGTAGATGTGGGATAGGGTCCACCCAAAGCCACCAACTTACCACGTCTTTTTGCTTCCCGAATTTGATCTAGTAAGTCTTGTTTTTGGACAATCATAGCCGAGAATATGACTATATCTGCCCATGCCCATTCTTCTTCGGTGGCAGCCCGGATATTACGATCTACAAGTTTAAATTCCCACTCTTGGGGCAAAATTGCTGCTACTGTGACTAAACCCAATGGTGGTAACAAAACCTTTCTGTCTACCAGTGCTAGGATTTTTTCATAGGACCAAAAGGTTTTGGGAAATATTGGATAAACTAGCAAAACACGCATAGTATCACCCCTCACAATTTATTTGTGATCTAACTGTAACCAAAATTAAGACTAATTGACTTTTTTCTATATTAGTCTGCTGTATGTGAGAATTGGGAAAGAATCTTTCTAGTTAAGGAGTCCTACAGTGCTTGCTCAATTAGATCGTATTACTGTTAATCCTAACGTTTCCCTGGGACAACTAACCATCCGGAGAATGCGTATTACTGTGGGCTTTGTGCTAAAATTACTGGCTAGTAACCTTTCCGTTCAGGAAGTTTTAGAAGCTTATCCAGAATTAGAGGATGAAGATATCCGACAGGCTCTCAACTATGCCGCTTGGACAGTTTCTGACAAAATTGTAGGTATTCCTTCAGCATGAATAACCTTCGCTTTATTGCTGATGTACATATTTCCCCTCTAACAGTTGCAGCATTAATATTGAAGGAATATGACATTTTGCGCTGTACAGATTTACTCCCTAATACAGCCGCTGATGTAGATATTTTGTAACTCATTTTTCTAAGTATCACTCTTATAATCGTAATGATCCTTTTTTTTATTTAGTAGATAGTCAGACGAAAACTGTAATTATCAATTACTTGAAGCTGTACCATAAGTATGGTGATAATACTATTTCAATGGAGGAATTTACCCCATATGTTTCAAAAGTTTAAAAAAAATTGTGAGTAATACTGAATACTATCTCCAAAAGATTGAAAAGTATGCCAGCCCGTAACTAATACAGAGTGATCGCAGCGATCGCTCTTTCTGTAGATTTACATTCTTAGGACTTACGCAAAATCTCTCTGAAGTTCTCTTTCTTTCATTTCCTGTCCCTTCGGGACGCTAAGCGTTAGCGGAGCTTATCGCTTTAGCGAAAGCTCCTTTGTGCTTCATTCTTTCTTAACTTCTGC
This sequence comes from uncultured Trichormus sp., assembly GCA_936914905.1. GTDB lineage: Bacteria > Cyanobacteriota > Cyanobacteriia > Cyanobacteriales > Nostocaceae > Trichormus_B. The sequence continues at coordinate 26,426 of CAKZGI010000330.1, read as the reverse complement.
CTTTTTTAGTTACATGAGAGGGATACCTGGGAAGAGCGAAGCGATCACACATAGCAAAAATCATTCTTGTTGTTTTAGCCAAACTTCCAAATCTGCTATCGTTGCTAAATTAAATAAAACATCTCTCAATAATTATAATTATTGCACAGGTAATACCTTAACTCGTTCCATTAGTGATAAATTAACTTCACCAAAGCGATAAGTTATAAAAGCGATAAGTTATAAAACTGGTAATCCGTTTTATAACTTCTTATTTTTTACCTTCTTGTAAAATATCCTGATAAATTACTGACTCTTGCATAATATCCTCCCGTAAAAATTGGCTAATAATGAGTAACATGAAGTTCGTGTACTTGCTACAGGTCGGTGACCGTTGCTGGGAACTTCTATGCTGGAGTTTTGTGAGCTTGTTGTGTAATTTACAGAGGGTGGATTGGTGACAATCGACAAGTTATAGCAGTCACCATAATGATTAGGAGGTTGAACATAAGCTGATTTAAAATTTTTTAATTCACCTTGAAATAGCTATTTCTATAATATTCATTTCCCACCTTTAATACCACTAGTTTTTAAAACATCACTCATCGTTGCACAGTAATTAGGTAAATTGAAACTGCTGGGATTAATAGCGTTAGCATAGCTAAAATGACGATAGTTCATACAGAATCTATCCCAAGCTGCCATTTGAATGCGAAGTAAAGCAATAATCAAATTTGCCAAACCTGAAAATAGAGGAATGCGAAAGTAAATCTTTTTATTTAAATAGGCGCAAAGTTCTTCTATAGCTTGATTAGCAGTTAACACAGATTGACCCAAAACAAATCGGCGTGGATCTCCTGGTTGTGGTGGATAATCAATTAAATATTGAACGACTGTAGCAATATCTTTGCCATGAATAAAGTGAAAACTGCCATCTGCTTGTAAAAAACGAATGATATTAATATAGTTACTAACTTCGGGAATACCTGATGTGAGATGAGAATAAGGTTTTGTTTCATCACCACCTAAAACTAGGGTGGGAAAAACTGTAGTGATTTTGGGAAAAATAGCTAATTTTTGGATTTTATGTAAACAATCATATTTAGAACGGATATAATCTGTACCTATTTCTCCTGCTTCTTTGAGTGCTTGATTGTCGTGATTTAAGACACTGGCTGTTGAAAAATAAATTACCTGTTGACATTTCTCAGGATTTAGCAGGTTCATTAATTCTAGAGTCTTGGAGACATTGATATCAAAAATGCCCTCACCCCCCCAGGAAGTAGCTGTTAGAACAGCAATATCAATGGTTTTGAGTAAATTAGAGAAATTAGTAATTTCTTGCATATCACCCTGTAAGATGGTGACTCCTGGACGGGCTGTAGTATCAACTTGTAGTTTCTTTGGGTTTCTCACCAATAAATAAAGTTCGTGATTGGTGTTTTGAATTAAGGCCTCGCTGATATAGTGACCGATACAGCCACTTGCACCCGTGATTAAAATCCGTTTTTTGGTCATGAATTTGGAAGTTTTGGGTAGAGGAAGAGGTATTTTAAACTCAATATTAATCGAATTGAAGGCAATTAAAGGCTTTATAATTTAAAATTTTTAGAAAAAATACAACGTATGTACTCATATATATAATTGGTTAATTTATTCACCTGCTTTTAACTTTAATAAAGCTTTGGCTTTTGCTACCCGTACTAAATGTTCTAAATACTGGTATGATTCTCAAATCATCTCTTCAGTTGATTATAGGCAACTACTCTCAACTTTAGAAAATTTCCCTATAAAAATCAGGTGGGCAGAAAGCCCACCTAACTGACTAAACCAACGCATTCAGATTTTTTGCGGTTTCAAAGAAGAACGCGACATTTTCTTCTGGTGTTTCTGGAAGTACACCATGTCCGAGATTGAGGATGTGTCCCCAATTGCCTGCTTTGCGAACGGTATCCAAAACGCGATCGCGGATAAATTCCTCACAACCAAATAACACACCTGGATCAAGATTACCCTGTACTTTCACGTACTTACCTAATCTAGATCTGGCATCTGCCATATCTACGGACCAGTCTACAGTAATTATATCTGCACCAGAAGCTGGCATTCTTTCCAAAAGCCCTGCACTACCTGTCACCAACAAAATTAATGGTGTGTCAGGATGAGTTTTTTTGACTTTCTGGAACACCATTTTTTGATAAGGTAAAGCAAAGGTGTCATAATCTTGGGGGCTTAATTGTCCTGCCCATGAATCGAACATTTGCACTACTTGAGCGCCGCAGTCAATTTGATAGCGCACATAATCAGCAATGGAGTCAGCTAATTTTGTTAATAGCTGATGCAGAATAGTCGGGTCTGAGAAGGCCATGTTTTTGATGATGGAATAGGTTTTAGAACCTTTACCTTCCACCGCATAAGCTGCTAATGTCCAAGGTGCGCCGACAAAGCCTAACACCGTTGATTGATTGCCCACTTCCTTACGCAAGGATTCCAAAATCGTTTTAATAAACGGTAGGGCTTTTTCTGGATCTAGGGGATGCAGTTTTTGAATTTGTGCTTGAGTGCGTATGGGCGAATAAATAATCGGTCCCTTCCCTTCCGCAATATCCATGTCAATCCCTATTCCTGGTAAGAGGGTGACAATATCGGAAAACAAAATCACTCCGTCGGGTTGGAAAGCTCTCCAGGGTTGGAGGGAAACTTCAATCGCTACTTCTGGAATTTCTGAGCGATCGCGGAATGAAGGATATTTTTCCCGCAAATCCCGATATGCTTTCATATATCGTCCCGCTTGTCGCATCATCCAGACAGGGGGACGATCTACTACTTCACCACGTGCAGCCCGAAGAAGGAGAGGAGCCGTTGAGGAAACACCCATTTAACACTTCATCCTAAGTCACTTTTATATGTCACTGTTTAGCTTATCATCCTCAGATTCCCCTTTATCAACACATCTCAAAAGCTCTTAGAATTGCTTTACTTAACTTAATAAAAAGTTAAAAAATGAGGAGTCAGGAGTCAGAATGTTTGTTATTTTTCACTACAAATCACTTCTAAACGTTTTTGTGCCTGTTCTAAAGCTGCTTTTGCCGAAGATTTACCTAATAATGTAGTTTCAACAGATCTACCCAAACTATCAGCAATCCGATTATAGCCAGCTACAGAAGGTACAGAATGTGATACAGGTAACTGTTCAAAAAATACTTTGAGTAATGGGTTTTTGTTAATATATTGCTGATAAGTTTGACTACGAGCAGTAGAAAAAGTAACTGGTAAAAAACCCGTTTTGATAGTCTATTCTGTTTGGAATTCTTCACTTAAGACATACTCTAAAAATGTGAGTGCGGCTTTTTCTCTTTCTGGTGAAGTTTTCATCACAAACAAACTAGCAGTACCTGTGACTGTTGCGGGTATTACCCCAGCTGGTACAGGAAACACTTGATGATCAACTGGAGATTTTATGATTAATGTCCAATGCCCAGTAATCTGCATTGCCACACGACCTTCAAGAAAGGCATCCTCTTCGTAACCTCGTTCTGGAGCAGAAAGCAAAACTGAGCCATCTTTAATTAGGTCTTGCCAAAATTGTAAAGCAGTGATCGCACCCGGATTAGTTAAACTTGGGTAATGATTCAGTGATAATTTCTCTTTAGGCAGTAAACAAAAACGGCAACCAACTAAAAACTGTGCATCCTCCTTTACCTAAAGGTAGTAATATTCCATACTGTTCCGATCGATGATCTCCATTTTTGTCAATAGTCAATTTTTTTGCTACTGCTCTCAATTCTTACCAAGTCTTTGGTGGTTCCGTAATTCCTGCTGCTTGGAAAAGCTTAGGTCGATAAAAAATACCAATATTACTGGTTTGCATGGGAACAGACCAAATCTGACTATTTATCTCCATCCCTGCTAATAAATTGGGTCTAATATCTGACTCGACTCCCAAGTTTTTTAAGCAATCGTCTAAAGGTTTAATTGCTCCCAATTCTACAAACTGTCCAGTACATTCTGGGTAAAAAAATAAAATGTCTGGTGACGCATTACTAACAAATGCTGTTAATATCTTTGGTAATTTTGGTAATTGAGGATCTGGTTGAAATATAGGTTCAACTTTAATATTCTGATAAGTTTGATTAAATTTATTTACCAGCGTTTGGAAGAAATCTATATTTTCAGGAGGATTGACTGAATGCTAGAGTGATAAATGAAGACCCCTTTGTCTTTTGGTTTTATGTGCTGACAACTAAATAAAAATAGCAGACAAAAGACCAGAATAATTCCTAAACGAGAAATTCGTTTCATCCTTTAGAAAATTTGATTGCCAAAATTGATGATTTTGCATGAGGAAAAATTATTATTCATCTATAATTAGGAGAGGAGAGAAGAATAATCAAGTTCATTTATACACTTTTTCACCAAACACCTCAAACACCTCCTGGAGCAACATTTCTAAGCTATTGGCACAGCTATACTCACTAAAAAGTGCTTCTATTTGCTCAGAACGGTCTATTATTTCTTTAGGTGTTTCTACATGAGTAATAATTGCTTGTGCTAAAGCAGCAACATCACTTGTTGGTACTAAGGTTCCACATTGGAGCACTTCAGAAATCTCACGGGGACCAACAGGACAATCAGAGGAAATAAACGTTACCCCACTAGCTACAGCTTCTACAAGCACCATACCAAATCCTTCATAATGAGAAGCAAGTATAACTGCTCTAGATAATGAAAAGTAAGCTCTAGGATTAGTAACAGTACCTGCAAATAAAACAAGATTACTAATTTCCAAAGAAGTCGCTAATTCTTGGATTTGTGTTTCTAAACCACCATCTCCTAGTAAAATTAACCGGATGTTGGAGTGATATTGACTAGCTTGAGCAAATGCTTTGAGTAATGTTGGATGGTCTTTTTGATGATGAAATCTGGCAGCAGATACAAAGGTAATTAAATCAGGGCTTTTGAACCACGATTCCGCTGTAGCATTTAACGGCTGATGATTTGGATCAGGTATTGCTGGATTATAACATATTGCCATGCGACGAGTATTTAAGCCCAGATGTAAGAATCTTTCATATAGACTTTTACAAACAAATACTAATCCACTAGCTTGCTGAAGACTACGTACACTAATCCAATTATCAATAACTATAAATAAATTCTGTAATAGTTTTATCAGTGAGTATAACCTGCTTTTGCTTTCAGCAGGTAGTTCAGAAATAACATCAGTATGAATATAACTGATAGAGGGAACTGAAAAACTGCCAGGAATAAGTTGAGAAATATAAAAAAGTTTAGTGATAAATACCGTATGGCAAACAACAATATCTGGTTTTAGATCAGAAATTACTTTCCTTAATTGGATAGCTATCCATAGTTGGTGTATCGCTCCACCAATATAAAATAAACTACCTGCAACTTTCATGATTATTAGTTTTTCAGCAGCTTGAAAGGCTACTATCCATTGAGGATCTAAATTAGTAAGTACTACGCTAGAGACTTTGTACCCAGCTTTAGATTGGGAATAAATTAGGGAATCCGCAGTCCTTGGTGCTCCACCAATATTACTCAAAACTAGATGACAAATATGCTGTTTTGATTTTATCATTGGCTCTATCATTTCAGCTTAATTGAAGAACTTCAAACAAGTAAATTAGGACATCTCTGAAAAAGTTTTAGTAATACTATTTACTCCTCTCGTATAATTATACGTTTCTGGTTTGCTTATTTTGGCAGTGCTAAATATCTTTTCGGCTCTTGCCCAAAATTCTGCATCTTCAGCGTAGGAAATATGTTTAAATCCCCCTAATTCAAAAAATACTTTTCTTTTGCCAAAAAATGTCGGACCTAAAACACAATCTCGCAGATTAATTAATTTACCTGGTTGATGACAATCAGCAAGAAAAATTTCTTCTCCACAATAAAAACCCCCTTCGATCAAATCAATTTCTGGATTGGCTATCATGTATTCAATGCGCGATTCTAAATGGTTGGGTTTATATGAATCGTCGCTGTCGAGTAAGGTAATATATTTACCAAATGATGCTTGAATTCCAGCATTTTTGGCATAACATTGTTTTTTATTTTGATGTTTTAAATAACGAATATTGTTGAATTCTTGTAGATAAGGATTGACAATTTCAAAGGTATGGTCTTGGCTACCATCATCAGCTATAATTAATTCCCAATCTGGGAAGGTTTGATTGATAACACTGTTAATAGTTTTATCTAAATATGTTGCTCTATTGTAGGTACATACAACTACTGATATTTCAGGAACTGGGTCGAAGTTGATAGGATTCATAGGAGATTAAGGTTTGGTTGGCAAATGTAGGTAAGTAAATTTCGGTGATAGATTAGGCTCATACATAAGATCATTTATAAACTAACATTAGTATCATACCAAGGTTCTTTGATGTTCAGACTTTCTAAGAGAATTTTGCCGATAGCAAAATGGTAAATTATTCCGTTGACTCCGAATATTTTGTAGTTCGTAAAGATGCCTTTATATACCTTGACGACCTCACTTTCTGATGGCCAATCACCTCCTGTTTCTTCTCCAAAAGGTCCACTAGCACCACATTCGAATTGATATGGAATGAATATATTTGCCTTTTCTTGCTGCTGAGGGACAAACTTCTTGAGTTACTTTTGCTTGATTAACGGCTTTAAATTTTTGATAACCAAGTTTTTTTAAAAACTCCAGTTCCTCAAGCAAAGCATTCCAAGAAGCTTTGGTGGATTCTATGGATATAAACTGTGGTTTAGCATCAACTCGCTGTAAGAAGCTTATAGGTGGTGGTTCTGATCCTTCAATATCTACTTTAAGATAATAAGGAATGCCAAATTCCTCCAAGATGCTTTCAAATCTGCGTCCTGTGACAGTCATCTCCAGCGAACAACTACGAAAAGAGTGATCGCTTTCTTTGACTCTATCTGCTGAAATTGTACCCCAAAAACTTCTATCTAAGTTAGCGTAAAAGGTGATAGGTTCATCTTTCGATGAAACAGCAATATTTAAAAGAGTAAGTTGTCCGCTTTCTATATATGAATTTAGTAGTCTCTTTATGGATTCATAAATATCAGGATGAGGTTCAATGCCAACAACTCTAAAGCCTTTCTTTAAATAAAATGTTGTATCCTGTCCGGTATGAACACCAACATCAATGATTAAGTTTCTATCCATAAATTATTTTCCCCTCGAATAAAATAAATACAATGATTAATCTATCCCGGTTTCTAGGATTCTTACACTATCAATGATATCAGGATACAGGCTGATTTCATTTGGCTGAACCGCAAATATTAGAAGCTTTTTTCAAAACTTTTCAGAGTAAGTTTTTAGAAATTTTTCACCCTTACTATACCACGGCTGGTTGTTATCGTAAGAGGGTTTGAAGGAAATTTTTCAAGAGTATGGTGGAATTTCCAATATCCCCTGATTTGCATCCAAAGTGGCCATTACTCCTACAGGTAAAGCCGCATTGGGGCTATCATGACCAAAGGGTAAATCTGAAACTATGGGAATATTTAAGTCTGATAATCTATCTTGCAAAACTTCCTCTATACTCAAACTAGGTATATGAGGTGGTGTGTCACACTTGGTAAACCCTCCCAAAGCAATACCGCAGACTTTAGATAAAACCCCACTTAAACGCCATTGAGTTAACATCCTATCAATCCGATAGGGTGGTTCTGTCACATCTTCCAGCGCCAATATTACACCATCAAGGTTAGGTAAAATCGGTGTACCCAAAAGATGGGTAGCAACTGTTAAATTTCCAGGAAGCAAAATTCCTGTAGCCACTCCACCACCCCAACTATTCCCCTTTAAAGGTGCGATCGCACGACCTTCTAAAATATTAAATAACCGCTTTATTGACCATTCTGGCTCATTGACTAGGGTAGTCATGACGGGACCATGTACACCCGAAATACCAGCGTTGTACAGACTCCACAACAGGGCTGTGATATCAGAAAAGCCTATCAACCATTTTGGATCTGCTGTGTTTTGCTGCCAAGTCCAATCTTCTAAAATGCGGGTACTCCCAAAACCACCTCTAGCGCAGATAATACCCCGACATTCCGGGTCATTCCATGCTGCTCCTAACTGTTGACGACGGTGGGCATCTGTACCAGCAAGATAACGATATCTATTTTCTATGTGATCGCTGATTTGGACACGGTAGCCGTGGGCTTTCCAAATTTCCAAACTTTGTTCAAAAGCCGCAAATTCCCGCAACGCACCACTAGGAGCAATAACGGGTAATAAATCACCTGGTTTTAGAGGTGGTGGTAAGATAGCAGATTTGAAATTGGACATTAATTGGTAATTGGGAATTTGTATTGATGATTGGTGATAAGATTATCATGTTTGTATTGTTCATCGTGAAATTATAGAACTGTGAATTTTTAAACAATTTTGGGAGTTTAATTTCCCCAAAACTAACAATAATCTTAATTACGAATTACGAATTATTAATTAGGGTTTTCTGTACTCGAATCAGTTATTTATCCGGTAAAGCTACGCATAAGGTTAATTTGATTTAAAGCATATTGGGCTGTTGCTTGAACTTCTGGATCTGGATATTCTAAGGCATAGCGTAAAATTTGACTCATCTGTGCCATCATGTCATAAATCCGCAATAAATCACGGATGGCATTTTTCCGTACTTGGGGATTATCATTTTGCATAGATATTGCCAAAGCACGGTTCATAGGTTTGAGGGTACGAGTACCAATTTCTGCCAATGCTGATAAAATCAAACCTTGTTGTTGTGAATCTGCATTAATCAGCAAATCTACCAAAGGTTGAACTGCACGTGAGTCACCTTGTTGAGCAATATTCCAAATAGCCTTGCGTTGTTGTGTCAAATCACCACTGTGTAAATCTGCCATTGATCGGTCAAACAAATTGAGTGTAGATACCACAGAAGTATGTTCGATTGGTAATAATTCTGTTGTATAAATTGGTGATGGAACAGAAGGAGCAGATTTGAGAAAAAATCTTGGTTTTTTTTGAGTAGATGGATTCAACGGGGGTTGTTCTGAATTTCCAGATTCTACATCTGGCTTACTATCAGCTAACCATTGTCCAATGTACAAAAATGCGCCCACACTTCCTAAAAATCCAAAACTTATTATTTTCCACGAATTATCATTTCTCGGCTGAGGTTGTATTTGAGTCTTTATTTTCTCCGTCACAGGAGGAGAAGTATTACATTTAATTTTCCCGGATAAAACTTCTTGGAGATGCTGTCTTGTAGACTCATCAGCAATACCATCGGCTTTCTTTAAACCTTGTTCTTGCTGAAATCGAGTTACGGCATTTTGGGTACTAGAACCATATTGTCCATCTATCAAATCATTGTAATAACCTAACCCTTTGAGTTGGACTTGAATTACTTCCACGTCTGCACCTCGAACACCTGGACTGAGAAGCATTAGTTGAATAGGCGCTGATTTAGGTATAGCAGTTATCGCTTGATTTGCATATAAAACCAGACACACACAAGACGATAATATCAGGAGGGAATTGGTAATTGCTAATCGGTAATTTCTGATTGATAATTGTTTTTCATCCCTCATTTTACCCATCTCCTGCTGATTAAGTTAACGTAAAACTTCTGGTTCGGATTTTATTACAGATAAAGTAACATTTGTAAATTTCTTTGCGCTAGATGCTTCTAAAACTGGTTGTTGTTGAGTATTTTTTTAACTGACAGTCGCTTTTTTATTTTGATCTGCTAAGTTTTCTCGTTGGTTAATTAAATAAATACTAATTAGAGTTAGGAAAACTCCCACCCATTGAATGGGACTGAGAACTTCTGAGAGAAAAAGATGACCAAATATCAATGCAAAAACAGGTGTGAGAAAGGTGAGAGAACTTAAGCTAGTTAGATTCCCACTGGAAGCAAAGTAGAAGAATAAACCATAAGCGATCGCACTACCAAATATAGTTGCATAACTTAAAGCCAACCAATCAGAGATCACCAAACCTTGCCACTGTTGCGATTCCACCACAGCAGAAATTCCCCACAACGGCAAACTGCCTAAAATTATATGCCACCCAGTCGCTGTAACCGGGTCAGCATACCTACACACATAGCGAATAAGCACAGTTCCCACAGCCATTGATAAAGCTGCCAGTAACATCAACCATTCACCACTCGCAAACAATTGTTGCCAGTTATCAGTTGTAATCTTTACCCCTGAGTCGAGAAGATCAAAAATCCATTCTTCCGGCAAGCCAATTAGACTAATACCTGTGACTCCCAATCCTAACCCTAACCATCCCCAAAGGCCAATATGTTCTTGAAACAGCCACAAGGAAAGTAAAGCTACTGCTAAAGGTTGGGAGTCAATCATCACAGAACCTAAACCCGCACTGGTTATAACCAAACCCTCTGCTAAAAAGCCTTGAAATAGCGTACCATCAACAAAAGCAAATATAGTAATCCATAGCCATGCTAACCATCCTTTAGGTTGGGGTCTACCCATAAATGCCCCAATGATTAGAATTAACACCCCCGCAGGTAGCAAACGTACTCCTGCCATGAATAGGGGTGTGGTATGGGGTATTACACCTTTCATAGCCACCATTGCCGTACCCCAGAGGAAAAAAGGGGCAATTAACAGCAAGGAAGCTACGGTAGATTTAGATCCTCTGAGTTGCAGTTGCATTAGTTAGCTGTAGTCTTTAGTGAATTAGGTGGAAACATTACTTTCCCTAATTTTACAGAAACATTGCTTTTTGTTTTCATGTAGCATCTTGGAAACCAATAATTCATAATTAAAGGTAGCTAAAATGACAAGGTAACAGTAAATAATGAATTACCAATTATCAGCCTAAACTGGATGACTAACTAGTACAGTAAAGCTCACGCCGTATTCATTTTGAATTTTGTTAGCGTAGCTCTTCTGAAAGAAGCATTTTGAATTCACGGCGGTACTAGCAGCTTGAGTGAATATGGAACTAAATTTTAACCCTTACTATATAACAAACTTGGGTTCTGCTTATTTGGGCAACAGCTTGGAATTAATGGCAGGTATTCCCGATGAAAGTATTGATTTAATTTGCACCTCTCCACCATTTGCATTGGTGCGTAAAAAAGAATATGGTAACGTTGATGCAGACCAATATCTTGAATGGTTTCAAGAATTTGCAGCACAATTCTACCGGATTCTTCAACCGACAGGTTCATTAGTTATTGATATTGGTGGTAGTTGGATTAAGGGAATGCCAGTTCGTTCTCTTTATCATTTTGAACTAGTTCTTGCTCTGTGCAGATCAAAAGAAAAAGGTGGATTAGGATTTTATTTAGCACAAGAACTTTATTGGTACAATCCAGCCAAACTTCCTACCCCTGCTGAATGGGTAACCATTCGCAGAGAACGAGTTAAAGATGCAGTCAATACAGTATGGTGGTTATCTAAAGGACCCCATCCTAAAGCTAATAATAGAAGAGTATTAAAGCCTTATAGTAAATCAATGAAAAATCTGCTCAAGAATGGTTATGAGCCTAAAATTAGACCATCAGGACATGATATTTCTAATAAATTTGGTAATGACAGAGGAGGTGCTATTCCTCCTAATATTATTGATGGATGTGAGAATAAAGAGCAAGAAGAAATTGGTAAACCAACCCTTCTACAAGAAGAAATATTGTTGGAAGATTTAATACAGCCTGTAAATGTAATTTCTGCTTCTAATACTGTTTCCAATGATTATTATCAAAAGCGTTGTAAACAAGAAGGCATAAGACCACATCCGGCCAGATTTCCGCAAGCATTACCAGAATTTGTAATTAACCTGTGTACAGAACCAGGGGATATAGTTTTAGATCCTTTTGCTGGTTCTAATATGACAGGTAGAATTGCAGAAACTTTACAAAGACGTTGGTTAGCTTTTGAGATTGATGAGGACTATATCAAAAGCTCAAAATTGCGATTTGAGTTTTGTGATATTAATGAATAATAGTATCCCTGACATCTGACATCAATTTATAATTTATTGACAAGATAAAAAAATAAATCGGGGATCTGGCGTTATAGGAATTCGAGCAACTTACCTAAGTAGCTAAACCTCCTTTCATCAGGCTGTTATGGGTTTTAATTACGTAATAATACTACTGTGTTGATCTGTACTAACAAATTAAATCTAAATTTAGATATTGAACATCCAATCTTGATTAACCAGGAGCATTGAAAATGCCGTTAGGACTGCCTGAATCCGTGGAAAACCCAGAAAATCGTTGTCCTGTAATTCTTCTACTTGATACTTCTGGTTCTATGTCAGATCAGTTTATCCAGGAGTTAAATAGAGGACTGGCAGCTATTAAGGAAGATGTATTAAAAGATGTTCAAGCTTCTTTGGGTGTAGAAGTTGCTATAGTCACCTTTGGCCCTGTGCGACTGATACAGGATTTTGTCACTATTGATAGTTTTTTTGCGAGAAACAAATAATCTAGATGATGATCAATATATTATTGATTGTCTTAATTCTGAACGACTAAATTCTCGTATTTATGATGATAAAACTTTGCTTTTGTATCTCTGGGAAAGAGAGTAAAATTCTATGATAGTTCTCACCTGTGCAATTACGGGGAAATAAATTACTCTTGTAGGTGAACCAATAGATAGTGGTGAAGCAAAAGTTTGGCGAACTAATCTAAATGGTTGTTTAGCTAAAGTATATCATTCACCAACATCTGAGCGTGTGCAGAAGTTAGCAGTAATGATATCGCATGCTCCCACAGATCCAAATTCTCACATTAATCATATTTCTTTTGCTTGGCCTACGTCAGTCCTCAAAGATATTAATGGTAATTGTGTGGGTTTTTTGATGCCAGAAGTGACAAATGCAAGACAACTGATTGACATTTATGATCCGCAACATTGTAATAAGTTAAGACTAGGGATTAACTCTGGCGACTTCTGCACGTAAGGGCGTTGAATATTGCTTCATTTATTGCTGCACTCCACGATTCCGGTTATGTGTTAGGTGATATTAAACCGCAAACTATCTTAGTTAGTAATCTGGCTTTACCCTCAATTATTGATACAGATTCTTTTCAGGTAAAAAATCCTCAGAATGGGAAAGTTCATCGTTGTTTGGTAGGTTCTGAGGGATATATACCACCAGAATTAATTGGTAAGAATATTTCCAGTATTGAACAAATGGAGGTACATGATAGATTTCGGTTAGCAGTAATTATCTATCAATTATTATTTGGTGGTAATAGTCCTTTTCAGGGTAAGTGGATAGGTGCTGGGGAAACTCCTGAAATTAATTAACTCATCCCTCAGGGTTTATGGTTATATAGTCCACATAGTTTGATTCAACCTTTAGATAGAACAATTCCTCTGGACATTTTGCATTCAGAGGTGAGAAAATATTGTCTTAAATGCTTTAATGATTAGTATAAAAACACGAATATGCATCCTACAGCTAAAGAATGGATACAGGTTTTAAAAGTTACTAGCCATGAGCTAAATGTCTGTGAAATGGTAGATAGTCATTATTATAGCCCAACTTATGGTATTGAGGGGGCAAGAAGTAACCTCAAAAGCTTCCTGTATAAGGGTTATAGCCTTTAGACCCTACTGATAAAATGTGCACTTATTGCGAATAGAACTGATGAGTTGTTCCATTAACAAGACCATTCTCTTCCTATCTTCAGGGTTTATGCTGATGTAGCTGCCTGATAACTGTACAATTAATTGTCAATAAGCACTGTTTCTCATCAGTTTTTTCAAGAGGTCTATCACGTAAAACCTTTGTCCTGTGATGGTTTCACCTTGCTTGTCGCCCCCTCAACTTATGGTAACTCTTATTGGTGTAATCGCTCTACAAAACTTAGTGTTGATATATTTGGGCTTGATAAACTAACAGAACACCTGCTGTTAATGCAAAAACAGTAGAAGGAATTCTCACTCTATTGACGGACATCCCAACTCGATGAATTGTATAGTATACAGTCCAAATAGTAATACTCTTGTTAGTGCAGGTCGTGACCAAGTTATCAAACTATGGAATACATCTACAGGAGGGTTAATAAAAATTCTCACTTGAGATTCTGATTGGGTTAATGCCCTAGCATACAGTCCAGATGGGACAATTCTGCCTAGTGGGAGTACTGATAACAGTATTAAACTTTGGCCGATACTATCATAAACAATTCTTCCATCACCATCTATTCCTGTATCAAAACCAGTTCGTTCCCATACATCTACTCCAAAATCAAAACCAGTTTCTTCCGGTGCATCTACTCCACTAAAAAACAATTTTTCAAGACTAATTCAGCAATAAATAAGCCAAATAATCAAATATCATCCACTGTTATTATTTTAATGCTCTGAGTGGTAGCAATTACCAGAAGCAAAATTTATCTAATCAAGAAATACCAGAAGGGCATCATTTATAATGATAGTGGAAAATGTCAACTATCAGAACTGATATTTAGCTCAATTCATTTCCTTAAATCTTTTGATATCAAACAAAAAATTACAGCATTTATCAAAATCGTACCCGAGTTAATGATAACAAGGAATTGATTTTAACTCCGTCGTCTACTGTATTTAGTTGCTTGAAAATGGCTAGAAACTAAATGGTGAGAAGAGTTATTTTTATATGCGATCGTTACTAAACCATGTATACCTATTCCTGCGATCGCAAATCCCAGTAACCCCCAAGTAGCATCTGCAAAAACATTGATCCGATGGGCTAAAGCTCCGTGGTAGGCTAGTTTTAGCCTTTTTTCATTAGCCTTTTAGTCCCTTGCTAACTGTACAACATAACTTTCAGCTTTGATAAGTGCTGAATAATAGAGCTCTTGCAGAATTAACTTTATGTTATAAAAGGGGGTTTTCTTTGTTTTAGCCAAAAGTTAGAGTTGAACGGTTATGTTCGAATTAGCGATGACAAAGAACACCAAAAATACATAAAATCTAATACTCTCTATCATACCACAGGAAAAATTCTGCAAGAGGTCTAATCTGTACCAAAATAATACAACCAGATTAGAAATACTAATAAACCAGGTATGACTAAAGTTAAAACCACAATTCTTGGGCGTGTCTTCATAATAAAATCATCATTAATTTTAATAGGTGTTAAATTTCGCCAAACTTTGGGCATAATACTGTTTGTGCTTGCACTTCTTTGGTTGAATATAACTGCATGAACAGGGCATTTTCGGGAAAAATCAGATTTGGGTGGTGGTTTCTGATATTATGCTGCATTTTGGGTGGTGTTTTGGTATTGCTACCAGTATACGCAGTGTCTTGACCGACCATACACAATCTCAAACAACAGCAACAGCAAATTCAGCAACAGCATCAGAATGTGGTTCAAGAACACAATCGCCTAACGAATCTGCAACAAGAAGCACAAAAATATCTCGGTGGTTTAAATCAAAATCTCCAAACTACTAATGGCCAAATTAAAGATAGTGAAGCCAGGTTAAAATCCGCTACAGAACGACTCCAGCAACTGGAGGCTGATTTGGTTGTAGCAGAACGTAGTTATCAAGAAAGACAAGCTGCAACCGTCGCAAGATTGCGGTATCTTCAGCGTTCATCGGCCTCTCAAGGATTAGCTGTTTTGTTGCAAAGTCATAATTTGAGTGATTTTAATAGTCATCGTCATCAGTTAAAGTTGGTTTATCAGGCAGACCAACAAATTTTAGCTAAATTAGCAACCCAAGGAAATCTGTTAATTCGGCAAAAAACGGAAGTAGAAACGCAAAAAAATTTGATGGCTTTAATTAGAGAACAATTATTAGTTCAAAAAGCTGATTATCAGAATCAAGCGCAGTCACAAGTAGAATTGATTTCTCGTTTAAATAGCGATCGCTTGGCCTTGGAAGCAGCACAAAACCAACTAGAGAAAGATTCCCAAAATTTGACTGTTTTGATTCAACAAAAAATCGCTGAACAACAAGCGAAAGAAGCTAAGGAAGCAGCACAGACTAAAGCTAATAGGAAAATTTGGGTTCGTGCTACAGGTATTTTTGCCTTTCCTAGTGATGCACCTACCAGTAGTCCTTTTGGTTGGCGGATACACCCTATTCTTGGTTATCGCCGCTTTCACGCCGGTTGGGATTTTGCCGGTAGTTATGGTAGTACGATTAGAGCCGCAGATTCAGGTACAGTGATTTTTGCTGGCTGGTATGGTGGTTATGGCAAAGCTGTGATTATTAGTCATGGTAAAGGAATTACCACCCTATATGGTCATACCAGTGAGTTGTATGTGACAGAAGGGCAATCAGTTCAAAAAGGACTAGTGATCGCAGCTGTAGGTTTCACAGGTTTATCCACAGGTCCCCACCTCCATTTTGAAGTTAGGCGCAATGGTACACCTGTTGACCCAGCTAATTATTTAGGTTTGCTGTAGAAGTTCAACTAGGTATCGAGCCGAGATGATTATTGCAGGACGCTCTGGGCGACTGCCTCTCCCTGGAAAATTAGCAGTTATACCCAAGGCATACTTTATTCTGTTATGTACCAGCTATGACAGAAATTACTCCTACTACCACTGTTTTATGTTCGTCCTACTTTTGAAAAAGTTTAATTACCGATTATTCGGTTTGACCTGATTACGCTCTGCGTCATGATGATCAGGTTGGGGATAACGCTTTTTCTGTTGTAGGCGGGGTCGGCGATGTTTTACCTGTGGTTTTTTGCGTTGCAATTGCTTCTGGGGTTTTTTGGCCTGTTGTACAATCCGTAGATTACGATCAGATGGAGCTTCGGCGATCACTTGATTAGGTGCAACG
Source organism: uncultured Trichormus sp. (assembly GCA_936914905.1). Lineage (GTDB taxonomy): Bacteria > Cyanobacteriota > Cyanobacteriia > Cyanobacteriales > Nostocaceae > Trichormus_B. Next base: position 9,672 of record CAKZGI010000330.1, on the reverse strand, counting down.
AAATTGGATGTAACAATCACAAAAGGAATCACTGCTAAGGCTAACATTCTACGAATATCCATAATCATTAACCTCGAAAATTACTGTTGTTGACATTTCTGATTAATCCATCTGAAAATAACAGATCGCCTACTTTCTGAATTACATTTTTGTAATTTGAGCTAAAGATTGATACACAGAAAATGCCAACAGAGATACAAATTTCCATTGCAAATGCATCAATTGACATTCCCGCGTGCGATCGCACTCACCTTTTTGACCGCTTCCATCGCAGCGATCCGGCACATAACACCGTTTCACTTTAAAGTTTATACAAATAGGCAGCAGGGAGCAGGGGGCAGGGGGAAACAATTAAACACCAATGATTTGTATTGGGCTTTTCGTGAAATGGTATAACCGCCAAGTTGAAGGCATTGGACTCGGACTGAGTTTAACTCGTGAAATTGCTCGCGCTCATCGTGGCGACCTCACCCTCAATTCCATATCAATTCCAGAAAATTTAAAAAGTGTGCTATACTAGGAGAGTATTTGGGCGCGTGGCTCAGTGGATAGAGCAACAGATTCCGGTTCTGTGGGTCGGGGGTTCAAATCCCTCCGCGCTCGTTTGTATTTGTCAATTGCCAAATTATAATGACTGCGTTGACAAATTGTTTGGGTTGTTTTTCCTCTTCAATGACAATCCCTGCTTTATTTGCCTGACTTTGAATATTTACAATCAATCTGCCGTAACTCCATTGATCGACGCTAACTCGATAGTAAGGAAGCGGCTCAATTGACAGGTTGTACCCTTCGCTAGATAAAGTATTGGCGAGAGAAGGTGATTGTTGTACCTATTATTAGTGATATGGGAACGGGACGCAGTATTTATTACTCCAGCTCTAATTTGGTGGAGTTGACAGCTATGGTATATTGGTTGTCTACGGGGATTAGCTTTGATATTGCCGCAGAAACCCTGAAAAGGCCTAAGGAAAAAGAGCCAGAGTTGTTTATTTCTGGTAGGGGTAAGCGGTTTATGTTGTTTTTATCAGCACAGGATGATTCGCTTTCTTTGGTAGAGTTTGATAGGAAGATTGCGATCACATCCCTAGATGAAGGTAAAGCTATGATTTGATTCCCTTTTGGTTACATGTTATTTATCAGCAAGCAAGCTGGTAAAGTAGTGATCGCATCCCTGGATGAAGGTGAACCTGTAATTCCTGTGTGCTTAGATGTTATTTATCAACACTTAGCATTACACGCCAGGAATTGAACCGTAAACTACCGATCACTAGTTTCGGGTTCTGGAATAAGTCCAGATGATCATGTAGTTTTTTTGGTAATTAAATTTAAGTATTCTACCAAAATCATGGACATCGACTGGAAACTCTAAATAATGCCACTACTTACAAACATCTGCAGGCGTTCCATTCCTCTGGCTATTATTCTTCCCATTGGGCTTTTATACAGCCACTATCGCTATTCTATTTTGTGGTTGAACCAAGAAGTAGGAGGGATTTTTTATGAAATATGTTGGTGCTTGTTCGCCTTTTTATTTATTCCCACTCGTTCTTCAATTACACAAATCCCTTTATGGATATTGATAATTACTTGCTTGTTGGAATTTATGCAATTGTGGGATCCACCATTTCTAAATTGGGTACGTTCATTCTGGTGGGGAAAAATATTAATCGGTACTGCCTTTACTTGGTTTGATTTCCCCTATTATTTTATTGGTAGCAGCTTAGGGTGGCTATGGTTGCGGCTAATAGTTCAGCGAACAAAGCTAAAAAGAGAATAGCATCAAAAACCGTCAACCCCTTCGGGGAATTAAAAATTAAAAACTCAAAATAAAGGACAATCAGTCGCGGTTTCAAGTCCCCACTGATTATAGACTACTGAATTTCATTCTGTGGAAGCTTGTACTCACAATTCAGTAGATGAGTAGAATTAATTATACATTCCGCTACAGAATAGCAATCCCTAGTACCGCTGTGAACTCAAAATTTAAAATGTATACGGCGTGAGCTTCTCAGAGATTTGGAATGGTTGTTTTATTTACGCTATACTGTACTATAATCTTGTTCTCTTCCCTTTTTTTTACCTAAATATGCAATTTATTCAGCAATTCCTACTTAATCAATTTTTAGAAAAAATTGCATCAACACAAGCAGCAGCTTTTCTTAACGATTTGAGTACATTTTTGTATTTTTGTAACGTTGAGTTAAAGTAAAAACTTCATGGGGATTTTTGGAAGTTCCTAACAGTTCATTTCTAGTATTAGACCAACTCAGATCTGCCAATAGACTGAGACTAAATGTGAAAATGGATGCTAATAATAGTTTTTCCAGCATAAATGTTACTCTCCATAACCACCAAACAATAATTAAATTATTGAATTGATATAGTTTAAAACTGATTTACTTAACTCTAATTTATTTGCTATTTCCATCAAGTAACAGTGATTTTAAAGTAAAATGAAGGTGATTAATATCACAAGAGTATCCTTACTCTATTTTCAGCTCCCTCTGCTTTTTCCTATTCCCTACATCCATGAGCCAATAAATTAAATTGCATAGTATATCTAATGATAGAAAGTGATAGAAAGATAAATTACTCCAGGGGATTGATGAACCCCTCGTCAAAAAACGTAGTAATAATAATAGAGTTATTGCCTTAAATACTTTCTGGAATAATTCTTTAGTATTTTTTTGGAGGAGTATGAGTATGGTTATAGGTAGATATAGACGCGCTCTAGGTGTATTTCCTCATCGTCGTGAAGCTGAACAAGCAATGCATGAATTGAAAAATTCAAGCTTTCCAATGGAAAGAGTCTCTGTGATCGCCAGACATCAAGATGATGGAGATGAAATAGCTGGTACGCAAGTGCGGGAGAAGGTTGGTGATAAGGCGGATGAAGGGGCAAAAGCTGGAGCGATTTCTGGTGGGGTTTTAGGTGGGTTAACTGGTTTATTAGTTGGGCTAGGGACTTTAGCGTTACCAGGAATTGGACCCATTATGCTGGCTGGAGCCACAGCTACCGCCTTGGCGACAACTCTGGCTGGGGGCGGGATAGGTGCGATAACAGGTGGTTTAATTGGTGCTTTGATTGGTTTAGGAGTTCCTGAAGGAAGAGCCAGGGTTTATCACGAAAGAGTAGAACGGGGAGAGTATTTAGTCATCATAGATGGTACGGATGCAGAAATTGCTAGAGCTAGAGAAATTCTTCATAGCTGGAGAATTGAAGAGTTTGAAATTTATGATCATCCAGATGATAGACACGCAACCATGCATGTTGTGCATCGGGATGTGACTGTTAATAAATACGCGATTGGTTATTTCACAATGCTGCACGATGTAGAAGCAGCAATTAATGATTTACGCAATGCAGGTTTTCCGTTAAACCACATTTCTTTAGTTCACAGGGAAAGTCCACAAAGGACTGCATTTGGGGGAATTCATGTGAAAGATCACTTTGAGCCTACTCTTTTAAATCTGCCACCTAACCGGACTCAGTTCTACAACGATTGCATCCATCAAGGTAATTATATCATCACTGTTAGCGGTACTGATGCAGAAATCCACCAGGCTGCGGTAATTGTCAGCCGATATCACATTAAACAGTGGGAAGTTTATGAACAAAATGGCCGTGGGAATATACCTTTGCAAACCACCAAAAGAGCGGTCGGTGTCTTTTCCGATCATCGAGATGCAGAAGCAGCATTGAGAGAATTAAGAAATGTTGGTTTTCCCATGAACCAAGTATCCCTGATTGGGAAAGACACAAATGGTGGAGTAAACAGGAATGTAGACAGAGGTAATAAAGCAGACGAAGGGCTAAAAGCTGGTGCTGCTACTGGTGGGGCTTTAGGCGGTTTGGGCGGTTTATTAGTAGGTCTTGGTGCCTTAGCAATTCCAGGAGTAGGCCCCGTAATCGCAGGTGGTGCAGCAGCTAGGGCTTTAGCCACAACGATCACAGGTGGTGCTGTGGGTGCAGCAGTAGGAGGTATTGCTGGAGGATTGGTTGGCTTAGGAATTCCTCAATCACAAGCGCGAGTTTATATCGATCGCTTCCAAAAAGGCCATTACCTAGTCATTCTCGATGGCACAGAAGCAGAAATTCACCAAGCAGAAACAATTCTCAAACGTACAGGAATAGAAGAATTTGGCGTTTATGATGCCCGTACTGTTAGCGAACCTCAACCCAGGTCAGTGAGAAATGCCGAAACCATTCCCAGTCATTACGCTGGAGAAGCCCCTGTAGTAATTATTGACCACCGGGAAACAACAGTTTAATTCTTCAGCAATTATTCTCAATAATAGGAGCATTAATATCAAAGTTTTGCTCCTAATTTATACCTCATATAGTCACAAAATTCACAACTATATCAAACACTCCACAAACAAATGAAAAAGCTAACTTCTTTCTTAATTGGTTCGATTTTACTTTTGAGTGCTGCTTGTGATAATACAGCCAAGACAAGTGTAAATGCGCCCGAACCGGGAGAAGTTCCAGCAACTCCCGCCGCGCAAACAACACAAGCTGCAAAAGAAGACGCTCAAAGTGAACTCCGCAGAAGACAACTCAATGCAGATATCCGCGCCCGTGAAGAACGAAATTTGGCAACTGGCGATCGTACAAATAGAGCTACAGGGGATTTAGCAAGTGAAGTCCGATCTAAATTGGAGGCTAATATTCCTGGAGGACAATTAACAGTTAATTCCGCTCAAGATGGCACTGTTACCGTATCAGGAACTGTTAATAATCAAGAACAGTTAGCTAAAATTGAACCTTTAGCAAAAGAGATTAAGGGTGTAAAAGATGTAATTGTCAAAGCGACTATTGTACCACCAAAAAGCTAAAGTCACTAACAATTAATAAGCCTAATTTTGCGAATATAAACCAATTGTCATCAAGATACAAACTGAAATATTTTTGACCTTTTCTTTTGTGAACAGGAATTACGCAACTGGCATATTAGTAGGGTGCGTCAGACCTATATATTGATTATCGAGATCTGATACACCCTAAAAGAGACTTGATTGTGACACCTGCATAAGTCCTATAGTAAATTCAAAATAGTGCTTACGGAAGCCTGCTGTAAGCTTACTCCAACACGGTTTTTAAATAGTGATGTCTTTTTAGCTGGGGATGTACGTGAAGCATTCCCGCAAGGTAAGCCAAATCAGGCGTAAACATCTCAGGAAATTTATGGTAGTATTGTTTACTACCTGAATACGGTGAAAAACTCGATAAGTGGAAACAAAACAACACACAATCAAGGCAACATTGAGATTAAACTCAGTGAAGCTATTGGAGGTGCATTAACTACACCTTTAAGAGTCCGTTTTAGGGCTACTTAAGAATCCCCGACCTAAATAAAAGTGCCGATAAAAGTCAACAAAACTGTTCTGCCAAATGGCAAACGTTATGGAAATTCAACAACAGCCACCAGACACAGTAAGTTCAGGTTTACCTGAAGGTGCATTAGCCCTTGAGGGTACAGCAACGGGAAATTTACCCAAACTACCGTCAGCTAAATCCTCTGACACCCAATGGCAGCGAATTAGCAAACAAATTATTGATTTGTTAGACAAACTGCCAAACTATATAGGTAGTTTTTTCGACAAAAACAAGCAAGCTATTTTAACTCTTGTTTTGATTTTGTCTGCGTTTGTGATGGTCAAGGTAGTGATTGCCGTTCTAAATGCTATTAATGGTGTACCACTTTTAGCACCCATTTTTGAGATAACTGGCATAGTTTATACCATCTGGTTTACTTTCCGTCATCTCATCAAATCGGAAACTCGGCAAGAATTATCCTACAAAGTTAGTTCTTTCAAAAAACAACTTATAGGGTAAGAATTTCCAGAGCTGTTAAGATAAACTTATTCACCAATTTAACGCGGGGTTGGCATTGTCTACCCTGCATTTTTTATCAGTTATCGACATCATCTCGTTTGATAGCAGGATATCAAGGTGGTTTTAGTTCTGCTCTACACTCCATCTCAAGATAGATAATCTAAAGTAATACTTTTCCTCAATTCACTTCTTAAGACAGTATTTTCATATTCAAAATTAAACTAATCTAGTTGTCGAAGTTATTCTCAAAAAAATTAAAGAAGAATAAAAAGAGGAATAAATTTATGGCTAATGAACCAGTGAAAAAAACAATAGATTCTACTCATCGAATTGATGCAGATACTTATGATAGAGGAATTATCCCAGAAGAAACAGCAGCACGTATAGCTAGAGAAGGAGAACATTATAAACATCTTCCCACAGAGGAAAATCTCTTTAATGCACCTACAGATGATCAAACAGATATTGAAAGCATACGCACTACTGACGGTTACACTGTAGATAAGGAAGGTTTGTTGAATAATTATCCAGTTCAACCAGAAATGTATTATGAGGTTCCCGGTGATGCACGGGAAGATATCGCTCAAGACACTATAGAACGTTTGGAAGAACTCACAGAAGTGAATGAAGATAAAACAGGTGAGTTGATAGAAAAAGCAGATAGACGCCGTAAAGGAACGGGAATAATTTAGTTAATTATCTATACCGTAAATGAGTGTTTTATGTCCACAGTTAAGTTAGGTAATCCCCCTGATTTTTCTATGGGAATATCTTCTGGTACGGTTGGGGCGAAAACTCTCAAACCTGTGGGTATACAATTAATTTTTATAGGAGTTGTACCAACAATTTCTCCATCTATAACAACTTTTTGTGGTGGGTCGGTTGTAATTTTAAACTGTTTAGATCGCAAATAACCAATGTCATCCCGTTCTACTGCTGTGCCTGTAGAACGTTCTACTGCTGTGCCTGTATAAGCTGTTTGAAATGAATGAAGTGTGGCTGCGATCACACCCGCTTTAGTCTCTTGTAATAAAATGGTTAAATCTAGCAATCCATCATCAAAGATGATACCTGCTGGGCCTTGAGCTAAAACTGAAGTGGGGGGTGCTGCATTTGCCACTGTTAGCGCAGAAGCAATAGTCTGAATTATCTTATCTTCGCTTTCAATTTCAACAGCAAATTTTTGTAAGTTTCCTAATTCTTGAATTCGTGCCAGGATATATGGCAATGGCATCATCCCAAAGCGATTTTTAGCTTCTCGGTCTGCTTTTTCTACAGTTCCCGCTTCAAAGCCAATACCCGCTAATAATACCATTGGTCGATCATTGCAATAGGCTACATCTATTGTCCGGGTTTTGCCTTGTAAAATTGTCTGACAAGCTGCCGCTATTGTATCAGGAATATTCAAAGCTGCAGCAAAAGCGTTTGCTGTTCCCCGTGAAATAATGCCAAAAGAGATATCTGTATTAATTACTGCTTCTCCTGCTGCGGATAATCTCCCATATCCCCCAGATGCAATTATCGCTTCTACACCCCGTCCTACTGCTGCGCGTGTGAGGAGTTCATCAGCATCTATTTCTTCTGTAGTGAAATAAATATCTAAATCAATTTCTGGTTCTAATATTGACCTAATCTGATCTAGTTCTAATTCTGGATCACCTTGACCCGCAAGTGGATTAAATATAAGGCAAGCGGAACGACTCATATATATAAAATAATAGAGTTAGGGATGACACCAAGTTATTTTTAGCATATCAAGTTATTTTTAGCATATATTTAAAATTTAAACTTCTATACTATTGGTAAGTTTGGCTGTAGATTAGTAAAATTTTCAGCCAACCATTTCTTCAATCTTTTCCCGAAATTCCAGTGCCGCATCTAAAGGATCATTTGCTACTGCATATTACGCCAAAATTTGCAAGTCTAAATTTAGCAATAATTCACTTTGGGAAACCATTTCATAACTGTCACCCCGCAGATGGTAAATTGCAAATTGATTATTTTGAAACAACCAAACTCCCCTTATACCCAATCTTTTGTATAAACTTCTACTTTACCAATTCCCCCACTGGTGACTACAACTTCAATGGCAATATCAGGAACTTCTTTTTCTCTTCCTATACAATTCCTATAAAATAGGATTCGTCTGGTTCTACTGGTTCTACTCCTCCTCTTTTTGCTTGTTCAGGAAAGGTTGTAGAACCGAGGGGAAAATAACTAATACGTTTTTCCTGAAAGTAAATTTCTAATAAAGACCCAATAACAGTTTTACGAAATTAGTGACGAAGACTTGGTGACACTAATTCTATCACTCCATCTAAATATATCACTCTATAGTGCGGACTGTCACCTAAATCATTGAGTAAAGCTTCATAACTTGCCCAAGTAACACGAGTGATAGTTTGCCGTTCTTCTGGAACTTCGGCTTGTAATAGTTCAGATAATTCTTGAAGTAAAACCATATAAGTTATTAAAATCGAATTACTGCTAAGTTGATCATATTTTAATTTATCTAACTCGCTATTTATACAATTTTCTTCTGAAATGCGCTTTCTGTATTCTCAGGACTGTCTGCCGCTACATATTGTGCCAATTTGGCAACTTTGTAAATAAATGTAAAGCACTTCCCAAATAAAATCCTCTGTAATTAGTCTCATCCAATCCAGTTCGTCACTTGCTGCGGTAGTCTAGATAAATGTGAATTTACCGCCTGGTTTGACATATACTTTTATGACTTTAGTTTCTAGTCCTCCACGCCCTATTCGTATTGGTTCACGTAAAAGCCAACTTGCTCTAGTTCAAACATACTGGGTACAAGAGCAACTCCAGAAAAGCTTCCCTAATATCACTTTTGAGGTCCATACCATGTCTACCCAAGGCGACAACATCCTGGATGTAGCATTGGCCAAAATTGGCGATAAAGGACTATTTACCAAAGAACTGGAACTGCGAATGATCAATAAGGAGATTGATTTTGCAGTTCATTCGCTTAAGGATCTGCCTACTAACTTACCAGAAGGTTTAACACTGGCAGCAATTACAGAACGAGAAAACCCCGCAGATGCGGTGGTCCTGCATAAAAAGCATAAAGATAAGCAAATTGAGACTTTACCAGGAGGTACGGTGATTGGTACTTCTTCTTTGCGAAGACTGGCACAGTTACGCTATAAGTTCCCTCATTTTACTTTTAAAGATGTACGGGGAAACTTAATCACACGCATAGAAAAATTAGATGCAGGTGAGTATGATGCTTTAATTTTAGCGGTAGCTGGCTTAGAAAGATTGGATATGACCGATCGCATTGATCAAATTCTCCCAACAGACATTTCTCTCCATGCAGTTGGACAAGGCGCTTTAGGCATAGAATGTCGTGCTGATGACACGGAGGTAATTTCCTTACTCAAAGCCATTGAACACTCACAAACACGTGATCGCTGTTTAGCAGAAAGATCATTTTTACGAGTTTTAGAAGGCGGTTGTCAAGTTCCTATCGGTGTAAATACCGAGATAAATGGTAATGAATTAACATTAAAAGGTCTTGTCGCCAGTGTTGATGGTCAAAAACTGGTTAAAGATACCGTTACTGGTGCTGCTGCTGATGCCGAAAAATTAGGAGCAGAACTAGCCAGTATTTTACGGCAAAAAGGCGCGACAGAAATTTTAGAACAAATCTTTACTGAGATTCAACGCGGATCATGCGGATCATAAAGTTATTGGGGACTGGGAACTGGGGGTGATGGGGGGAGATGAGGATGATGGGGAAGTAATTTTCCTAATCACCAATTACCAATTACCAATTACCAATTACCAATTACCAATTACCAATTACCAAT